>NZ_BAAANT010000022.1:0-107214 GCF_039529945.1 Kitasatospora kazusensis | reverse complement strand
AACGCCCGGTTACATTCCGAACCCGGAAGCTAAGCCTCGTAGCGCCGATGGTACTGCAGGGGGGACCCTGTGGGAGAGTAGGACGCCGCCGAACAATCATTCCAAAGTAGCCCCCATCCATCCGGATGGGGGCTACTTTGCGTTAACCTCTGCGAATGCAGAACCTGACCCTTACCTGGCAGAGCGCCGGCGGATCCGCTGTCGCGCTCCTCGGAGCGGCGTACGCGGCGAAGCGTATTCGGCGTCCGCGGGCGGCTCCTGCGGCCGCCCTGCTCCGCGAGGCGGGTACGTTGCTCGCGCTCTTCTCCCTGTGGCAACTGGTCGGCCGTCTCTCGGTGTTGAGCGCGGACCACGCACTCGACCGGGCGGACTGGATCCACCGGACCGAGTTGCGGTGGGGGTTCCCGGACGAAGCGGCACTGCAACAGGCGGTGCTCCCGCACGCGTGGCTGGTGACGGCGAGCAACTACTACTACGCGACGATGCACTTCGCGGTGATGATCGCTCTGCTGGCCTGGGTCTTCCTCCGGCACCGTGACCGCTACGGCTGGGTCCGGAACACCGTCGTGCTCACGACGGGGGCCTGCCTGGTCATCCAGTTCATTCCCGTCGCGCCGCCCCGGATGCTCGCCGAGAGCGGGTTCGTGGACGTCGCGGCGCAGTACGGGCAGTCGGTGTACGGAGGTGCGGTCGGCGGGGTGGTGCCGGACCAGCTGTCGGCGATGCCCTCGGTCCATGTCGCGTGGAGCGTGCTGGCCGCCGTCGCAGTGCTGAAGGTGGCCAGGGGGCCCTGGCGCTGGCTGGTGGTGCTGCATCCGGTCGTCACGGTGTTCGTCGTGGTCGCGACCGCGAACCACTTCTGGGCGGACGGGCTGGTGGCCGTGGCACTGCTGCTGGTCGCGTACCTGGTGCAGCACGCGTTCAGCGGCTGGCGCCCGTCGCAGCAGGAGGCCGCCACAGCCCCGGAGCCCGAGCGGACCTCCGTCAGCAGCTGAGAGCGCGAACGCAGGCGGCCCCGGAAACACAGGTGGGCCGGACCTCCCCTCGCGGAGAGGTCCGGCCCACCTGCGTGTGCCGAGCTGTGCCTTACCTGACCGGCAGTGCGGCCCGGCCCCAGCCGCTGTTGACCAGCGTGCTGGTGGCCCAGTACCAGGCCGTCAGACCGGAGACCGCGGCGATCCACCCGGCGGCCTTGGCGAGTCCGCCGTTGCCGGCGAAGGTCGCGATGGCGCTGAGCAGCAGGCTGAGCGTCAGCAGGCCGTAGACGAGCCGGCTGAACAGCCCCGAGCGCCAACCGGCAGCGGTCAGGGTCAGTGCGAGCAGGGCCCACAGCAGCAGGAACAGGCCGGTGGCGTCCTTGCCGGCGCTGCCGCCGACCGACCAGACCGCCCAGAAGGCGCCAAGGCCGGTGAAGGCGGTGCCGGTGAATCCGTCGCCGCCGCGCAGCTGCCAGAGGCCGGCGACGAACAGGGCGAGCCCGCCGAGCAGGTGGGCGAGGGAGGCGGCGTCCTTGACGCCGGCACCGCTGAGGATGCCGGTGCTCAGCAGGCCGTAGGCGAGGAGGGTGAGGCCGAGTGCCAGGTATCCGAGAGGACCCGCGTCGGCTCCTGCGGGTCGGGCGTTCTGTGCCCCGGTAGCTTCGTTGCTCACCGGAGGCTCCTTTCACTCTGTGCGCCGGCATGGCGCGGTCAGTGCGATCAGGTGGGGGTGTGGCTGTGCGGTTGCCGGGCCTGGGCGCACGGAACCAAGGCGGCGAGAGGCCGTGGCAAGGTGTGGGCGGCTGCGGCTGAGTGAAGAACCAGCGGCTCGGCCGCCGGTCGGTGTCCCCTGCCGGGGGATTCCCCGGTGACAGCGGTGTACCCGCCCCTACCTCGCTTGTACCCTTGTGAATCGCACAATTTGTACGCTCGTCAGCTGTAGGGCGCCGTCGATGGACGGTTGTTGAACGAGAGTGAGCATCCCGGGGCCGGAAGCGCCACGGAGGCAGGACGGAGGCGGGGTGTCGGGTTGCCGTGGCCCGGACGCCCCGTCAGCCCTGGCGCTGCTGCGGGACCCGCAGGGTGAGGATGGCCATGTCGTCCGAGGGCGGCTCGGGCGCGAAGCGTTCGACCGCTCGCTGGACGCGGGCCGAGACGGCGCCGGCGGTCAGGCCGGTGCAGCCGGTGAGCACCTGGACGAGCCCGTCCTCGCCCAGCATCCGCAGCCCCTCCCGCCGTTCGGTGACGCCGTCGGTCACGCACAGCAGCACCTCGCCGGGCAGCAGGACGAGGTCCTCCGCGGTCAGCTCCAGGTCGTCCATCACGCCGAGCAGCGGCTGCGGGGAGGCGGCCAGGTCGACCTGGCCGTCGGTGCGCAGTCTCAGCGGCAGCGGGTGTCCGGCGCAGACCAGTGAGAGGGCGGTGCTGCCGTCGGCCTTGGGTGTCAGCTCCCCGTACAGCAGGGTGAGGAACCGGCTGCGGGTGCCCTCGTCCAGGATCGCGGCGTTCAGCCGGGTGAGGACCTGCGGGGCGTCCAGACCCTCGCGGGCCAGCAGGCGCAGTGAGTTGCGGGCCAGGCCGGTGACCGAGGCGGCCTCCGGGCCGGTGCCGCAGACGTCGCCGATCGCGAAGCCGTAGGTGCCCTCGCGGATCGGGAAGATGTCGTAGAAGTCGCCGCCGACCTCGTTGCCCTCGCCGGCCGCCTGGTAGAAGACCTCCACCTCGACGCCGGGGATCTTCGGCAGCTCGGGCGGCAGCAGGGCGCGCTGGAAGGCCTGGCTGGTGGCGTTCCGCTCCGAGTAGAGGCGGGAGTTGTCGAGCGCCAGGGCGGCCCGGCGGGACAGGTCCTCGGCGAGTTCGAGGATCTCCTGACGGAACCGCATGCCCGCGCCGACGCCCAGCACCAGCAGCCCGATCACCCGGTTCCGGGCGGCGAGCGGCAGTACCACGGTCTCGCCGAGCAGTCCGGAGAGCTCGGGGCTGTCCGCCAGCCCGGAGGTGCGGGCCCGCTCGCCGGGTGCGGTCCAGAACCGGGCGCCGGGGGCCGGGCTGCTGTCCGGGGCCGGGGTCTTGTCGAGCAGGGCGCGCAGCGGGTCGATGCGGTCCTCGTCCTCGTGCAGGACGAAGGCGAGGTCGGCTCCGGTGCCCTGCTCGCCGGTGGTGTAGACGGCGCACCAGGAGGAGAGCGTGGGCACGGCCATCTGGGCCATCAGGGCCAGGGTCTGTTCGTGCTCCAGCGTCCCGGCGAGCAGGTCGGAGGCCTCGACTAGGAAGGAGAGCGAGCCCCGGCGGAGGCGTTCGAGTTCGGCGAGCCGGGCGCTCTCCAGGGCCAGCGCGATCCGGTCGGCGGCGAACTGGAGCCGCAGCGCGTCCTCGTTGTCGAAGCGGCCGGGTGCGGCGGCGGCGACGCCGAGCGAGCCGGTGAGCCGGCCCTCGACCTTGAGCGGCACGGTGATCAGCGAGCGCAGCCCGGTGCCGATCAGCAGCGGCGCGGCGGTGGGCCGGACGGCGAGGTCCTCGTGGACGGTCGGCAGCCGGGCGGAGTCGTAGCGGCCGACGCCGGACTCGTTCGGGATGGGCGCGAGCCGGCGGCCCGCCGCCGCGAGGCCGGTGGCCGCCCGGACCTCGAACTCGGTCTCGTCCTCGGTGCTCAGCATCAGGTAGGCGGCGTCGGCGTCGAGCAGGTCGCGGGCCCGCTCGACGATGGTCTGCAGCAGCTCGCCGAGGTCGTCGGGGTTGGCCGGGCCGACCAGCAGGTCCAGCGGTTCGACGGCGGCCGGCTGCTCGGCGGAGCCGCCGGGGGAGCGCAGGACGCCCCGGTCGTTCTCGCGCACCAGCAGGCAGAGCGTGGAGGCGCTGCCCTCGGTGTCGCGGACCCGGACCTGGAGCCCGTAGACCTCCTCGACCGGCCCGGTCGCGCGGCGCACCCCGAAGGTGCCCTCCCAGCGGGCCAGCCGCAGGGTGTCGGTGAGGGCGAGTCCGGCGGCGGCGCCCGTGGCCTGCGGCCAGACGGTGAGCTCGGCCCAGGGGAGGCCGAGCACCTGCTCGGCGGTGTGCAGGAAGAGCGCTTCGGCGTCCGGGTTCCAGGAGCGGACCAGCCCGTCCTCGCCGACCTGGACGACGCCGACCCGGACGGGGGCGGCCGCCTCTGGCAGCTCGCCGCCGGGCAGGCTCGGCAGTGCGTACCGGGTGCCGGCCTCGTGCGCGGGCAACGGCAGCCGGAACCAGACGGTCTTCTGCCCGGCGGAGTACTCGACGCCCCAACTGGACGAGAGCGCCGAGCACATCAGCAGGCCGCGGCCGCCCTCGCCGTCGGGGTCGGCGTACCGGTCGGAGGAGGCGGTGGGGACGTGCGCGAACGAGGGCAGGCCGCGCTCGGGGTGGCGGTCCGTCACCTCGATCCGTACCGTCTCCTCCTCGCGAAGGCAGTGCACCTCGGCGGCCGTCCCCGCGTGCACCACGGCGTTCGTGACCAGCTCGCTGACCAGCACGACCGCGTCGTCGACGACCTCGGGCAGGCCCCAGCCGAGCAGGGCGTCGCGGACGAAACCGCGCGCTGCGGCGGCCGACCGGCCGACCGGTTCGAAGGTGGCGGCTGCGCGCGCGGTGACCACGTGCCACTTCTCCCATCAGGTCGACGTCTCTGCCCCGGGCCGGGCCGGGCCGGGCCGCGGGCGCACCCGCTGTCGGCGCCCGGAGGCGGGCGAGGCGGAGCGCTTTTGGCGCGGTGCAGCGTTCCACCCTACTTTCCGCTTGGTACCCCGTGGGGCCAGGGCGGTGAAACAGGCACCTGCGGGTGATTCTGGACACCTGATCCGGCATCGTCACCGTTGACCCTGCGCAACCCGACGGACACACGCCGCCGGGACTGACAGACTGGGGGGTCGGCAGTACCCCGGCCGGGGAAGTACGGTCGAGGCTGAGCAGGCCGCTGTGGAGCGGGCCGGCCGGGCAGGATCAGGCCGGTGCCAGGAGCCGGCTGGGAAGCGGCACAGAGCAGCACGGAACAGTCACGATGTGGGAGGGCCCGTTGAGTTCGGCCACCAAGGACGTACCCGGTACGACTCCGGCGCCCGCGCGCTCGGCCCGGACGGCGGCGCCGTCCCGCAGCGGTGCGGGACGGCGCCCGAATCACAACCGGGGTGCCGAACCGGCCGACCTGCGCAAACTGCTCGCCGCGCTCACCGCGATGCGGGACGGCAACTTCCGCCGCCGGCTGACCGTGCCGGGGGACGGGCCGCTGGCCGAGATCGCGGCGGTGTTCAACGAGGTGGCCGAGCGCAACCAGCACCTGACCGGCGAGCTGGCCCGGGTGCGGCGTGCGGTCGGCCGTGAGGGCCGGCTCTCCGAGCGGCTGGAGACCGGGGTCGGCGAGGGCGCCTGGATGGCGGCCGTCGACAACTGCAATGCGCTGATCGACGACCTGGCCCGCCCGATGGCCGAGGTCGGCCGGGTGCTCAGCTCGATCGCCGAGGGTGACCTGGACCAGCGGATGGAGCTGCGTTCGGTCCACACCAACGGGGTGAGCCACCCGCTGCGCGGCGAGTTCCTCAAGGTGGGGCGGACGGTGAACGGGCTGGTCGACCAGCTCTCGGAGTTCACCGACGAGGTGACCAGAGTCGCCATCGAGGTCGGTACCGAGGGCAAGCTCGGCGGCCAGGCCCGGGTGAAGGGCGCGACCGGCAGCTGGAAGGACCTGGCGGACTCGGTCAACACGATGGCCGGCCGGCTGACCGCGCAGGTGCGCAACATCGCCGAGGTGACCACGGCGGTGGCCAAGGGTGACCTGTCGCACAAGGTCACGGTCGACGTGGCCGGCGAGATGCTGGAGCTGAAGAACACCGTCAACACGATGGTGGACCAGCTCAACGGCTTCTCCGCCCAGGTGACCAGAGTCGCCCGCGAGGTGGGGACCGAGGGCCGGCTCGGCGGTCAGGCGCAGGTGCCGGGCGTCGCCGGGGTGTGGCGTGACCTCACCGACTCGGTGAACTTCATGGCCAACAACCTGACCGGTCAGGTGCGCAACATCGCGCAGGTGACCACGGCGGTGGCCAAGGGCGATCTCTCGCAGAAGATCGAGGTGGACGCCCGGGGCGAGATCCTGGAGCTGAAGAACACCATCAACATCATGGTGGACCAGCTCTCGGGCTTCGCCGAGCAGGTGACGCGGGTGGCCCGCGCGGTCGGTACGGAGGGCATCCTCGGTGGTCAGGCCGAGGTGCCCGGGGTCGCGGGGGTCTGGAAGGACCTGACCGAGAACGTCAACTCGATGGCCAACAACCTGACCGGTCAGGTGCGCAACATCGCGCAGGTGACCACGGCGGTGGCCAAGGGCGACCTGTCGCAGAAGATCCAGGTGGACGCGGCCGGCGAGATCCTGGAGCTGAAGAACACCATCAACACCATGGTCGACCAGCTCGGCGCCTTCGCCGACGAGGTCACCAGAGTGGCCCGGGACGTGGGCACCGAGGGCATTCTCGGCGGGCAGGCCAGCGTGCCGGGGGTGTCCGGTACCTGGAAGGACCTGACCAACAGCGTCAACCTGATGGCCAACAACCTGACCAGTCAGGTTCGTAACATCGCCGAGGTGACCACGGCGGTCGCCCGGGGCGACGTCTCCAAGAAGATCACCGTCGACGCGCGCGGCGAGATCCGCGAGCTGGTGATGACCGTCAACACCATGGTCGACCAGCTGTCCGCGTTCGCCGACGAGGTCACGCGAGTGGCACGCGAGGTGGGGACGGAAGGCAACCTGGGCGGTCAGGCCCGGGTCAGCGGGGTCTCCGGCATCTGGCGGGATCTGACCGACAACGTCAACTTCATGGCGTCCAACCTGACCAGCCAGGTCCGCAACATCGCCGAGGTCGCCACGGCGGTGGCCCGGGGCGACCTGTCGAAGAAGATCACCATCGAGGCGCAGGGCGAGGTCGCCGCGCTGGCGGGCACCCTGAACACCATGGTCGACCAGCTGTCGGCCTTCGCCGTCGAGGTGACCCGGGTCGCCCGCGAGGTGGGCACCGACGGCATCCTGGGCGGCCAGGCCGGGGTGCCCGGAGTCGCCGGGATCTGGAAGGACCTGACCGACAACGTCAACCAGATGGCCAACAACCTGACCGGGCAGGTCCGCAACATCGCCCTGGTCATCACCGCCGTCGCCCGCGGCGACCTGTCGCAGAAGATCGACGTGGACGTCCGGGGCGAGATCCTGGAGCTCAAGACCAGCATCAACACCATGGTCGACCAGCTCGGCGCCTTCGCCGACGAGGTCACCCGCGTCGCCCGCGAGGTCGGCACCGACGGCCGGCTCGGCGGCCAGGCCCGGGTGCCGGGCGTGGACGGCACCTGGCAGGACCTCACCGAGTCGGTGAACGAACTCGCCAACAACCTGACCCGCCAGGTCCGCGCGATCGCGCTGGTCGCCACCGCCGTGACCCGCGGCGACCTCTCCCTGCGGATCGACGTGGACGCGTCCGGTGAGCTCGACGAGCTCAAGGACAACATCAACCAGATGATCGCCAACCTGCGCGAGACCACCCGCACCAACCAGGAGCAGGACTGGCTCAAGACCAACCTGGCCCGGATCTCCGGCCAGTTGCAGGGCCGCCGCGACCTGGAGGCCGTGGCCGCGCTCATCATGACCGAGCTGACCCCGGTGGTCTCCGCCCAGCACGGCGCCTTCTTCCTCGCCCAGCCGGCCGGCCGGACGGCCGAGCTGATCACCGAGGACGACGACGAGAACGACACCGTGCTGCGCCTGATCGGCAGCTACGGCTACCAGCGCCGCGCCATGCCGACCACCTTCCGCCCCGGCGAGGGCCTGGTCGGGCAGGCGGCGGTGGAGAAGCGCTCGATCATCCTCAAGGGCACCCCGCCCGGCTACCTGAAGATCGCCTCCGGCCTCGGCGAGGCCTCGCCGGCCCACGTCGTGGTGCTCCCGGTGCTGTTCGAGGGCCGGCTGCTCGGGGTGATCGAGCTGGCCACCTTCAGCTCCTTCACCACCGTCGCGCTGGACTTCCTGAACCAGATCGCCGACCTGATCGGCGTCACCGTCAACACCATCAGCGTCAACACCAAGACCGAGGGCCTGCTGCTGGAGTCCCAGCGGCTCACCGCCGAACTCTCGATGCGATCAGCCGAGTTGGAGGCACGCCAGGAGGAACTGGAGCGCACCAACGAGGAGTTGCAGGAGAAGGCCGAGCAACTCGCCCAGCAGAACCGCGACATCGAGATCAAGAACAGCGAGATCGAGGAGGCCCGCCAGGTCCTGGAGGAGCGCGCCGAACAGCTCGCCCTCGCCTCCCGGTACAAGAGCGAGTTCCTCGCCAACATGTCGCACGAGCTGCGCACGCCGCTCAACTCGCTGCTGATCCTGGCCAAGCTGCTCTCCGACAACAACGAGGGCAACCTCTCGGCCAAGCAGGTCGAGTTCGCCGAGACCATCCACGGCGCCGGCTCCGACCTGCTCCAGCTGATCAACGACATCCTCGACCTGTCCAAGGTCGAGGCGGGCAAGATGGACGTCCGCCCGGCCAAGATCGCGCTGGTCCAGCTGGTCGACTACGTGGAGGCGGCGTTCCGCCCGCTCACCGCCGACAAGAGCCTGGACTTCGCGGTGGTCGTCTCGCCCGACCTCCCGGTCACCCTGCACACCGACGAGCAGCGCCTCCAGCAGGTGCTCCGCAACCTGCTCTCCAACGCGGTGAAGTTCACCGACACCGGCGCCGTCGAACTGCGGATCCGCCCGGCCGACGGCAGCGTCCCGCAGCACGTCCGCGAACAGCTGCTGGAGAGCGGGTCGATCACCGACCCGGACGAGCCGCTGATCGCCTTCTCGGTCTCCGACACCGGGATCGGCATCCCCGACAACAAGCTGCGGGAGATCTTCGAGGCGTTCAAGCAGGCCGACGGCGGGACGAGCCGCAAGTACGGCGGCACCGGGCTCGGGCTCTCCATCAGCCGGGAGATCGCCCGGCTGCTCGGCGGCGAGATCCACGCCGAGAGCGAGCTCGGCCAGGGCTCCACCTTCACCCTCTACCTGCCGCTGCGCAGCGAGGCCCCCGGCACGGTGACGCTGGAGCGCCCCGCCGGGCCGCCGATCCGGGCCGTCGTGGCCGTCACCCCGATGGGCACGCCCGTCCCGGTCGGGGAGAACCCGGCGGAGCACTGGGCCCAGGAGGTCCGGGAGCTGGCCGAGGAGCGGCGGCGCAGCACCGCCGCCCGGCGCCGGGCGGCCGCCGAGGAGGAGGCCGGGCAGCGCCAGCCGGCCGAGCCGGCCGCCCGGCCGGTGGTGCCCGCCCAGTTCCAGGGGCGCTTCCACGGCGAGCAGGTGCTGATCGTCGACGACGACATCCGCAACGTCTTCGCGCTCACCAGCGTGCTGGAGCAGTACGGGCTGACCGTGCTCTACGCGGAGAACGGCCGCGAGGGCATCGAGGTGCTCGAACAGCACGAGGACGTGGCGCTCGTCCTGATGGACATCATGATGCCGGAGATGGACGGCTACGCGACGATGAAGGCGATCCGCCGGATGCCCCAGTTCGCGAGTCTGCCGATCGTGGCGCTGACCGCCAAGGCGATGAAGGGGGACCGGGAGAAGAGCCTGGACGCCGGGGCGACCGACCACGTCACCAAGCCGGTCGAGACCGACCACCTGCTCGCGGTGATGCGGCAGTGGCTGCCGTCGGCCTGAGCGGCCCGGCCGGGCGGGGGCGGTCGCCGTGGGCCCGGTCGCAGTGGGCCCGGCTGCGGCGGGTTCGGTCGCAGTGGCGGGTCGAGTCGGGAACCCGATAGGGTCACCCATCGTTGCGAACAGTGACCGATCGGTGACATGGTGCGCAGGCCTCCGGTTGTGCGGGGCGCGGTCCGGCGGTACTGGATCACGTATCCCGACGCGGCGGGCGAGGGGGTGCGGCTAGCATGACCGGGGCAGTGGTGGGCGGCACACGGGTGCCTTCCCTCGGAAGACAACCGGCAGGAGGGCGGGTCGTGGTGCAGAAGGCGAAGATCCTCCTGGTAGACGACCGACCGGAGAACCTGCTGGCGCTGGAGGCCATCCTCTCCGCGCTGGACCAGACCCTGGTCCGGGCCGCGTCCGGTGAGGAGGCGCTGAAGGCGCTGCTCACCGACGACTTCGCGGTGATCCTGCTCGACGTCCAGATGCCCGGCATGGACGGCTTCGAGACCGCCTCGCACATCAAGCGGCGGGAGCGCACCCGGGACATCCCGATCATCTTCCTGACCGCGATCAACCACGGCCCGCACCACACCTTCCGGGGCTACGCGGCCGGCGCGGTGGACTACATCTCCAAACCGTTCGACCCATGGGTGCTGCGCGCCAAGGTCTCGGTCTTCGTCGACCTCTACATGAAGAACTGCCAGCTCAAGGAGCAGGCCTCGCTGCTGAGGCTCCAGCTGGAGGCGGGCGGGCAGCCGGCCCTGGGCGGTGCGCTGCTCGGCGAGTTCTCGGCCCGGCTGCTCGCGGTCGAGGAGCAGGCGGAGGCCCTCACCAAGCAGCTGGACGGCACGGCGGAGCCGGGCGTGGCCGCGGCGGTGGGTCACCTGGAGCGCAAGCTCGCCGCCTTGCGGCAGGCGCTCGACGCCCTCCGGCCCGGGGCGAACTGACAGTCCCCTCAGGGGGCACTGTTCAGGATCGGGTTCCTCCAGGGGCGCGGGGGACTGCGCGACCAGGGCTCTACGGAGGTGCAGGGTTGCGCGCGCAGTTCCCCGCGCCCCTGCTGTGGTTGCTGTGAGCACAGAGTCCATGCGCCCCCGCTGTGGTTGCCGTGAGCGCAGGATTCCCGCGTCCCGGGCAGGAGCCCGGCGGGGCCTGCCTGGTGGGTCTCTCGTCCCGGGTTCGCCCGCGCCGGTAGGCTGCTGACCCATGGCCACACGTACGCCCGGCAGCGCGGCACGCAACCCGAAGCCCGGACCGGCCAAGAAGGCCCCCGCGGCTCCCAGGCCGGCCGCGAAGAAGGCCGCCGCCAAGGCTCCGGCCAAGGCCCCGGTGAAGCGGGCCCCGGCGAAGAAGGCCGTGGCCAAGCCCCCGGCAGCGCCGCCGCCGCCCGCGCCGAGGCCGATCCTCTTCCGGGCCGTCCGGGCCGTCTGGCTGGGTCTCGCGCACAGTGTCGGCGCGCTCTTCCGGGGCTTCGGCGACGGTGCCAAGAACCTGCACCCCGAGCACCGCAAGGACGGCGTGGGCCTGCTGCTGTTCGCGCTGGCCCTGGTCACCGCCGCCGGGACGTGGTTCGGCCCGCAGGGCTGGCTCGGCGAGGCGGCGATCACCGTGGTGTCCGGCCTGTTCGGGCGGCTCGACGTGCTGATCCCCTTTCTGCTCGCCGGCGTCGCCGTCCGGCTGATGCGTCATCCGGAGCTGCCGGAGGCGAACGGACGGATCGTGGTCGGCCTGTCCGCGCTGGTGCTCAGCGTGCTCGGCCTGGTGCACATCGGCTGCGGCGCGCCCGTGATGTCCAGTGGCGCGACCCGGATACGGCAGGCCGGCGGCATCCTCGGCTGGGCGGTGTCGACGCCGATGATGGCCGCCGCGGGTCCGCCGCTCGCGGTGCCGCTGCTGCTGCTGGTGGCGTTCTTCGGCCTGCTGGTGGTCACCGCGACGCCGGTGAACCGGATTCCCGAGCGGCTGCGCCTGCTGGGCGAGAAGCTCGGTGTGGTGGAGCCCGCGTACCACGAGGACCACGACGGTCAGGACGCCGTCGGCCACGAGTACTCCACCGACCCGCCGGAGGACGCCGACCCGTCGGCGCTGCCCATCACGGTCGAGGGCTCGCCGGAGGACGAGATCGCCGTCCGCCGGCGGCGCCGCCGCAGGAAGGCGGACGAAGCCCTGCCGGAGTCCGGGCCGGACGGCGACCCGTACCAGACCAGGGACATCGCGGCCGGTGTCGCGGCCGATCTGGACGGCGCGCTGCTGTACGGGGTGCCGGCCTCCCCGGCGGTGGCCAGCATGATGCACCAGGTGCAGGACCGGACGGCGCCGCCCGAGGAGCCGGCCGTTCCGGCGGCCCGGACGGCCGGTGCCCCGGACGGCGTGGACATGGAGAAGCACACCCCCGCGCCGGCCCGGATGGAGCAGCTCCAGCTCTCCGGCGACGTCACCTACTCGCTGCCGCCGCTGGACCTGCTGGAGCGCGGCGGGCCGGGCAAGACCCGCAGTGCGCTGAACGACGAGGTGGTCGCGCAGCTCAGCGGGGTCTTCGCGGAGTTCAAGGTGGACGCCAAGGTCACCGGTTTCACCCGGGGCCCGACGGTCACCCGCTACGAGGTGGAGCTCGGACCCGCCGTCAAGGTCGAGCGGATCACCGCGCTGGCCAAGAACATCGCCTACGCGGTGGCCAGCGCGGACGTCCGGATCATCAGCCCGATCCCGGGCAAGTCGGCGGTCGGCGTGGAGATCCCCAACAAGGACCGGGAGATGGTCAACCTCGGCGACCTGCTGCGCTCGCGCACGGCGGCCGAGGACGACCACCCGATGCTGGTCGGCATGGGCAAGGACGTCGAGGGTCACACCGTGATGGCCAACCTCGCCAAGATGCCGCACATCCTGGTCGCGGGCGCGACCGGCGCGGGCAAGTCCTCGTGCATCAACTGCCTGATCACCTCGGTGCTGGCCCGGGCCACCCCGGACGAGGTGCGGATGGTGCTGGTCGATCCCAAGCGGGTCGAGCTGACGGCGTACGAGGGCATCCCGCACCTGATCACGCCGATCATCACCAACCCGAAGAAGGCGGCCGAGGCGCTCCAGTGGGTGGTCCGTGAGATGGACCTGCGCTACGACGACCTGGCGGCCTTCGGCTTCCGGCACGTGGACGACTTCAACGCGGCGGTGAAGGCGGGGAAGATCACCCCGCCGCTCGGCAGCCAGCGCGAGCTGACGCCGTACCCGTACCTGCTGGTGATCGTCGACGAGCTGGCCGACCTGATGATGGTCGCGCCGCGCGACGTCGAGGACTCGGTGGTCCGGATCACCCAGCTGGCCCGCGCGGCCGGCATCCACCTGGTGCTCGCCACCCAGCGGCCCTCGGTCGACGTCGTGACCGGTCTGATCAAGGCGAACGTGCCGTCCCGGCTGGCCTTCGCCACCTCGGCGATGACCGACTCCCGGGTCATCCTGGACCAGCCCGGCGCCGAGAAGCTGATCGGCAAGGGCGACGCGCTCTTCCTGCCGATGGGCGCGAGCAAGCCGGTCCGGATGCAGGGGGCGTTCGTCACCGAGGCCGAGATCGCCAAGATCGTCCAGCACTGCAAGGACCAGCTGACGGCGACCTACCGCGACGACGTCACGGTCGGCGGCGGGCCCAAGAAGGAGGTCGACGAGGAGATCGGCGACGACCTCGACCTGCTGGTCCAGGCGGTCGAGCTGGTGGTCTCTACCCAGTTCGGTTCGACCTCGATGCTCCAGCGCAAGCTCCGGGTCGGCTTCGCCAAGGCGGGCCGGCTGATGGACCTGATGGAGTCCCGTGACATCGTGGGCCCGAGCGAGGGTTCGAAGGCGCGTGACGTCCTGGTCACACCCGAGGAGTTGGACGGGGTGATCCTCGGTATCCGGGGCTGACTCCGGCCGCCCTGAGGGTGACTCACCCACCCTCTCACTCGTTCGGAGGACGGGGGAGTACGGGAACCGGCCGACCGGAGCGTACGTCCCCTCAGCGGAGGGTGCTCATTCGGGCCTGCTCCGCTTGAAAAGGCCCTGGACCCCACCCCTAGACTGTCTTCTCAGCAGGTGGCCAACGCTCGAAAGGCGCGCCCAGTGACCATCGGCAAGTCCCCCCGACGAGACAACCGCCGGTCTTCCGCCCCCCACTCCACCACCGGGTCGCCGTCCGCCGTGCCTTCGGGCGAGGAGGCGGCCGGGCCCGCCGAGGCGGTGGGCATCGGGCGGGTGCTGGCCGACGCCCGGCTGCTGGCCGGGCTGACGGTGGACCAGGTGAGCGCCGGCACCCGGGTCCGGGTGCCGATCGTGCACGCCATCGAGGAGGACGACTTCGGGCGCTGCGGCGGCGACTTCTACGCCCGGGGGCACATCCGGGCGATCGCGGCGGCGGTCGGTGCGGACGGCGACGCGCTGGTCGCCCGGTACGACGCCGCGCACGGCGGAGCCCCCGTCACCAAGCGCCCCGCCCAGCTGATGGACACCGGCCCGATCCGGATCACCGACCACCGCCGCCCGAACTGGACGACCGCGATGATGGTCGCGATCGCCGCCGTGGTCGCGCTGATCGGTTTCAACCTGTTCGCCGGCAAGCCGAGCCGGTCCACCGCGGGTGCCTCCGGCGTGCCGCTGGCGGTCGCCGCCTCGGCGGCGGCGAGCCCCTCCGTCCAGCCGCCCGCACCGGCCGCCCCGGCCTCGCCGAGCGTCGCCGCCATCGCGGCGGCCCCGGCCGACAAGGTCACCGTGAAGCTGGTCGCCGAGAAGGACACCAGCTGGGTGTCGGCGCTCGACGGCAACGGCAAGTCGCTCTTCCAGAACAACCTGGACCAGGGCGCCGACCAGACCTTCACCGACCCGAAGCAGATCAAACTGGTGATCGGGAACGCCGGCGCCGTGCACGTGTACGTCAACGGCAAGGACCTCGGCGCGGCGGGTGAGGACGGCCAGGTGGTGCACCTCACGTACACCCCCGGGGACCCGCAGGCAGGCTGAAGCAGGCGGTCCGTCGTGGGCAAAGATCTTGTGAAGTGAGGCGCGCGGCCTCCGGGGCGAACGGCACCGGGGGCCGCGCGTTAATCTTGGCGTTATGCCTGAACGCCGTACTGTCGCCCTTGTCACGCTCGGATGCGCCCGCAACGAGGTGGATTCCGAGGAACTCGCCGGGCGCCTGGAGGCCGATGGCTGGCTCCTGGTCGACGACGCCGCCGATGCGGACGTCGCCGTGGTCAACACCTGTGGCTTCGTCGAGGCCGCCAAGAAGGACTCCGTGGACGCCCTGCTGGAGGCCAACGACCTCAAGGGTCACGGCCGCACGCAGGCCGTCGTGGCCGTCGGCTGTATGGCCGAGCGCTACGGCAAGGAGCTCCAGGACGCGCTGCCCGAGGCCGACGCGGTGCTCGGCTTCGACGACTACGCGAACATCACCGACCGCCTCCAGACCATCCTCTCCGGCGGCACCCACGCCGCCCACCTCCCGCGCGACCGCCGCAAGCTGCTCCCGCTCACCCCCGTCGAGCGCCAGGCCGCCGCGGCCGACGTCGCGCTGCCCGGCCACGGCGCCCCCGAGGACCTCCCGGAGGGCGTCGCGCCCGCCTCCGGTCCGCGCACGCTGCGCAAGCGCCTCGACGACAACCCCGTCGCCTCGGTCAAGCTCGCCTCCGGCTGCGACCGCCGGTGCTCCTTCTGCGCCATCCCCGCCTTCCGCGGCTCGTTCATCTCCCGCCGCCCGTCCGACGTGCTGCACGAGGCGCAGTGGCTGGCCGGGCAGGGCGTCCGCGAGGTCGTGCTGGTCAGCGAGAACAACACCTCGTACGGCAAGGACCTCGGCGACATCCGCCTGCTGGAGACGCTGCTGAGCGAGATCGCCGCCGTCGAGGGCATCGAGCGGGTCCGGGTCAGCTACCTGCAGCCCGCCGAGATGCGGCCCGGCCTGATCGACGTGATGACCGGGACGGCCGGCGTCGTGCCGTACTTCGACCTGTCCTTCCAGCACTCGGCCCCGGCCGTGCTGCGCCGGATGCGGCGGTTCGGCAACACGGACCAGTTTCTCGACCTGCTCGGCACCATCCGGGGCAAGGCCCCGGAGGCCGGTGTCCGGTCGAACTTCATCGTGGGCTTCCCGGGGGAGACCGAGGAGGACTTCGCCGAGCTGGAACGGTTCATCACCAACGCCGGACTCGACGCGATCGGCGTCTTCGGCTACTCGGACGAGGACGGCACCGAGGCCGCCGGCTTCGACGGCAAGCTGCCGCAGGACGTCGTCGACGAGCGGCTGGCCAAGCTGTCCCGGCTCGCCGAGGAGCTGACCGCGCAGCGCGCCGAGCAGCGGATCGGCAGCGAGGTCGAGGTGCTGGTCGAGTCGGTCGAGGACGGCGTGGTCGAGGGCCGGGCCGCCCACCAGGCGCCGGAGACGGACGGCCTGACCACGCTGCTCGGCCTGGACGACGCCGTGGTCGGCCGCTACTACCGGGCCCGCGTGGTCGGTACCGAGGGCGTCGACCTGGTGGCCGAACTCGTCGGAGGCGGGGTATGACCAAGGGGCCAGGTGCCCCGGCGGCAGCCCGTCCCGGCCGTCCGGGGGCGGCGACGCCCCCGCAGGCCGGGATCTGGAACATCGCCAACATGCTGACGATGCTCCGGCTGCTGCTGGTGCCGGTCTTCGTGCTGCTGCTCTTCGCGGGCGGCGGGCACGACCCCAAGTGGCGCGCGGTGGCGTGGGCCTCCTTCGCCATCGCGATGATCACCGACCTGTTCGACGGCGAGATCGCCCGCCGCAAGGGCCTGGTCACCGACTTCGGCAAGATCGCCGACCCGATCGCCGACAAGGCGATCATGGGCTCGGCCCTGGTCAGCCTCTCCGTCCTGGGTGACCTGCCCTGGTGGGTCACCGTGGTCATCCTGGCCCGCGAGCTCGGCATCACCCTGCTGCGGTTCTGGGTGATCCGCTTCGGCGTCATCCCGGCCAGCCGGGGCGGCAAGCTGAAGACCCTCACCCAGGGCATCGCGGTCGGCATGTACGTGCTGGTGCTCACCGGCTGGCTGGCCACCGGCCGGGCCCTGCTGATGGGCCTCGCGGTGCTGCTGACGGTGGGCACCGGCCTGGACTACGTCGGCCAGGCCCTGCGGCTGCGCCGCGAGGGCCTGGCGAAGGCCCGGGAGGGCCGGTGAACGCGCCGGGGGGCGCGGGGGGAAGGCCGCAGGCCTACGGGCTGGCGGAGCGGGCCCACGAGGCGCTGCGCGAGCGCGGTGCCACGGTGGCCGTCGCGGAGTCGCTGACCGGCGGGCTGCTGGCGGCCGCGCTGGTCGACGTCCCCGGCGCCTCGGCGGGCTTCCGGGGGTCGGTGACCGCGTACGCCACCGAGGTGAAGGCGTCCGTTCTCGGGGTGGACGAGGGCCTGCTCGCCGTCCGGGGGCCGGTGGACCCGGTGGTGGCCCGTCAGATGGCCGAGGGCGTGCGGCGGCTGCTCGGTGCCACGTACGGGGTCGCGACCACGGGGGTGGCCGGCCCTGAGCCGCAGGACGGGCAGCCGGTCGGCACGGTCCACCTCGCGGTGGCCGGACCGACGGGAAGCCTGGTCGCCTCACCGTTGTTGTCGGGGTGTCGTGCCACGATCCGTGAGGCGGCCGTCGCCGGGGCGCTGGAGCTGCTGCTGAGCCGACTTGTCGACGAAGCGCGGTGAAGTACCCCAGGACTTGAGCTTTTCCCACTGAGTTTTCCTGAATTAGGGCTGAACTGGGGACCACGGCTGGAGTATGGGGTTAGACCGGACGGTCTGCTTGGGCAGAATCCAGGCAGCAGACCAGGTATCTGACGAGTCGCGTGGCTCCGGCCACGGGTCCCGGGCGGGCGGCCGGACTGTCCGGTGGCGAACGAACAAGGGGAGGGGGCACCAGTGCAGCCCAGAGTGAACACGACCACGGTCCCCGCACGTGATGCGGACAAGGCGGTACGGTGGGGGCGTGACATCTCGATCCGCAGTCCGAGGAGGGAGGCACCGATGATCCTGCTCCGTCGCCTACTGGGCGATGTACTGCGTCGGCAGCGCCAGCGCCAGGGCCGCACACTCCGCGAGGTGTCGGCGGCCGCCAGGGTTTCGCTCGGCTACCTCTCCGAGGTCGAGCGGGGGCAGAAGGAGGCCTCCTCCGAGCTGCTCTCCGCCATCTGCGACGCACTCGACGTCCGGATGTCCGAAGTCATGCGCGAGGTCAGCGACGAGCTCTCGCTCGCCGAGCTCGCGGCGATGGCCACCCTCTCGGAGGGCGACCTGCTCAGGCCGGTCCTCGAACCGGTGTCGCTGCCGGCCCCCGGCGTCGACCGGATGAGTTCGATCTCGTCCAAGACCGCCGTCGACGTGGTGGCGGCCTGACCGAGCCTCGACCTCCCCGGGACACGGGGAGCGGGGGTTCGGACAAGGAGGCCGTGGTGCGGAGTGTCGCGAGGTCGTGTGCCGGTGCGGCGTCCGCCCTGCTCGGGCGAATAGGTCCGCGCGGGCGTTGGTGTCTGGCCGCCCTGCTGGGTGTTCTCGCGTGGTGGCTGCTGCTGGACAGCGGCCTCCGGACGGATGGTGCCGCCCTGGGCCTGTTGGCCGCGGGCGGTTGGGGCCTCGGGCTCGTACCCGTCCACAGCAACCGGCTGCCGGTCGTGAAGCGGTCTCGCACCGCTGCGGAGCCGGTGGAGGCCGAGCGCGCTTCCTAGGACCCGACGAGGTGCCGGTCCGGTCCGACCAGGGCCGTGCGTGGGGGGCATGGCGTCCGCCCCCGGGTCCGCCCTCCGGTGCACGCCCCTTGTGTCCGCCCCCTTCGTTCGTCCTCCTGTGTTCGCTCCTCCTGTGTCCGCCTACTCGGGCGCGCCCTTGTGGCGGCGGCCCACCCGCTTCAGCCGCGCAGGCGCAGACCGCGCGGGGTGGGGTGGAAGCCGGCGGCCTCCAGGACCCGGCCGAGCGCCGAGCCGAGGGCGGGCTCGCCGTTGGTGCGTTCGATGGTGACGGTGGCGCCGAGGGCGCCCTCCCGGACCGCCGCGGCCAGGGCCTCGACCGCCGCGGGCTGCTCGCTCCACGCCAGCAGGGTCTTCCCGCCGCGTTCGACGTACAGCGCCGGTGCGCCGTCGACCAGCACCACCAGGGCGCCCGCCTTCCGGCCCGGCCGGTGGCCGGCGGCGGGCTTGGCGTCCGCCGCCGCCGGGGGATCGGGCCAGGGCAGTGCGGCGCCGTAGGCGTTGGCCGGGTCGGCGGCGGCCAGCACCAGGACCTGCGGCGGCTCGCCGGCTGCGGTGCCGGGCCACTCGGCGGCGGTGCCGCGCTCCAGCCGCCCGCTGACCGACCGCAGCCGGTCGGCGGCGCCGTCCATGGCGAACTGGGCGCCGCCCAGCCCCTCCACGAAGTAGCCCCGGCGGGCCCGGCCGCGCTCCTCGAAGGCCGACAGCACCCGGTAGACGCCGGCGAAGCCGCCGGGCACCCGCTCGGCGGCCACTGCGCCCCGGGTGAGGACGCCGTGCCGGTCCAGCAGGCTCTGGGCCTGCGCGGCGGCCCGGACGGTCGGGTCGGCCGCGAACTCCGGCAGCAGCGACCACCGCCCGGCGGCCGTCGGCGGACCGGAGCGCAGCGCCCCCGCCGGGCGGACCGGTCCGCGCCCCACACCGCCGTAGCGGGCGCGCGGGGCGCTCCTGGGGGCGCGGTGGGCGGTGGCACCCGCCGTCCGGCCGGAGCCGAGCAGGGCGCGCAGCGGGGCGAGCGTGTCGTTGGTGACGTACCCGGCCCAGACCAGGTCCCAGAGCGCCTCCACCAGGTCGGGGACGGGGGTGTCGGGCACGTGGTCGGTGAGCTGGCGGAAGAACAGGCCGTACCCGCCCGCCAGGGCGTCCAGCAGCGCCGTGTGCACGGGGGTGAGGGCGGGGGGCACGGGCTCGGGGCGGAGCAGGTGGGCGGAGTCGGGCAGGTGCAGGCTGACCCAGCCGTCCCGGCCGGCCAGCGCGCCCGCGCCGGACCAGCTGATCTCGCCCGCCGCCGTCAGCTCGTCGAGCATCCCGGGCGTGTAGCCCGTCAGCCGGGCCGGCAGGACCAGCTTCTCCAGCGCGGAGGCGGGTACGGAGGTGCCCTGGAGCTGCTCGACCACCCGCAGCAGCCCGTCCGGGCCGCGCAGCCGGTGCCCGCCCAGGTGCTGCCACTGCGGGAGGAAAGCGGCCAGCGCGCGCGGCGGCACCGCCTCGACCTCCTGGCGCAGTGCGGCCAGCGAGCGGCGGCGCAGCCTGCGCAGCACCTCGGCGTCGCACCACTCGACCGCGCCGGTGTGCCCCTCGCCGGGCCGGAACTCGCCCTGGACGAGCCGGCCCCCGGCCGCCAGCCGGTGCAGGGTGCCGGTGACCACGGCGGTGCCGAGGCCGAACCGGTCGGCCGCCTCGGCGGCGGTGAACGGCCCGTGGGTACGGGCGTAGCGGGCCAGCAGGTCGCCCAGCGGGTCCTTGACGGGCTCGGTGAAGGCTTCGGGCACGCCGACCGGCAGCGGGGTGCCCAGGGCGTCCCGCAGCCGCCCGGCGTCCTCGATCGCGGCCCAGTGCAGTTCGCCGCCGATCCGGACCTCGATGGTCCGGCGGGCGTCCCGCAGCCCGGCCGCCCAGGCCGGGTCGGCGCCGCGGGCGGCCAGCTCGGCGGTGCTCAGCGGGCCGAGCAGGCGCAGTGCGTCGGCGACGCCCTCGGTGTCCTTGATCCGGCGGTCGGGGGTGAGGCGCTGGAGCTCCGCCGCCAGCTCGGCCAGCACGGCCGGGTCGAGCAGCTCGCGCAGTTCGGCCTGCCCGAGCAGCTCGGAGAGCAGCCGGGAGTCGAGCGAGAGCGCGGCGGCCCGGCGCTCGGCGAGCGGTGAGTCCCCCTCGTACAGGAACTGGGCGACGTAGCCGAAGAGCAGGGAGCGGGCGAACGGGGAGGGCTCGGGGGTGGTGACCTCGACCAGCCGGACGGCCCGGGACTCCAGATCGCCCATCAGCTCGACCAGGCCGGGGACGTCGAAGACGTCCTGGAGGCACTCGCGGACGGCCTCCAGCACGATCGGGAACGACCCGTACCCGGCGGCGACCTCCAGCAGCTGGGACGCGCGCTGGCGCTGCTGCCAGAGCGGTGTGCGGCGGCCCGGGCTGCGGCGGGGGAGCAGCAGGGCCCGGCCGGCGCACTCGCGGAACCGGGCGGCGAACAGCGCGGAGCCGCCGACCTGGTCGGTGACGAGCTGTTCGATCTCGCCGGAGTCGAACAGGGCGGCGTCGGCGCCGACCGGTGCCTCGTCGGGTGCCGGCCGCTCCGCCAGGTGCCCGGGCGGGAACCCCGCCGTGAACTCTGCTGGGAAGTCGAGCAGGTCGGCGTCGGGGAGGCGGAGCACGATGCCGTCGTCGGCGTGCATCACCTGGGGGTCGAGGCCGTGCTTCTCGCGCAGCCGGGCGCCGAGCGCCAGCGCCCAGGGGGCGTGCACCTGGGCGCCGAAGGGGGAGTGGATGACGATCCGCCAGTCGCCGAGCTCGTCCCGGAAGCGCTCGACCACGATGGTGCGGTCGTCGGGCAGGTGGCCGCAGGCGGTGCGCTGGTCGTCCAGGTAGCCGAGCAGGTTGCTCGCGGCCCACTCGTCCAGACCGGCCCTGCGCAGGCGCTCGGCGGCCTGCTCCGGCGCCAGGCTGCCCAGCTCGCGGACGAAGGCGCCGAGTGCCCGGCCCAGTTCGAGCGGCCGGCCGAGGCTGTCGCCCTTCCAGAACGGGAGCCGCCCGGGGACGCCGGGGGCCGGGACGACCAGGACCTTGTCGTGGGTGATCTCCTGGATCCGCCAGGAGGTGGTGCCCAGGGTGAAGACGTCACCGACCCGGGACTCGTAGACCATCTCCTCG
Source organism: Kitasatospora kazusensis (assembly GCF_039529945.1). Classification (NCBI taxonomy): domain Bacteria; kingdom Bacillati; phylum Actinomycetota; class Actinomycetes; order Kitasatosporales; family Streptomycetaceae; genus Kitasatospora; species Kitasatospora kazusensis. The sequence continues at coordinate 85,715 of NZ_BAAANT010000022.1, read as the reverse complement.
TCCAGCTCTCCCACCCGTCGCCCGCCGCCACCCTTCTTGGGAAGCGCTTCGCGCTGCCCCTCCTGTTGGCCCCCGCCCTTCTTCGGGTCGGCTCCGGCGATGAAGACGCCGAACAGCCCCCGGTCGGGGATCGTGCCGCCCGAGGTGACGGCCAGGCGCTGCGCGCCCGGGCGGCCGGTGACCGTACCGGCGACGCGGTCCCAGACCAGGCGGGGCCGCAGCTCGGCGAAGGCGTCCGAGGGGTAGCGGCCGGCCAGCATGTCCAGCACGCCGTCGAAGGCGGACTGCGGGAGGGTGGCGAACGGCGCCGCCCGGCGGACCAGGGCGAGCAGCTCGTCCACGTCCCAGGTGTCCAGGGCGGTGATCGCGACCAGCTGCTGGGCCAGCACGTCCAGCGGGTTGCGGGGGACGCGCAGCGCCTCGATCAGCCCGGCCCGCATCCGCTCGGTGACCACGGCGGACTGCACCAGGTCGCCCCGGTACTTGGGGAAGACCACGCCGGTGGAGACCGCGCCGACCTGGTGCCCGGCCCGGCCGACCCGCTGGAGGCCGGAGGCGACCGAGGGCGGCGACTCGACCTGCACCACCAGGTCGACCGCGCCCATGTCGATGCCCAGCTCCAGGCTGGAGGTGGCGACCACGGCGGGCAGCCGGCCGGCCTTCAGCTCCTCCTCGACCAGCGCGCGCTGCTCCTTGGAGACCGAGCCGTGGTGCGCCCGGGCGATCACCGGCGGAGCGCCGCCCGCGGCACCCGAGCCGCCCATCAGCTGCGCCGGGGCGTGCGCCTCGGGCAGGGCGGTGCCGGTGGCGCGTTCGACGGCGATCTCGTTCAGCCGGTTGCAGAGCCGCTCGGCCAGCCGGCGGGAGTTGGCGAAGACGATGGTCGAGCGGTGCGACTGGACCAGGTCGGCGATCCGCTCCTCGACGTGCGGCCAGATCGAGGCGCCCCCGCGGCCGCCGGGGGGCGCCCCCGACGGGTCGGCCGCGCCGTCGGCCGGGAGGTCGTCCAGGTCGGCGACCGGGACGACCACCGAGAGGTCGAACTCCTTGGCCGACGGGGGCTGGACGATCGCCGCGCCGCGCCGCGGGCTGAGGAACCTGGCCACCTCGTCCACCGGCCGCACCGTGGCGGAGAGCCCGATCCGGCGGGCCGGGCGCTCCAGCAGTTCGTCGAGCCGCTCCAGGCTGAGCGCGAGATGGGCGCCGCGCTTGGTGCCGGCGACGGCGTGCACCTCGTCCAGGATCACCGTGTCGATGCCGCGCAGCGCCTCCCGGGAGGCGGAGGTGAGCAGCAGGAAGAGCGACTCGGGGGTGGTGATCAGGATGTCCGGCGGGTGGGTGGCGAAGCGGCGGCGGTCGGCGGGCGGGGTGTCGCCGGAGCGGATGCCGACCTGCACCTCCGGCTCGGGCAGCCCGAGCCGGACGGCGGCCTGCCGGAGCCCGGCCAGCGGCGCCCGCAGGTTGCGCTCGACGTCCACCGCGAGGGCCTTGATCGGCGAGATGTAGAGCACCCGGCAACGGCGCTTCGGGTCGGCCGGCGGCGGGGTGTGGCTGAGCCGGTCGAGGGCGGACAGGAAGGCCGCCAGCGTCTTGCCGGAGCCGGTGGGCGCGACCACCAGGACGTCCGTCCCGCGGCCGATGGCGGCCCAGGCCTCGGCCTGGGCCCGGGTGGGCGCGCTGAACGCACCCGTGAACCAGGCCCTGGTCGCCGGGGCGAAGCCGGCGAGCGGGTCCGCGTCGGCGAGGGGGCCGGGGTCGTCCGACGGGCCGGTGCCGCCGAGCGGGTCAGGGCCGTCGAGCGGGTCTGCGGTGCTGCGTCGCGCCATGCCCCCATGGTGCCGGTCGGGACCGACAAGTCGGGCGGCCGGGGGCGGCGGTTCCGGATGACCTAGTCCGACCAAGCAAGTATGACAATCCGCTCATATGGTGATGTATCAGGTCCGCACCCTGGACGGGCCCGACGAGCGGAGACCGCGCGATGGAACGGGTGCGCCTGGCCGACGTCAGTCCCGCGTGGCGCGGCCGGCCCGGGCGGCGGCACCCCGTCCGCCGCCGCAACGGCGCCGTCCGGACGGTGCTCACCATGCTGCTCGTCGCGCTGCTCCTGGGCGGTGCCGTCCCGTACGTGTCCGGTCCCGGCCGCTCCTACCTCAGCTACCTGGTGCTGGCCGACGCGCAGGACGCCCAGGGCTCCGCGCAGGCCGCGGGCCGGGTGCGGGCGGCGGGCGGCCTGGTCGTCCAGGAGTACCCGCAGATCGGCGCGGTGCTCGCCTACGCCACTGGCGGCTTCGCCGGCCGGCTGCGCGGCCTGCCCGGGATCGCCGCCGTCGGTGCGACCCGGACGGCCGCCGTGGCGGCCCCGCCCGGGCCGCTCAGCGGTGCCGGGGACTTCCGCCCCGGCACCCGGGCGGCCGCCCTCGGCGGCGAGTCGGCCCGGTGGGGCGGCGACGACGAGGCGGCCGTGCCCGACCCGGACGAGGGCGGCAGCTGGAACCTCGCCATGATCGGGGCCACCGGGCGCCCGGCCGGCTCCACGGTCCTGCTGCGCAGCCCCGCCGCCGACCGGGCCGCGCCCTCCACCCGGGCGCTGCACCGGGTGCTGGTCGCCGTACTGGACTCCGGCGTCGACGACACCCACCCCGACCTGCGGAGCGCCGTCGACCCGTACGCCTCGGCCTCCTGCGCGGACGGGCGGCCGGACGCCCGGTTCGGCGTCTGGCGCCCGGACCAGGGGGTGACCGAGAGCGGGCACGGCACCCACGTGGCCGGGATCATCGGCGCGAGCCGGGACGGCAAGGGCGTCACCGGGGTCGCCCCCGGGGTCCGGATCGCGGCGGTGCGGCTGCTCGGACCGCTCGGGCAGTACTACCCGGAGAACATCGTCTGCGGTCTGCTCTGGGCGGCGGACCACGGTGCCAAGGCGGTCAACGACAGCTACTTCGCCGACCCGTGGAAGTACAACTGCCCCGAGGACCGGGATCAGGCGGCCCTGATCCAGGCGGTCGGCCGGGCCGTCGGGTACGCCCGGCGGCAGGGCGCCGTGGTGATCGCCTCGGCGGGCAACGACAGCCAGGACCTCACCGGGACCCGGACGGACCGCCGCAGTCCGAACGACCGGCTCTCCGGCCCGCCGCAGACCCGGCAGCTGGGCACCGAGTGCATCCGGCTGCCCGGCGAGCTGCCCGGCGTGCTGACGGTCGGCGCCGTGGACCGCAGCGGCCTGCCCGCCGGGTATTCGAACTACGGGCGCGGGCGGATCTCGATCGCGGCGCCGGGCGGCGATCCGGACGGCGGCCTGCGCGGCGGGATCGTCTCCGACTGGCCCGGCGGCCAGTACGTCTCGCTGGCCGGCACCTCGATGGCCGCCGCCCACGTCACCGGCGCCGTCGCGGTGGTGGCGGCCGCCCACCCCGACCTGGGGCCGGACGCGTTGGCGGCGCTGCTGGAGGCGGCCGCCACGGCCAACTGCCCGGCGGCGGCCGGTGGCTGCGACCGGCAGTACGTCGGCGCCGGCGTGCTCACGCTGCCGCACTGAGAGCCCGGGGGCGTCCCGGGGACGTCCCCGGGACGCCCCCGGGACGCCGGGCCGGGTTGGGGATACTGGGTCCCATGAGGCTGACGGAGTTCTGGCGACGGATGTACGAGCACTTCGGCGAGGCGTACGCGGAGTCGTTCGCCCAGGATCACCTGATGAGCGAGCTCGGGGGCCGGACGGTCGGCCAGGCGCTGGCCGCGGGCTGGGAGGCGAAGGACGTCTGGCGGGTGGTCTGCCAGACCCAGGGGGTCTCGGCTCAGCTGCGCTAGGGGCTGTCGTCAAACCCCCGTCGTCGCCCGAAGGGCGGCGGCGCGGCTCCCCCAGCCTTCGGCCGGGAGGTGCCCCCACGGTGCGTGCTCTCGGCGTGCCGGGTGGAAGTCCTCGTACTGGACGTACTTGGGCTTTCGCCCGGTGCGGCGAATGGGGGCACCCCCGGCCGAAGGCTGGGGGAGCGTGCCAGGCGTCGCGCCGCAGACGGGGGTTTGACGACAGGCCCTAGGGGCAGCCCGGCGTCCGCGCTGCTGTGGCGGTGTCCGAGCCGCCGCGACGGCGCCCGTACTGCCGCACCGGCGCCCGTCCTCGGGTGCGCGCCGGGCCGGGGGAGCGGTCTTGCGTTCTAATCGAACATATGTTCTTTATACTCTTCGGTGGCGAGTTTTCCACAGGCGGAGACCGATTCGGGTCGATTGTCAGTGGGACGCGCTAGCGTCGAGGACGATGAAGCGCACAGCACAGAACCCGAGGGTGGAAGCCATGGCAGGTACGGACCGCGAGAAGGCCCTTGAGAACGCCCTCGCCCAGATTGAGCGGCAGTTCGGCAAGGGCTCGGTGATGCGCCTCGGCGACCAGACCCGCTCCCCGATCGACGTGATCCCGACCGGGTCCACGGCCCTGGACGTCGCGCTCGGCGTCGGCGGCCTGCCGCGCGGCCGCGTGGTCGAGATCTACGGCCCGGAGTCCTCCGGCAAGACGACCCTGACCCTGCACGTGGCGGCCCAGGCCCAGAAGCTCGGCGGCACGGTCGCCTTCGTCGACGCCGAGCACGCCCTCGACCCGGAGTACGCCCGCAAGCTCGGCGTCGACACCGACGCCCTGCTGGTCAGCCAGCCGGACACCGGTGAGCAGGCGCTTGAGATCACCGACATGCTGATCCGCTCCGGCGCGGTCGACCTGATCATCATCGACTCGGTCGCGGCGCTCGTCCCGCGTGCCGAGATCGAGGGCGAGATGGGCGATTCGCACGTCGGTCTGCAGGCCCGCCTGATGAGCCAGGCGCTGCGCAAGATCGCCGGTGCGCTGAACCAGTCGAACACCACCGCGATCTTCATCAACCAGCTGCGCGAGAAGATCGGCGTGATGTTCGGCTCGCCCGAGACCACCACCGGTGGCCGTGCGCTGAAGTTCTACGCCTCCGTGCGCCTGGACATCCGCCGGATCGAGACCCTGAAGGACGGCACCGACGCGGTCGGCAACCGCACCCGCGTCAAGGTGGTCAAGAACAAGGTCGCCGCGCCGTTCAAGCAGGCCGAGTTCGACATCCTCTACGGCCACGGCATCAGCTGGGAGGGCGGCCTGATCGACATGGGCGTCGAGAACGGCTTCATCCGCAAGGCCGGCGCCTGGTACACCTACGAGGGCGACCAGCTCGGCCAGGGCAAGGAGAACGCCCGCAACTTCCTGCGCGACAACCCGCAGCTGGCCGAGGAGATCGAGAAGAAGATCAAGCAGAAGCTCGGCATCGGCCCGAAGGACGAGACGGCGGAGGAGGGCGCGGCCCCGGCCGCCGCTGACGCCGACGGCGCTGCCAAGCCGATCACCGCGACGGCCGCCAAGACTGCCGCCGCGAAGAAGACGGCCGCCGCCAAGGCCTGAACCGTTGAAGCAGAGTGAGGAGTCCACCGGATCCGGCGAGCACGGGCCGCCGGACTGGTGGACGGGCGGCCCCGGCACCCTTGAGCCGCCGGTCGAGCGGCCGAGGGCGCGGCGGCCCAAGGCGGAGCGCCCGGCGGTGGAGCGGCTCGCGGCACGGCAGGGGCAGCCGGAGCAGCCGGCCCCGGAGCGGCCGGGAGTGGAGCGGCTGGAGGTCGTCCGGGCCTCCGAGCTGCCTGTCGGCCGTCGCCGTCGGCGGACGGCCGTCGAGGAGGAGCGGCTCGGCGCCGCCGAGCCGCTCGGCGAACCGCTGCCCGAGCCCGCCCGCGAGCCGCGCCGGGCCGCCCGGGCGGAGCGGCAATCCGAGCGGCAACCCGAGCAGCGGTCCCGGCAGCGCACACAGCAACGGGCACCGCAACGGGCCCAGCAACCCGTCGATCCGGCGGCCCAGGCCCGCGACATCTGCCTGCGGCTGCTGACCGGGACGGCCAAGACCCGGCGGCAGCTGGCCGACGCGCTGCGCAAGCGCGAGATCCCGGACGAGGTCGCCGAGGAGGTGCTGAACCGTTACGAGGAGGTCGGGCTGATCGACGACGCGGCGTTCGCCGAGGCGTGGGTCGAGTCCCGGCACGCCGTCCGGGGGCTCGGCCGCCGCGCCCTGGCGCAGGAGCTGCGGACCCGTGGGGTGGCCGGCGAGCTGGTGGAGCGGGCCGTCGCACAGGTGGACTCCGAGGACGAGGAGCAGGCGGCCCGGGCTCTGGTCGACCGCAAGCTCCGGGCGACGGCCGGTCTGGAGCGGCAGGTCCGCACGCGTCGGCTGGTCGGGATGCTGGCGCGGCGCGGCTACTCCGAGGGCCTGGCCTTCCAGGTGGTGCGGGCCGCGCTGGACGCCGAGGGTGAGGACCCGGAGGAGGCTGTGGAGGACTGGTGAGGCCCGTTCTGGGAAGAGTCCGAGCAGTGAAGTGTCAAGTCTCGATCGCATCTTGACCGTTTCGTAACCTGCGCCTAGCCTCACAGGCAGTGAGAGATCACAAGCAGTGAGGGACCACTCCGACCACGCGGCAGCCGCGACCCGCGCGCCGGGGCACCGGAGCGTGCAGGGATGGGGAGTGGCGCCGGATGAAGATCGCGATGACCGTCGGATCGGCGGCCTCCGTCGGACTGGCCGGGGTGCTCTGCGTGGTCCTGGCCGCCAGCTGGCTGATGATCCGCCGGTGGCGGGCCGCCCAGCGCCGGGCCACCGCCGAGGCCGACCGGGCCCGTGAGCGGTCCGAGGCGCAGGCCGCCCAGCTGCGGGCTGAACTCGACCGCCGGGAGGACCGGCTCACCGAGGAACTGACCAGGCTGCGCACCAGGGAGGCGGAACTCGCCGAGCGGGCCGCCGAGCTGGACACCCTGCGAGCGGCGGCGCGGCGGCTGGAGAGCGAGCGGCTCCGGGCGGTGGAGCTGGCCGCCGGGCTGACCGTGGGCCAGGCCAGGGCCGAGCTGGTGCGGGCGGCCGAGGCCGAGGCCGAGCGCGAGGCCGCCGTCGCCGTCCGGGAGATCGAGCGGCGGGCGAAGGCCGAGGGGGAGCAGCGGGCCCGCGAGATCATCGTGGGCTCGATCCAGCGTCTCGCCGGCGAGCAGACCGCCGAGGCGGTCATCACCTCCTTCCCGCTGGCCAGTGAGGACCTGAAGGGCCGGATCATCGGCCGCGAGGGCCGCAACATCCGGGCCTTCGAGGCCGTCACCGGCGTGAACCTGATCGTCGACGACACCCCGGGGCTCGTCCAGCTCTCCTGCTTCGACCCCGTCCGCCGGGAGACGGCCCGGCTGACGCTGGAGGCGCTGGTCGCGGACGGCCGGATCCATCCGGCCCGGATCGAGGAGATCCACGAGCGCAGCCGGGCCGAGGTGGAGCGGCTGTGCGTCCGGGCCGGCGAGGACGCGCTGCTGGCGACCGGGCTCGACACCATGCAGCCGGAGCTGGTGCGGACCCTCGGCACGCTGCGGTACCGCACCTCGTACGGGCAGAACGTGCTCGGGCATTTGGTGGAGTCCGCGCACATCGCCGGGATGATGGCGGCCGAGCTGGGGGTGGACCGCGGGCTGGTGGCGCGGGCCGCGCTGCTGCACGACATCGGCAAGGCGATGAGCCACGAGGTCGCGGGCAGCCATGCGGCGGTCGGCGCGGAGTTCGCCCGTCGGCACGGCGAGTCCGCCGAGGTGGTGCACGCGATCGAGGCGCACCACGGCGAGGTGGAGCCTCGCACGGTGGAGGCGGTGCTCACGCAGGCCGCCGACGCGTGTTCGGCCGGGCGGCCGGGGGCGCGCCGGGAGTCGGTGGAGTCGTACGTGCGGAGGCTGGAGCGGCTGGAGGAGATAGCGGGCGCGCACGCCGGGGTCTCCAAGGTGTTCGCGATGCAGGCGGGGCGGGAGGTACGGGTGATGGTCCAGCCCGAGCTGGTGGACGACCTGCGGGCCCAGGTGATCGCCCGCGAGGTGGCGAAGCAGGTCGCCGACGAGCTCACGTATCCGGGGCAGATCCGGATCACCGTGGTGCGGGAGAGCCGGGCCACGGAGTTCGCCCGCTGACGCGGCCCTCCGGGTGGGCCCCACGACGGGGCCCCCACGACAGGGGCCCCCACGACGGGGCCCCACGCGCCTCTGGCGGGTGCCCTCAGCCGGCCGGTTCCGCGTCGGCCAGGGGCGAAGGGCCGCCACGGGCGCGGTCGGCGAGGTCCTGGAGGTCTTCGGCGTGGCAGCCCTGGGTGGTGCCGACCAGGTGGCCGTCGGGGCGGATCAGCAGGACGGTGTGCGGGTCGGCGCCGGGGTAGGCCTCGGTGACCAGGACCTCCGCCGGGACGGGCAGCGCGGCGGCGACCTCGGCCAGCCGGGGCATCAGGCCCGCGCCGAGCCAGTGCTGCGAGGACCAGACGGCCGTGCCGGGCGCGACCAGCAGCAGCAGGAAGCCGGCCCCGAGCCGGGCCCGCAGCGAGTCCGCCGAGCCGTCCGTGGTGACCACGGGTACGTCCGGGACGAGCACGCCGGGGGCGGTGGCGGGCAGCGTCTCGGTGAGGGCGGTGCCCCGGCCGGCTCCGCGTTGGACGGGGACGCGCCCGGGGACGCCGGACGGAGCGGCCGGGTAGGCGGGTGCGCCGCCGAACCGGCCGGTGCCGAGCTGGCCGTCCGCCAGCAGCGGTGCGTGCTTGCGGAACGAGCCGGTGAGCAGTGAGCGCCGGGTGTGCTGCCAGCCGCGCAGCGGGCGCAGCAGCGGCATGCTCTGGTCGACCGCGCGCAGCCGCGCGCCGACCGCGCCGCGCCGCTCGGCCTCGTACCCGTCGAGCAGCGAACCGCCGGGCTGCGGGCCGCCGGCGTGCAAGTGCCAGGCCAGTGCGAGGCGCCAGGAGAGGTTGTCGGTGTCCCGGAGGCCGTCGACCAGGTTCTGCATCCCGAGCGCGCCGTGCAGGTGCGCGGCGTCGCCGGCCAGGAAGCAGCGGCCGACCCGGAAGCGGGCGGCGAGACGCTGCTGGGCGGTGTGGTCGGCGGCGGCGAGCAGGTCGTACGCGGGCAGTTCGCCGCACCAGCCGGTCAGGGTCGATTTCACCCGGGCGAGCAGGGTGTCCCCGGTGACGACCCCGGGCCAGGTGGCGTGCGGGTCCACCGGTGTGGTGGGGGCCGGGCGGCCGGGGGGCAGCCGCCAGTCGAGCCGCCAGAGCCCGTCCGGCAGCGGGCGGGCGGAGGCTTCGCGGTCGCCGCGCCACGGCGGCTCGCGGTGCACGCGGGCCTCGCCGCCGAAGGGCAGCTCGACCCGGACGGTGGCGACGGCGTGCCGGTCCACGGCGGGCCGGCCGGGGAAGCGGACCTTGAGCAGTTTGCGCACGGTGGAGCGGGCGCCGTCGCAGCCGACCAGGTGGCTGCCGCGCCACCACGTCCGGGTGCCGTCCTTGGCGTGGTCGGTACGGACGCTGACGCCGTCCCGGTCCTGTTCCAGCTCGGTGACCCGGCTGAGCGGGACCAGCTGGATCAGCGGGGTCGCGGTGACGGCGTCCCGCAGGCCGCGCTGGAGGCGGTGCTGCGGCAGGTGGAGCACCGGGTCCTCGTCGAGCGGCAGCCGCAGCACCTCGGAGCGGCGGCGCCAGACCGTGAAGGCGTCCCAGCGCGCGGCGTCCGAGGCGGCCCGGAGGTAGCCGAGCCGTCCGAGCAGCGCGGTGGTGTCGGTGCCGAGCACCACGCTGCGCGGGCCCTCCGGGCAGACGCCGGCGCCCTCGTCCAGGACGACGGTCGGCACCTCGTGCCGGGCGAGCGCGAGTGCCAGGGCCAGGCCGACCGGCCCGGCCCCGACCACGATCACCGGGTCCACGGCAGGGCCTCCGGACGCACGGACGGAACAGCCGATGCGGCGTCAGGTACTGATGGGGCCTGTCCGGGTGGTGTCACGAAGAGCAATGCAACAGATCACCTGCGTGTCCGTCAAGCAGCGGCAGGTGTGCGCCGGTTCGCGCCGCGGCGGCCGCGCGCCTCGATCCACTTTGCCAGAGCGGTGAGCAGCAGGCACATGCCGATGTAGATCGGGCCGATCACCAGGACCACGGGGACGTACGGATAGCCGTCGGGGGTGGCCGTGTTGCTGGCGATCAGCTTCCCCGCGTAGAGCAGCTCGCCGTACGTGATCACGAAGCCGAGCGAGGTGTCCTTGAGGGTGACGACCAGCTGGCCGATGATGGCCGGGAGCATCGACCGGACGGCCTGCGGCACCAGGATGGTGGTCATCACCTGGGTCTTGCGCATTCCGAGCGCGTACGCGGCCTCACCCTGCCCGCGCGGCACCGCGTTGACGCCGCTGCGGATGATCTCGGCCTGGACGGCGCCGTTGTAGAGCGTCAGCCCGGTGACCAGGGCCCAGAGCGGCGAGGTGGTGAACACCGACTGGTACAGCGCGAAGATCATGATCAGCAGGGGCATCGCCCGGAAGAACTGGACGACCGCGGTCGCCACGGCCCGCACCGGCCGGTGGTCCGAGAGGCGCCCGGCGGCCAGCAGCGAGCCGAGCACCAGCGAGAACGCCGCGGCCAGGCCGAACGCCTTCAGGGTGTCCAGCAGGCCGTTGAGGATCAGCTGCTGGATGGCCGTGTACTGGAACGGGTCCCACATCGCGGCCGAGAACTGGTGGGTGGCGGCCAGGCTGTCGTACGCGTACCAGAGCAGCCCGGCGATCCCGAGCACGGACAGCACGCCGAACGCCCGGTAGCGGGCCTTGGCCCGGGGGCCGGGCGCGTCGTAGAGGACACTCGAAGAGCTCATCGGGCCACCGCCAGTCGGTTCTCCAGGACACGGAACAGCAGGCCCACGGTCGCGCTGATCGCCAGGTAGGCGAGTGCCACCCAGAAGAAGATCGCGAAGATCGCGTAACCCCTCTCGCTCAGCGTCTGCTGCAGGCTGTAGAGCTCGGGGACGCTGAACGCGCCCGCGATGGCCGAGTTCCTCGGCAGGGCGATGAACACGCTGCTGAGCGGCGAGAGCACCGTCCGGGCCGCCTGCGGCAGCACCACCTGGGTCAGGCTCTGGCCGAACGTCATCCCCAGGCTGCGGGCGGCCTCGGCCTGGCCCAGCGGGACGGTGTTGATGCCCGCGCGCAGCACCTCGCAGACGAAACTGCCGGTGTAGGCGCTGAGCGCGAAGATCGCGAAGACGAAGGGGGAGAAGTGCACATCGAGCTGCGGGAGCCCGAAGTTCACCGCGATGAAGAGCAGCGTCAGGGGGGTGTTGCGGAAGATGTTCACCCAGACGGTGCCGAACACGCGCAGTGCCGGCACCGGGGAGACCCGGAAGGCCGCCAGCAGGGTTCCGAGCAGCAGTGCGAGCACGGCGCTGACCGCGCTGAGCTCGACCGTCCGCAGAAAGGCGTCGCGGAACAGCGTGAAGTTGCCGTGGTCGAAGACTACGCCCATGCCGGCGGCCCTCCTCTCGATTCTTAAGGGGCTGTCAGACCCGGATCAGTTGGTGGCGAGGGCGGGGATCGGCGCGGCGGCGGAGCCGGAGAGACCGAGGGTGGCGTCGTACGCCTTCTTCCAGTCGCCGTTGTCCTCGTGCGCCTTGAGCGCCTTGCTGATCGCGTCCTGGAGCGTCGCGTCGCCCTTCGCCAGGCCGATGCCGTACGGCTCCTGCGAGAACGGCTGGCCGATCACCTTGAGCTTGCCGGGGTTCTTGGCGGCGAAGCCCTTGAGGATGGTGTCGTCGGTGGTGACCGCGTCGACCTCGCTGGTGAGCAGCTTGTCCACGCACTGCGCGTAGGTGTCGTACGTGACGGTCTTGCCGCCGAGGTCGTTGATCCGGCCGATCGAGGTGGAGCCGGCCACCGAGCAGACGGTCTTGCCCTTGACCGACTCCTTGCCGGTGATGTCGGTGTTGCTCTTGAGCACCAGCAGGTCCTGGCCGGCCACGTAGTACGGCCCGGCGAAGGCGACCTGCTTCTTGCGGTTGTCGTTGATGGTGTAGGTGCCGACGTAGTAGTCGATCTGGCCGTTGGCGATCGCGGTCTCGCGGTTGGCGGAGACGATCGTCTTCCAGGTGATCTGGTCCGGGGTGAAGCCCAGGTCGGCGGCGACCATCTTGGCGATCTCGATGTCGAAACCGTTGCGGGTGTTGGTCGTCAGGTCCTCGAAGCCGAGGTACGGCTGGTCGGCCTTGGCACCGATGGTCAGGTGGCCCGCCTTCTTGGCCTTGGCCCAGGTCGGCGAGGCGTCCAGCTTGAAGGCGGTGTTCACCTGGTAGGTCGGGAGCTGAGGGGCGCCGGCGGGCGCGGCGCTCGGCGACCCGCTCTTGCCGCAGGCGGCGACGGCGGTCAGCGCGAGCACCGACATGGCGGCGGCGATGGTACGACGAGTCCTCATGAGGGGCTGTTCTCCTCGGTCTTGGCCACGGGTTCAACCGGGCAGTTCAGGGCTGGGTCCGGGCAGGCGCGGCAGCGCGCACCGGCCGACGGGCCGGGCGGCGGGTGCGGCACGGCCCCGGGATCGCTGCTGACGCTGGATCAGCGGGCTGCTCAGTGGTGCAGGATCTTGGAAAGGAAGTCCTTCGCGCGGTCGCTGCGGGGCGCGGTGAAGAAGGCCTCGGGGGTGTTCTCCTCGACGATCCTGCCGTCCGCCATGAAGAGCACGCGGTTGGCGGCGGAGCGGGCGAAGCCCATCTCGTGGGTGACCACCACCATCGTCATGCCCTCGGCGGCGAGCGAGCGCATCACCTCCAGGACCTCGTTGATCATCTCGGGGTCCAGGGCGGAGGTCGGCTCGTCGAAGAGCATCACCTTCGGGTTCATGGCCAGCGCGCGGGCGATCGCGACCCGCTGCTGCTGGCCGCCGGAGAGCTGCGAGGGGAACTTGTCCGCCTGCGCGGCCACGCCGACCCGCTCCAGCAGCTCGCGCGCGGTCTGCTCGGCCTCGGCGCGCGGGATCTTCCGCACCTTTACCTGACCGAGCACCACGTTCTCCAGCACGGTCTTGTGCGCGAAGAGGTTGAAGCTCTGGAACACCATCCCGACCTCGGCCCGGAGCCTGGCCAGCTCCTTGCCCTCGGCGGGCAGCGGGCGGCCGTCCAGGGTGATCGTCCCGGAGTCGACCGTCTCCAGCCGGTTGATCGTGCGGCACAGCGTGGACTTGCCGGAGCCGGACGGCCCGATCAGCACCACGACCTCGCCCTGCGCGATTTCCAGATCGATGTCCTGCAGCACGTGCAGCGCCCCGAAGTGCTTGTTGACGCCGCTGAGCACCACCAGAGGGGCGGCCTTCGAGTCGCTCACGGTCGTCTCGGTCATCGCGGCTGGCTCCCTCGTGTCTGACCCCGGGTGAACTCCCTCGGGCCACAGTGCTGGTGCTGCTGGTCCTGGCTGCTGCTGGTCCGGGGGCCGAGAGCCGGCGGAGCCCGCAGCCCCCGGTGGGCCGACCCTAGAAGGCCTGACCATGTCACGTCTGCCGATCTGAGCGGAACTTGAGCATCACGATCCGGCCACACCGCCCCCACACGGTCCGTGAGCGCGTCCGCGGGGCGGTGGCCCCGTGACAGGACGCGCGGACTGGACAATACTCCGCAGGACCGGGCCCCCACCCGGAGCCCCGACAGGCTGGGACAGCCGACGAAAGGAGGCCGGGATGCGCTTGCTCCTCGTAGAGGACGACGAACGCGTCGCCGCCGCGCTGGTGGCGGTGCTGAGCCGGCACGGCTTCCAGGTCCGCCACGCCCGCAGCGGGCACGAGGCGCTGGACGCGCTGGTGCCGGACGGCAGCGAGCCGTACCGGGTCGTGCTGCTCGACCTCGGGCTGCCGGACCGGGACGGCTTCGAGGTGTGCAGCCGGATCCGCTCGCACAGCGGCGTCCCGGTGATCATGGTCACCGCGCGGGCGGACATCCGCTCCCGGATCCACGGCCTCAACCTGGGCGCCGACGACTACGTCACCAAGCCGTACGACATGGGCGAACTCCTCGCCCGGATCCACGCCGTGGCCCGCCGGGGCGTCGCCGCCGGAGCCGAGCCCGGCCCGGACGAGCAGGCGGCCCAGCCCGGACCACTGGAGTCGCGCGGCATCAGCATCGACCGCGAGCGCCGCCGGGTCAGCGTGCAGGGCCGCGACGTGCCGCTCACCCGCAAGGAGTTCGACCTGCTCGCCCTGCTCGCGCAGAGCCCCGGCGTGGTCTACCGGCGCGAGCAGATCTTCAGCGAGGTCTGGCGCAGCGGCTGGGAGGGCAACGGGCGCACCCTGGAGGTGCACATCGGCTCGCTGCGCACCAAGCTGGCGCTGCCCGGCCTGGTCGAGGCCGTCCGGGGCGTCGGCTACCGGCTGATCCCGGAGCAGCCCGCGCCCGCCGCATCCGCCGAGCCCGCCCTGCCCGCCCCCTCCACGCCGTCCGCCCCTTTCACGCCGTCCGCCGAAACCGCCGACGGCTCCGAAACGGGGCGTTGACCGCACGTGCGCAACCGTCTGCTCGGCATCCTGCTCTCGCTGATGGCCGCCGTCCTCGCCGCCCTCGGGGTGCCGCTCGCCGTCGCCATCGCAGCCGCCGAGCAGACCCGGGTGGTGGTGGACCGGATCGACGATGCGGCGCGCTTCGCCCAGGACCTGCCCACCGCGGGCCAGGCCACCCTGGGTACCGCCCTGAAGGGCGACCCCGCGCCGGCCCCCGGCGACACCAGCCGCCTGCGCGTGCTGACCGAGGAGACCGCGCGCTACCACGACCTGTACGGCATCCGGGTCGGCGTCTTCCACCGGGACGGCAGCGCGGTGGCCATCGCGCCCGACGACTGGAAGCCGCCCCACGGCGGCCCCGGCGACGTGGCGTTCCACGAGGCGCTGGACGGGCGGCGCAGCCACAACCCGGCGCAGGTCTGGCCCTGGACACCGGACCGCACCCTCACCGTCGCCGCCCCGGTGACCCGGGACGGCGACGTCGTCGCGGTGGTGCTCACCGAGTCCCCGACCGGGCCGCTGCGGTCCCGGGTGCTGCACCGCCTGCTGCTGCTCGGCGGCGGCGAGTCGCTCGCCATGATCGCGGCGATCCTGCTCGCCATGCGGCTGACCGGCTGGGTGCTGCGGCCCGTCCAGACCCTGGACCGGGCCACCCACGACATCTCCACCGGCCGGATGAACGCCAGGGTCGCGGCGAGCGTGGGCCCGCCCGAGCTGCGCCGGCTGGCCCGTTCGTTCAACGACATGGCGGACAGCGTGCTGCTCGCCATGGACCAGCAGCGGGCCTTCGTCGCGGACGCCTCCCACCAGCTGCGCAACCCGCTCGCCGCGCTCCTGCTGCGGGTCGAGCTGCTCGGCATGGAACTCCCCGAGGGGCACGACGAGGAGCTCGTCGGCGTCCGGGAGGAGGGCCTGCGGCTGGCCCGGGTGCTGGACGACCTGCTCGGCCTGGCGACCGCCGAACACGCCCGGCCCGAGCCCGAGCGGGTCGACCTCACGGCGCTGGTGCTGAGCCGGATCGACGCCTGGCGGCCGGTCGCCGAGCAGCGCCGGATCAGGCTCGACTGGGACGGTCCGGCGCTGGCCGTCGGCCTGGCGGATCCGATCGGGTTCGGCAGCGCGCTGGACGCGGTGATCGACAACGCGCTCAAGTTCACCCCGGCGGGGGAGCAGGTCCGGCTCGGCATCGAGAGCGGCAAGCGGGAGATCACCGTGACGGTCTCCGACGCCGGGCCCGGTCTCACCGAGGAGGAGCTGGCCCGGGTCGGCGACCGGTTCTGGCGCAGCGCCCGGCACCAGAACGTGGACGGCTCCGGGCTGGGCCTCTCGATCGCCCGCACCCTGCTGCTGGCGGGCGGCGGTTCGCTCGGCTTCGCCCCCGTCGAGCCGACGGGGCTGGCCGTCCGGCTCACCGTCCCGCGGCCGCGCTGAGGCCCGGCCGGGTCACCCCCCGGCCGGGTCGGCGCACGGGTCAGGGTTTGACCGAGGTGTAGTACCGCCGGGCGCCCTCGTGCAAGGGCAGCGGATCGGTGTAGACGGCCGTCCTCAGGTCCACCAGCTGGGCGGCGTGCACATTGCTGCCGATCTCGTCCCGGCTGTCCAGCACCGCCCGGGTGATCCCCTCCACCAGGCGCGGGTCCACGTCGTCCCGGGTGACCAGCAGGTTCGGCACCGCGAGGGTGGCCACGGCGGTCTGCGACGGGTAGGCCTTCGGGTAGGCGTCGGCCGGTATGGTCGCGGCCCGGTACGCGTCGGTGCCGCCGCCCTCCTGCTGGTGCACCGTCTCGGCCAGGTCGCCGAGCGGGACGATCCGGATCGGGAACCGGCCGGAGAGGTCGGTCAGCGCGGTGGTGGGCAGGCCGCCGGACCAGAAGAAGGCGTCCAGCTTGCCCGTCCGCAACTGGTCGGCGGCGTCGCCGACGCCCAGCATCGCGGGGACGATGTCCTTGTCCGGGTCCAGCCCGGCGCAGGCCAGCAGCCGCCGGGTCACCAGGTTCACCCCGGACAGGCGCTGGCCCACCCCGACCCGCAGCCCCTTGAGGTCGGCCGCCCGCTGCACCGGCGAGCCGGCCGGGACGACCAGCTGCAGGTAGTCGTCGTACAGCCGGGCGATGGCCCGCAGCCGGGGCTTGCCGGCGCCGTGGTAGTCGGCGACGGCGTCGGCGGTCGCTATGGCGAACGAGTCCTGGCCCGAGGCCACCCGGTCCAAGTTGTCTACCGACCCCTCGGAGCTGTCCAGCCGCAGCCGGACCCCGGGCATCGCGGTGGCCAGGTAGTCGCTCAGCATGTGCCCGTACTTGTCGTAGACGCCGCTCTGCACACCGGTCGCGAAGCCGCTCTCCCCCCGGGGGTACCCGCCGGCGCTGTCCGAGGCGAGCCACCACCCGCCGACGGCGCCCGCGACCAGCAGCAACGCGGCCACGGCCCGGCAGAGCCGGCTGTCGGCCGCAGTGCGCAGCAGGGCGCCGGGGGTGGAGGTCATGCGCTGGAGTGTGCCAGGCCCGGGCCCGGAAAGGGAGAGGGTGCCGGGTGCGGACTGCGGTCTCGTACTCTTGGGTCCGTGGGTACGAGCCAGGATTCCAAGAGCTACAAGGTCGTCACGTACGGCTGTCAGATGAACGTCCACGACTCCGAGCGCCTCTCCGGGCTGCTGGAGGACGCCGGATACGTCAAGGCCGGCCAGGAGGGCGACCCCGATCTGGTGGTCTTCAACACCTGCGCGGTGCGCGAGAACGCCGACAACAAGCTGTACGGCAACCTCGGGCAGCTCGCGCCGGCGAAGACCCGGAACAAGGACATGCAGATCGCCGTCGGCGGGTGCCTGGCACAGAAGGACCGCGACACCATCGTGCGCAGGGCGCCGTGGGTCGACGTGGTCTTCGGCACCCACAACATCGGCCACCTGCCCGCCCTGCTGGAGCGGGCCCGGATCGAGCAGCAGGCCCAGGTGGAGATCCTGGAGTCGCTGGAGACCTTCCCCTCCACGCTGCCGACCCGCCGTGAGTCGGCGTACGCGGCCTGGGTCGCGATCTCGGTCGGCTGCAACAACACCTGCACCTTCTGCATCGTCCCGGCGCTGCGCGGCAAGGAGGAGGACCGCCGTCCCGGCGACGTGCTCTCCGAGATCGAGGCGCTGGTCGGCGAAGGCGTCATCGAGGTCACCCTGCTCGGCCAGAACGTCAACTCCTACGGCTCCGACCTGGGCGACCGCGAGGCGTTCTCCAAGCTGCTGCGGGCCGCCGGGCAGATCGACGGGCTGGAGCGGATCCGCTTCACCTCGCCGCACCCGCGCGACTTCACCGACGACGTGATCGCCGCGATGGCCGAGACCCCGAACGTGATGCACCAGCTGCACATGCCGATGCAGTCCGGTTCGGACAAGGTGCTCAAGGCGATGAAGCGCTCGTACCGGCAGGAACGGTTCCTCGGCATCATCGAGAAGGTCCGGGCCGCGATGCCGGACGCCGCGATCTCCACCGACATCATCGTTGGCTTCCCCGGCGAGACCGAGGAGGACTTCGAGCAGACCATGCACGCCGTCCGCGAGGCGCGGTTCGCCAACGCCTTCACCTTCCAGTACTCCAAGCGGCCCGGCACCCCGGCCGCCGAGATGGACGACCAGATCCCCAAGGCCGTGGTGACGGAGCGCTACAACCGGCTGATCGCCCTCCAGGAGGAGATCTCCTGGGAGGAGAACAAGAAGCAGGTCGGCCGCACCCTGGAGATCCTGGTCGCCGAGGGCGAGGGCAAGAAGGACGACCGGACGGACCGGCTCTCCGGCCGGGCCCCCGACAACCGCCTGGTGCACTTCACCCGGCCGGCCTCGCCGGTCCGCCCCGGCGACGTGGTGACCGTCGAGATCACCTACGCGGCCCCGCACCACCTCCTCGCGGAGGGCCCGACCCTCGCCGTCCGCCGCACCCGCGCGGGCGACGCCTGGGAGAAGCGGCAGGCGGCACCCGCGGGTGCCAAGCCGGCGGGCGTGATGCTCGGGCTGCCCACGATCGGGGCTCCCTCGCCTGCGGCAGCGCCTGCGGCAGCGCCTGCGGCGGGCGGCTGCTGCGGCGACTGAGCGTACGCAACTGGGAACCCACAGGGGCGCGGGGAACTGCGCGACCAGGGCACGACGTTCGTGTACGGTTGCGCGCGCAGTTCCTCGCGCCCCTGTTCGGGTTGCTGTGAGCGGTCACCCTGAGCTGCTCGCTAGAGTGATCCGCATGCTTGTCGCCGCCGCCGTCTGCCCCTGTCCGCCGCTGCTCGTGCCCGAGGTCGCCGCCGGGGCGGCTCCTGAGCTGGAGCCGCTGCGCGCGGCCTGCGGGGAGGCGGTCGGCGGGCTGCTGGCCTCCGGGGCCGAGTTGATCGTGGTGGTCGGGACCGGGCCCGCGCCGCAGGTGTGGACCGAGGGCGGGGCCGGGTCGTTCCACCGGTACGGTGTCGAGCTGGCCGTCCGGCTGCCCTCCGGAGGGGTGGAGGGGCCCGAGCTCCCGCTCTCGCTCACGGTCGGGGCCTGGCTGCTCGACCGGGCCGGCGCGGCACTGCCCACCCATGCGTGCGCCGTGCCCGCCGACGCCGCGCCCGGCCGGATGCTCGGCCTCGGCCAGGGCCTGGCCGAGCTCGCCGACCGGGTCGGCCTGCTGGTGCTCGGCGACGGCAGCGCCCGCCGCTCGGTGAAGGCGCCCGGCTACCTGGACGAGCGCGCCGAGGGCTACGACGCGGCGGTGGCGCGTGCGCTCGCCGCCGCCGACACCGAAGCCCTGGCGGCGCTCGACCCGGTGCTCTCGGACGAGCTGCTCGCCGACGGCCGGGCGCCCTGGCAGGTGCTCGCGGGCGCCGCGCACGGAGCCGGGCTCGGCGCGCGGCTGCACTTCGACGAAGCGCCGTACGGCGTCGGCTACTTCGTCGCCTCCTGGACGTAGCTGGTCAGGAGCTGCTCACGAGCTGGTCAGGAGCGGGTCGCGCGCGGGTCAGGAGGCCGCCGGGCCCTGGCCGTCGCCCTCGCCCTTGGGCTTGGCGGCGAAGTGGTCGACCGCGTCCTTGGTCTTGCTGGTGCCGTGCTCGATCTTGTCGCTGTACTTGTGCTTGGTGGCCTTGTCCACCGCAGCGCCGGCCTTGTCCACCACTTCGTCGATCTTCTCGTTGTGCTTGCCCGCGAGTTCGCTGGCCTTCTCCTTGAGCTCCTCGGCCTTGCCCTTGAGGTCGTCCATCAGGCCCATGGCTGCTGTCTCCTTGTGTCGGGTCGGCTGCGTCACCTGGTCCAACGCCCGGACCGCCCGAGTCGTTCGCGGGCGGCCACCGGATCGAACCACTTCAAATCCACCCATATCCTTCCACGGTCGCCTGCCGTGACACGCGTCCCTCGGGCATTTGGGACACTTGGCCGGTGAGCAGCTCCCAGCCAGTCCCGTCCAGCACCCCGCCCCGGGTCGTCTCCGTCGTCGGCGCGACCGCCGCCGGCAAGTCCGATCTGGCCGTCGCCATCGCCGCCCGGCTCGGCGGCGAGGTGATCAACACCGACTCGATGCAGCTCTACCGGGGCATGGACATCGGTACCGCGAAGCTCACCCAGGAGGAGCGCGGCGGCATCCCGCACCACCTGCTGGACATCTGGGACGTCACCGAGGCCGCCAGCGTCGCCGAGTACCAGCGGCTGGCCCGCGCCGAGATCGACCGGCTGCTGGCGGCGGGCCGCACCCCCGTCCTGGTCGGCGGTTCCGGGCTGTACGTCAGGGCGGCGATCGACGAGATGGAGTTCCCCGGCACCGACCCGGCCGTCCGGGCCCGGCTGGAGGAGGAGCTGGCCGGGTCCGGGTCCGGCGCGCTGCACCTGCGCCTGGCCGGGCTCGACCCCGCCGCCGCCGCGGCCATCCTGCCCAGCAACGGCCGCCGGATCGTCCGGGCCCTGGAGGTCATCGAGATCACCGGCCTGCCGTTCACCGCGAACCTGCCGGGCAACACCGCCGTCTACGAGACGGTGCAGATCGGCGTCCAGGTGCCGCGCCCCGAACTGGACGAGCGGATCGCGCTCCGGGTCGACCGGATGTGGACGGCGGGGCTGCTGGAGGAGGTGCGCGAGCTGGAGAAGGCCGGGCTGCGGGACGGCCTCACGGCCCCCAGGGCGCTCGGCTACCAGCAGGTGCTGGCGCACTTCGCGGGGGAGTGCACCGAGGACGAGGCCCGGGCCGAGACGGTACGGGCGACCAGGCGGTTCGCCCGCCGGCAGGAGTCCTGGTTCCGCCGGGACGACCGCATCCACTGGCTCGCCCGTCCGTCCGGCGCGGATCCGGCCGAGCTGCTGGAACGCTCGCTGGAGCTGATCAGCGGTCAGCTCTGAGGCGGGCTCCGGGACGGCATCCGGACTCCCGGCGAGGGATTCAGGCCATCGGCCGGTGCATTTGCAGGTGCATGACGAACCGGGGGTTACGGCCGCATCACGTCATGGCCACGGATCACCCGTGTTCCCGGTGGGACGCCCTGTCGGCGGCCCTGGACATGCCATCATCGAGAACATCAGAGGACGGTCGCGGGGGCCGACCTCACCGTTCGCGAGTCCGTGAACTCGTGTCGAACCGTCAGGGGAGGCCGCGTGTCGACGGGTACCGGCCCCGAAACCGAGCAGTTGCCGAACAGTGCCGACAGCGCCGAACTCACCCTGTCAGGACCGATGGTGAACACCTCGTACGCACTCGCGATGCCCGCGCTCACCGAACTCGCCCCCGGCGTGGTGCACGAGCGGGAGATCCGCCCGCGCCGCAGGCTCCGCTGGTGGCAGACCCTGCCGATCGTCCTGCTGGCCAGCTTCGGCTCGCTGATGTTCGCCTTCCCGCTCGCCTTCGGCTCCGGCGACCGCGCCTCCGCGATGATCGGGATG
This sequence comes from Kitasatospora kazusensis, assembly GCF_039529945.1. NCBI lineage: Bacteria > Bacillati > Actinomycetota > Actinomycetes > Kitasatosporales > Streptomycetaceae > Kitasatospora > Kitasatospora kazusensis. Next base: position 64,504 of record NZ_BAAANT010000022.1, on the reverse strand, counting down.
CTCGGCCTGCTGCTCACCGCCGCCTCGCTCGGCTGGGGCGCGATGGCCGCCCGGATGGCCGGGTACAAGTGGCCCGGCGTGCCGAGGCGCGGCAGCGGCCGGCGGGCCAGCCGGGCCGCCATCGGCAGCTACACGCTGGCGGTGCTGGTGGCCGTCGCGCTGGCCGTCTGGCGGGTCGTCCACCTGCGCGCCTGAGACGGCCGGCCGGCCCGGCCGGGCGGTCAGTACCATCGGCGGTGTGAGCGCATCGACTACCCAGGGCCTGCCCTTCCTCAAGGGACACGGCACCCAGAACGACTTCGTGATCGTCCCCGACCCGGACGGCACCCTCGACCTCGGCCCGGCAGCGGTCGCCGCACTGTGCGACCGGCGGGCCGGCATCGGCGGGGACGGGCTGCTGCGGGTGGTGCGCTCCGCCGCCGAACCGGCCGCCGCCGCGCAGGCCGACCGGGCCGAGTGGTTCATGGACTACCGGAACTCCGACGGCTCGATCGCCGAGATGTGCGGTAACGGCGTCCGGGTCTTCGCCCGCTACCTCGTCCGGGCCGGCCTGGCGGAGCCGGGGCCGTTCGCGGTCGCGACCCGGGCCGGGGTGCGGCAGGTCCTGGTCGCCGAGGACGGGCCGGACGGCACGCCCGGCGAGGTCACCGTCGAGATGGGGCGCGCGGTGCTGCCCGGCCCCGACACCGTCGAGGTCACCGTGGGGGAGCGGCGCTGGCCGGCCCTGAACGTCAACATGGGCAACCCGCACGCCGTCGCCTTCGTCGACGACCTCGACCACGCCGGCACCCTGTACACCGCACCGCTCACCGCCCCGGCCGGGACGTACCCCGAGGGCGTCAACGTCGAGTTCGTGGTGGAGCGGGGCCCCCGGCACGTCGCCATGCGGGTGCACGAGCGAGGCTCCGGCGAGACCCGCTCCTGCGGCACCGGCGCCTGCGCGGTGGCCGTCGCCGCCGCCCGCCGGGACGGCCTCGACCCGGCCGTCACGGGCGAGACCGCCACCTACACCGTCGACCTCCCGGGCGGCCGCCTGCTGATCGCCGAGCACCCGGACGGACGGGTCGAGATGACCGGCCCGGCCGAGATCGTCGCCGAGGGCGTCATCGCGCCCGGCCTGCTGCCCCGCTGACACCCCTCCCGGGCGGGCGCGGGGAACTGCGCGGTCGGCCTCCGGGGGCGCGGGGAACTGCGCGGTTCCTCGTGCCCCTGGGGTGGTTGCCCGTACGTGTGTGGGTCCCCTGAGACGGTTGCCGTGAGCAGCGTCCCGCTTTGCCCCGTTCCGCGACGCGCGAATCCCCCCGTACGGGTGATCCCGGTAGCGGACGGGAAGCAACGCGTCGCGGAACGTGCTGTGCTCGGTAGCATGGACCACCGGGTCGGGCGTCGCTCCGGTGACGGCTGCCGGAGGTTCAGATGACCATCCGCCCCGAGCTGGAGGCCGGTCAGGAGGTGGGCCCGCCCAGGGCGGCCCACCCGGTCGAGCCCAAGCGCACGATGGGCAGGCTCAACCGGGCCACCCTCGGCCGGGCCGGGCGCGCGGCCCTGCTCGCCACCGGCCGCCAACCGCTGCCGGACGCCGTCGAGCCCGTCGTCGAGGCACACCGCAGACACCACCCGCAGGCCGACCTGGCGCTGCTGAGCCGGGCCTACCGCACCGCCGAGGCCAGCCACCGGGGGCAGAAGCGCAAGAGCGGCGAGCCGTTCATCACCCACCCGCTCGCGGTGACGATGATCCTGGCCCAGCTCGGCGCGGGCACCACCACGCTGGTCGCCTCGCTGCTGCACGACACCGTCGAGGACACCGAGGTGACGCTGGACCAGGTCGCCGCGGAGTACGGCCCCGAGGTGGCGTACCTGGTGGACGGCGTCACCAAGCTGGAGAAGGTCGACTTCGGTGCCGCCGCCGAGGCCGAGACCTTCCGCAAGATGCTGGTCGCCACCGGGGACGACGTCCGGGTCATGGTGATCAAGCTCGCCGACCGGCTGCACAACATGCGGACGATCCGTCACATGAAGCCCGCCAGCCGGATCCGGATCGCCAAGGTCACCAGGGACGTGCTGATCCCGCTCGCCGAGCGGCTCGGCATCCAGGTGCTCAAGGCCGAGCTGGAGGACATCGTCTTCGCCACCCTCCACCCGGAGGAGTACGCCCGCACCCGTGCGCTGGTGACCGCCCACGAGGGTTCGCCGGACGCCCTGCTGCGCCCCTTCGCGGACGCCCTGACCCGCCAGCTCGCCGAGTCCGGGGTCACCGCCACCGTCACCGTCCGGCCCCGGCACTGCGTCTCGCTGCACCGGGTGCTGCTCAAGCGCACGGCGGCGGCCGGCTCCGACGGCCTGCCGCAGGGCCTCCAGCCGGCCGACTTCGGCCGGCTGCTGGTGGTGGTCGAGGAGAACGCCGACTGCTACGCCGTCCTCGGTGAGCTGCACACCTGCTGGACACCGCTGCCCGGTGAGTTCAAGGACTTCGTGGCCGCCCCGAAGTTCAACCTGTACCAGTCGCTGCACACCGCCGTGGCGCTGGCCGGCGGCGAGGTGGTCGAGGTGCTGGTGCGGACCCGGGCGATGCACCGGGTGGCCGAGTTCGGCGTGGTCGCCCTCGGCGACCCGCACCAGGGCGAGCCGCAGCAGGGGGACGACCTCGACCGCACCGACCCCGCCCGCCCCGGCTGGCTGAGCCGGCTGCTGGAGTGGCAGCAGGAGACGCCCGACCCGGACACCTTCTGGTCCGCCCTCACCGCCGACCTCTCCGACGACCGCGAGATCACCGCCGTCACCGAGGACGGCACGACCCTCCACCTGCCCGCCAGCGCCAGCTGCGTCGACGCGGCGTACCTGCTCGGGGAGGAGACCGGCCACCGATGTCTGGGGGCCCGGGTCAACGGGCGGCTGGTCGCCCTCTCCACCACCCTCGGCGACGGCGACGTGCTGGAGGTCCTCACCGAGCCGAACGGCGAGCCGTCCGGCCCGTCGCCCGAGTGGCTCGACCACGTCCGTACGCCGGGCGCGCGGCTGGCCATCGAACGCTGGCTGGCCGACCACCCCGCCGCCGCGCCGGTGGTGGAGAGCTGCCGGGCAGGCAGCCAGCTCCAGCCGCCCGCCCCGCCCGCCTCCGAACGGGGCGAATCCCCGGTGGCCGTCGTCGGCCGGCCCGGCGCGGCCGTCCGGCTGGCCCGCTGCTGCACGCCCGTCCCGCCGGACGAGATCACCGGCTACCCGATCCGGGGCGGCGCGGTCGCCGTGCACCGGACCGGCTGCCCGGACGGCGAGCAACTGCGCGCGGGCGGGCGCGGCGCCGTCCGGATCTCCTGGGCCCTGGGCGTCGAGCCGCCGTCCGGCTACCGCGTCACCCTGCGGGCCGAGGCGCTCAACCGCCCCCGGCTGCTCGCCGACCTGACCGCCGCGATGTCCGCCGAGGGGATCGGCATCATCTCCGCCGCCGTCGAGCCGCCGCAGGAGCTGCGGGTCCGGCACACCTACACCATCGAGCTGCCGGCGGCCCGGACGCTGCCGGCCGTGATGCGCGCGATGCTGCGGGTCTCCGGGGTGTACGACGTCTTCCGGCCCGGATTCCACGCCGGTAATGAGGATGACCCGGTCAGCCCGGGCGTGCGACCATCGACGGGAATGCACGGCCGGTCCGCCGCGTTCACCGGAGCAAGTGGTGCCGGTGTCGATCGGGGCCTCCCGGGGTAGCCCAGTCCTTGCGGGGCGGCTCCGAGGCGCACGGTCGGCGCGCCGGCCCTCCCCCTACCGCAAAGGACAAGATGACCTCCACGTTCGACAGCCGCAACCACTCCGGCGAGTCCGCCAAGCGGCTCACGGACCTCAGGGCGGAAGCCCTGATGGACGAGGACCTCGCGGCGATCGACGAGGACCTCGACGAGCAGCACTACGACGGCGACCAGTACGACCGCACCGACCGGGCGGCCCTGCGCCGCGTGGCCGGTCTCTCCACCGAACTCCAGGACGTCACCGAGGTCGAGTACCGCCAGCTCCGGCTGGAGCGCGTGGTACTCGTCGGCGTGTGGACGAACGGTACGGCGGAGGAGGCCGAGAACTCGCTCGCCGAGCTCGCCGCGCTGGCCGAGACCGCCGGTTCCGAGGTGCTCGACGGCGTGATCCAGCGCCGCGACAAGCCGGACGCAGCCACCTACATCGGTTCGGGCAAGGCGAAGGAGCTGCGCGACATCGTCGCCTCCACCGGCGCCGACACCGTGGTCTGCGACGGTGAGCTCACCCCGGGCCAGCTGATCCAGCTCGAAGACGTCGTCAAGGTCAAGGTGGTCGACCGGACCGCGCTGATCCTGGACATCTTCGCCCAGCACGCCAAGTCCCGGGAGGGCAAGGCGCAGGTCTCGCTGGCGCAGATGCAGTACATGCTGCCGCGCCTGCGCGGCTGGGGTGCGTCGCTGTCCCGGCAGATGGGTGGTGGCGGCTCCGGCTCGTCCGGCGGCGGCATGGCCACCCGTGGTCCCGGTGAGACCAAGATCGAGACCGACCGCCGCCGGATCCGCGAGAAGATGGCGAAGCTCCGCCGCGAGATCGCCGACATGAAGAAGGGCCGCGACACCAAGCGCCAGGAGCGCCGTCGCAACCAGGTCCCCTCGGTGGCCATCGCGGGCTACACCAACGCCGGCAAGTCCTCCCTGCTCAACCGGCTCACCGGCGCGGGTGTGCTGGTGGAGAACTCCCTGTTCGCCACCCTCGACCCGACCGTCCGGCGCGCGCAGACCCCCAGCGGCCGGGTGTACACCCTGGCCGACACCGTCGGCTTCGTCCGGCACCTGCCGCACCACCTGGTCGAGGCGTTCCGCTCCACCATGGAGGAGGTCGCCGAGGCGGACCTCATCCTGCACGTGGTGGACGGCTCGCACCCCGAGCCGGAGACCCAGCTGGCCGCCGTCCGCGAGGTGGTCGTCTCGGTCGACGCCCAGCACGTGCCGGAGATCGTCGTGATCAACAAGGCCGACGCGGCCGATCCGCACGTCCTCCAGCGGCTGCTGCGGCGCGAGCCGCACGCCATCGTGGTCTCGGCCCGCACCGGGCTGGGCATCGAGGAACTGCTCAAGCTGATCGACGACGAGCTGCCCCGGCCGGCCATCGAGATCCAGGCCCTCGTCCCGTACACCCGGGGCGACCTGGTCTCCCGCGTGCACGCCGAGGGCGAGCTGATCTCCACCGAGCACACCGGTGAGGGGACGCTGCTGCGGGCCAAGGTCGCCGCGGAGCTCGCCTCCGAGCTGGAGCGCTTCGCGGTCGTCACCCAGTAACCGGGTCACCGCTCGGATAGCTGTTCAGGACGGGATACCCCAGGGGCGCGAGGAACTGCGCGAGATCGGAAGGCTTCGGCCTGTTGCCTTCCGCATCGCGCAGTTCCTCGCGCCCCTGTTTTTTGCTCCCTTACTTCTGGGAGAGGTAGGCGAGGGCCTGCTGGGCGACGGTTTCCAGGTACGGGCCGCTGAGTGAGGTGTGGTCGGCGGTGCCGATCGAGGTGTCGCTGACCAGGGCGAGCCGGCCGTCCGGCATGGGGGCGAACCAGCCGCCGCCGCTGGCGCCCGCCGTCATGGTGCAGCCGATGGTGAGCATCGGGGGCCGGGTGGCGTCGTAGGAGAGGCGGACGGGCGTGCCGCCGTCGCAGCGGTCCAGCTCCTGGCCGTCGAAGGGTTTGACGGCCGGGTAGCCCCAGGCGGAGACCTTCAGCTGGTCGCGCGGTGCGTTGAACCAGACCGGCACGGCGGAGCCGACCGTCTCCTCCAGGGACTTGCCGCCGCCGTCCGGGTTGTGGACCCGCAGCACGGCGAAGTCGTACTGGTTGGCCGCGCCGCCGCTGTGGCCGCCCTCGGCCATCCACTGCGGGGAGGTGACGACCCGGTCGGCCCACCACTCGCCGAGCGGCGCCACCTGGTCCAGGGTGGCGTGCCTGCCCTGGCTCGCCGCGCCGGAGCTGTTGTAGGCGGGGACGAAGATGATGTTCTTGTACCAGTCGCCGCCCTTGCCCTGGTGCACGCAGTGGCCCGCCGTCCAGACCAGGTTGCTCTTGCCCGGGTGCGCCGGGTCGGCGATCACCGTGGCGGAGCACTGGCCGGTGCCGTCGCCGCTCGCCGTGCTGGTGAAGACCTTCCCGGAGGCCGCGTTGTCGGTGTAGGGGCGCGGCACCGGGACGGCCTGGACCGGGGACGGGTCGGGATCGGTGACGCCCGCGGAGCCGGTGGCCGTCGCGCTGCCGCCGGTACCGGTACCGCCGCTGTCGGGGGAGGGGGCGGCGGGGGCGCTCGGCGGGGTCGGGTCCTGCGCCTGCGCGGCCTTCATCTTCTCGGCGTTCCAGAGGTTCTTGACCACCGGGTTGTGGAAGACGTGCTGGGAGGCCCACTTGTCCCAGTCGTCCAACTTCCACTTCTTCAGGTCGTCCCAGTTCTTCGGCAGCCCGTCGAGCAGCCCGGACGGGAGGCCGCCCGGCAGGTGCGGCTTGCCGCCCGCCGTGGCGGAGGCCGAGGCCGCGTCGGCCCCGCCGTGGGCCGGGGCGGCGGAGCCGCAGGCGGTCGCGGTGAGGAGGAGCGCGGCGACCAGCGCGGCGCGGCCCGTCCGGCGGATCGGCGTTCGGCGGACCGGCGTCCGGGTGAGCGGTGAGCGGTGTGTCGATGGCATGAGTGGAGCCCCCCGAGGCGTGCGCGTGGACGGCTTCGAGTCTCCCATGCCCGTCCGCCCGGCCCTGACGGGTGCTCACCGGCAGGCCGCGGACCGGGCCGATCACTCCAACGGGTGGGTGATCCAGCGGTATTCACCACAACGAGTGAGCTGATCTTGTGATCACCACCCGGGCGTAGGTAACCCTTGGAACATCCACCAGGAGAGCCCGGGGGCCCACGTCCCACTCAGGGGTGCGGCGCCGGCACCCCAGCGCCCCGCGCCCCTGAGGTGCTGCCTGGCGGGCCTACTGGCGGAGCCTCCTGCCTGTCGCGTACCGGGCCGGTGCCCGTACGCCCGACTCCCAGCGCCCGCAGCCCCACGCGCCCCAAGGAGCAGCCTTGAGCACCGCCCTCACCGGAGCCCCGCCCGCCCTCCCGCAGCAGCCGCACCGACCCGGGCCGACGGACCAACTGCTCCATCCGGACCCGGCCGTGGCGGCCGAGCAGGCCGGGGTGGAGAGCCTGCTGCGCTGCTGGGTACGGGAGACCGGCGCCCGGCCCGCCGCCGACGGGCAGCTGCTGATCCCGGTGCTGGGCGGCGCCGCGCGGCTCGCCGTGCCCGTCCGGCACTGGTCGCCCTGCGGCTGGCACCGCTTCGGCCAGGTCACCCTGCTGGGAGCCGACGGCCGGGCGGACGCCCCGGTCGACGCCGTCACCATCGCCGCCCTGGTCGCCAGCGCCGCCGCCGAGCGCCCCGACCCGGGCCGGATCGCCGACCTCGCGGCCCGGGTCGCCGACTCGGTGGTCCGCACCGCCGACGTGCTCGCCTACCGCCGCCGCGCCCAGGAGCCGACCGACTGGCCCTTCCTGCGGGCCGAGCAGGCCCTGCTGCTCGGACACCCGCTGCACCCGACCCCGAAGAGCCGGGACGGCCTCGGCCCCGCGCAGAGCGCGGCGTACTCGCCCGAACTGCACGGCTCCTTCCGCCTGCACTGGTACGCCGTGGACCGCGAACTGCTCGCCGCCGACTCGGCGGCCGGCCTGGACGCCGACCAGCTGACCGGGCAACTCCTCGGCGACCCGGGCCTGTTGCCGCCCGGCACCGCCGCCCTGCCGCTGCACCCCTGGCAGGCCCGCGAGCTCGCCCTGCGCCCCGCCGTCGCCGAACTGCTCGCGGCCGGACGGCTGCGCGACCTCGGCCCGCAGGGCGAGCCCTGGCACCCCACCTCCTCCGTCCGCACGGTCTGCCGCCCCGGCACCCCCTGGATGCTCAAGCTCTCGCTCGGCCTGCGGATCACCAACTCCCGTCGGGAGAACCTGCGCAAGGAGCTGCACCGGGGCGTCGAGGTGCACCGGCTGCTGGAGAGCGGCCTCGGCGCCCAGTGGCGCGCCGCCCACCCCGGCTTCGACATCGTCCGCGACCCGGCCTGGATCGGCGTCGACCTGCCCGGACTCGGCGACCCGAACGGGCTGGACGCCGTCCTGCGGCAGCAGCCCTTCGGGCCGGACGAGCGGGTGTTCTGCGTCGCCGGGCTGGTCGCCGAGCGGCCGTTCGAGCGCCTGGACTCGCAGCTCGGCGACGTCCTGCGGACACTGTCCGCCCGCTGCGGGCGCCCGCAGCGGACCGTCGCCGCCGAGTGGTTCCTGCGCTACCTGGACGCCATGGTGCTCCCGGTGCTCTGGCTCGACGGCCGGGCCGGCATCGCCCTGGAGGCCCACCAGCAGAACAGCCTGGTACTGCTGGACGCGGCGGGCTGGCCGGTCGGCGGCCGCTACCGGGACAACCAGGGCTACTACTTCCGCGACTCGCACGCCGCCCGGCTGGACGCCCGGCTCCCGGGGATCGGCCGGGCCAGCGACACCTTCGTCGACGACCACGTGATCGACAAGCACTTCGCCTACTACCTCGCCATCAACCACGTCCTCGGGCTGATCGGCGCGTTCGGCTCGCAGGGGCTCGCCGACGAGCGGGTGCTGCTCGCCGCGCTGCGCCGCTTCCTGGCCGGCCCCGACGCGGCCGCCACCGGCTCGGCCCTGCCGGGCCTCCTACTGGGGTCGCCGACCCTGCACTGCAAGGCGAACCTGCTGACCCGGCTGAACGGCATGGACGAACTGGTCGGCCCGGTCGCCGGGCAGTCGGTCTACGTCGACATCCCCAACCCGCTGGCCGCGCCGTGACCCCGGCGGGCCCGGGCACGATGGCGACCGCCGCCGGGGTGTTCGAGCTGCGCCCCGTCCGGCTCCCGGCCGACCTGCCGCTGCTGGCCGAGTGGATGAACGACCCGGCGGTCGCGGCCTTCTGGCACCTGGCCGGGCCGCCCGCCACCACCGAGCGGCACCTGCGCGGGCTCCTCGACGGCGACGGGCACAGCCTGCCGTGCCTCGGCCTGCTGGACGGCACCCCGATGAGCTACTGGGAGATCTACCGGGCCGACCTCGACCCGCTCGCCCGGTACTACCCCGCCCGGCCGCACGACACCGGCGTCCACCTGCTGCTCGGCCCGGCCGCCACCCGCGGCCGCGGCCTCGGCAGCACCCTGCTGGCCGCCCTCGCCGAACGGATCCTGCACACCGGGCCCGCCGACGGCCGGGTGGTCGCCGAGCCCGACGTCCGCAACACGGCGTCGGTCCGGGCGTTCCGCACCGCCGGCTTCGACCTCACCGCCGAACTCGACCTGCCCGACAAGCGCGCGGCCCTGATGACCCGCTGCCGCTGACGCCGACGGCCCGCCGCCGCGCCCCACACCCGAACCTCCCGAGAACTGGACGGCATGGACAACCCGCAGCCCGACCCCCACGACCTCCTCGGTGTCGGCATCGGCCCGTTCAACCTGTCCCTGGCCGCACTGGCCGACCAGGTCGGCGGCCTCGACGCGCTCTTCTGCGAGGCCAGAGCGGAGTTCCGCTGGCACCCGGGGATGCTGGTCGACGGCGCGCGGATGCAGGTCCCGTTCCTCGCCGACCTGGTCTCGCTGGTCGACCCGACCAACCCCTGGTCCTTCCTCAACTACCTGCGCGACCAGGGGCGGCTGTTCCCCTTCTACTTCGCCGAGCGCTTCCAGCTGCCCCGGCGCGAGTACGACCACTACTGCCGCTGGGCCGCCGAACGGCTGGTCAACTGCCGCTTCGGCACCGCCGTCACCGCACTGCACTGGTCCGCCGAGCACGAGCTCTTCCGGGCCGACACCACCGGCGGCGAGGTCTGGGCCCGCAACGTCGTCCTCGGCACCGGCACCAGCCCCGTCCACCCGGAGCCGTTCGCCGCCCTGCGCGGACACCCCGCCGTCTGGCACTCCGCGCACTACCTGGACCGCCGCCGCACCCTCGACGGCGCCCGCGACATCACCGTCGTCGGCTCCGGCCAGTCCGGCGCCGAGGTCTTCCTCGACCTGCTGCGCACCAGGGGCGCCGACGGCACCCGGCTGCGCTGGCTGACCCGGACGAGGGCGCTCGCCCCGATGGAGTACTCCAAGCTCGGCCTGGAGCACTTCACCCCCGACTACACCCGCTACTTCCACACCCTGCCCGCCGAGGTCCGCGACCAGCTGGTCGCCGCCCAGTGGCAGCTGCACAAGGCCGCCAGCGCCGAGACCCTCGCCGAGATCCACGACCACCTCTACGAGCGGACGGTCGGCCGCCCGGTCGACGCCGACCCGGTCGAGATCATGCCGGGCACGGCCGTCACCGAGGCGCTCGCCGGGCCCTGCGGCGGCTTCGAGCTCAGCTGCCGGCACACCGACTCCGGCGCCGAACACGTCGTCCGCACCGACGCCGTCGTCCTCGCCACCGGCTACCGCGCCGTCCGCCCGGCCGCCCTCGACCCGATCGCCGAGCTGATCGACTGGGACGAGCACGGCCGCTACCGGGTCGACCTGGACCACCGGGTCGCCACCCGCCCGCAGCTCACCGGCGGTCTCTACGTCCAGAACGCCGAACTGCACAGCCACGGCGTCGGCACCCCCGACCTCGGGCTCGGCGCCCACCGCGCCGCCGTCATCCTGAACGCCGTCGCCGGCCGCACCGTCCACGAGCTGCCCGCCCGCACCGCCTGGACCAGCTTCGCCGCCCCCGCCCCCACCGCCGTCCTCCCACGACCCCAGGAGGGGAACCGTGCCGCAACAGCCACCCGCTGACCAGCTCCACCTGCCACCGCAGCTCACCTCCGAGCACTGGCAGCGGGCCCGCCGGGCGATGCTGGCCAAGACGCTCGGCGAGTTCGCGTACGAGGAGCTGATCACGCCGGTGGCCGACGCCGACGGATACCTGCTGGCCCTGCCCGGAGCCGACTACCGCTTCACCGCCCGCCGGGGCGCGTACGGCAGCTGGCGGGTCGACCCGGCCTCCGTCCGCTGCTCCGCCGACCCGGACGCGGACCCGCTGCGCTTCGTCCAGTACGCCCGGCACGCGCTCGGCCTCTCCGGCGACACCCTCGGACACCTGCTGCGCGAACTCACCGCCACCCTGCTCGCCGACGCCCACCAGCTCGCCACCGAACTGACCGCCGCCGAGCTGGCCTGCCTCGGGCACGTGGAGCTGGAGGGCCGGCAGAGCGGCCACCCCTGGATCGTCCCCAACAAGGGCCGGCTCGGCCTCTCGGCCCGGGACACCGCCGACTGGGCGCCCGAGGCCCGCACCCCGCAGCGCCTGCCCTGGCTGGCCGTGCACCGCTCGCTCGCCGAGTACCGGGGCGACCCCCAGCTGTACGCCCGGGAACTGGACACCCTGGAGCCCTTCCGCGCGCTGCTCGGCGACCGGGCCGACGAGTACCTGCTGCTGCCCGTGCACCCCTGGCAGTGGGACGAGATCGTCGTGCCGCTCTTCGCCCCCTGGATCGCCTCCGGCGACATCGTGCCGCTGCCCAGCGACGGAGACCTGAGGCTGCCCCAGCAGTCCATCCGCAGCTTCTTCAACCTCAGCCGCCCGGACCGCTGCACCGTCAAACTGCCGCTCTCCATCCTCAACACCCTGGTCTGGCGCGGCCTGCCGACCGAGCTGGCCCGCGCCGCGCCCGCCGTCACCGCCTGGATCCACGGGCTGCGCGACGGCGACCCCTTCCTGCGCGACGAGTGCCGGGTGATCCTGCTCGGCGAGATCGCCTCGGTGACCGTCGAGCACCCGCTCTACGGCGAGCTGCCCGAGGTGCCGTACCAGTACAAGGAACTGCTCGGCGCGATCTGGCGCGAGCCGCTCGGCCGGTACCTGGAGCCCGGCGAGCGCGCCCGCACGCTGGCCTCCCTGCTGCAGACCGGCTCCGACGGGCGCGCCCTGGTCGCCGAGCTGGTGGCCCGCTCCGGGCTGCCGGCCCGGGACTGGCTGCGCCGGCTCTTCGCGGTGATGATGCCGCCGCTGCTGCACTTCCTGTACCGCTACGGCACGGTCTTCTCGCCGCACGGCGAGAACGCGATCGTGGTCTTCGACGAGCAGGACCGGCCCGTCCGGCTGGCGGTCAAGGACTTCGTGGACGACGTCAACGTCAGCGACCGGGAGCTGCCCGAACTGGCCGGCCTGCCGGCCGAGGCCGCCCGCGTCCTGCCGCGCAAACCGCCGCAGGCGCTCAACCAGTACCTGCACGCCGGGCTGTTCATCGGCGTCTACCGCTTCCTGGCGCCACTGGCCGAGGAGCAGCTGGGCGTGCCCGAGGAGGAGTTCTGGACGCTGCTGCGCGAGCGGATCATGGCCTACCAGCGGCGCTTCCCCGAGCTGGCCGAGCGCTTCGAGCTCTTCGACCTCTTCACGCCCCGGATCGACCGGCTCTGCCTCAACCGCAACCGGCTGCTGCTGGACGGCTACCGGGACCGCGCCGAGCGCCCGTTCGCGGCGGTGCACGGCCAGGTGGACAACGCCCTGCACCCCGGCGGCCCGAGCGCGCGAGCCGCCCGGGCGGACCGGATTGTCAGTGCGGCGCCGTAGGGTGGGAGGGTCATGACGAACGACTCCGAACCCCAGCCCCTGCCCGGCGCACCCGAGGTGCCGGAGGCCGTCCCACGGGCGCAGCTCCCCGAGCTGCTGCACGCCGCCGTCCTCGCCGTCGGCGGCGTCGAGCGTCCCGGCCAGGTCAGGATGGCCGAGGCCGTCTCCGACGCGGTCGAGGCCGGCGAGCACCTGCTCGTCCAGGCCGGCACCGGCACCGGCAAGTCCCTCGCCTACCTGGTGCCCGCTCTCGCCCATGGCGACCGGGTGGTGGTGGCCACCGCCACCCTCGCCCTGCAACGCCAGCTGGTCGAGCGGGACTTGCCGCGTACGGTGGACGCGCTGCACCCCGTGCTGCGCCGCCGCCCGCTGTTCGCGATGCTCAAGGGCCGCTCCAACTACCTCTGCCTGCACCGCGCCAACGAGGGCACCCCGAGTGACGAGGGCGAGGGCCTGTTCGACCCGGTCGACGCGCTCGGCGGCCCGACCGGCAAGCTCGGCAAGGACGTCCTGCGGCTGCGCGAGTGGGCCGGCGAGACCGAGACGGGGGACCGCGACGACCTCTCGCCCGGCGTCTCCGACAAGGCCTGGGCGCAGCTCTCCGTCACCTCCAAGGAGTGCCTGGGCGCGAGCAAGTGCGCCTACGGGCAGGAGTGCTTCGCCGAGCAGGCCCGCGAGCGGGCCAAACTGGCCGACGTGGTGGTGACCAACCACGCGATGCTGGCGATCGACGCGATCGAGGGCGCCCCCGTGCTGCCCGAGCACGCGATGCTGATCGTCGACGAGGCGCACGAGCTGGTCAACCGCGTCACCGGCGCGGCCACCGCCGAGCTGACGGTCGGCGCGGTCAACCGGGCGGTCAAGCGCGCCGCCAGGCTGGCCAACGAGAAGGCGGTGGACGCTCTCCAGGCGGCCGCCGAGAGCTACCACGGCCTGATGGAGACGGCGCAGCCCGGGCGGGTCGAGGAGCTGCCCGAGTACCTCGCCTACGCGGTGGCGGCGATCCGGGACGCCGCCCGGCTGGTGATCACCTCGCTCGGCGAGACCCGCGACAAGGCGCTGACCGACGAGGACGCCGTGCGCAAGCAGGCGATGGCCTCGGCCGAGCAGCTGCACGAGACGGCGGACCGGCTGCTCTCGGAGTCGGCCTACGACGTGGTCTGGATCGAGCGCAGCGACCGCTTCGGGCCCGGCACCGCCTCGCTGCGGGTCGCGCCGCTGAACGTCGCCGGACTGCTGCGGGAGAACCTCTACAAGGAACGCTCGGTCGTCCTGACCAGCGCCACGCTCAAGCTGGGCGGCGACTTCAACGGCGTGGCCGCCTCGGTCGGCCTCCCCGGCGAGGGCCGGCTGCCGGACCTGCGCAGTGCGGACGAGCCCGCCGTCGAGGAGGGCGAGGACGCCCCGCCGTACTGGCGCGGGATCGACGTCGGCTCACCGTTCGCCTACCCCAAGCAGGGCATCCTCTACGTCGCCAAGCACCTGCCGCCGCCCGGCCGGGAGCCGGACCGGCCCGAGATGCTGGACGAGCTGGCGGACCTGATCGGCGCGGCCGGCGGGCGCACGCTCGGGCTGTTCTCCTCGATGCGGGCCGCCCAGAAGGCCGCCGAGGTGCTGCGCGAGCGCCTGGACAACCGGATCCTGCTCCAGGGCGAGGACACCCTCGGCGAGCTGATCCGCGAGTTCGCCTCCGACCCCGAGACCTGCCTGTTCGGCACGCTCTCGCTCTGGCAGGGCGTCGATGTGCCGGGCTCGGCCTGCCAGTTGGTGGTGATGGACCGGATCCCGTTCCCGCGCCCCGACGACCCGCTGATGAGTGCCCGCCAGAAGGCGGTCGAGGAGGCCGGCGGCAACGGCTTCATGGCGGTGGCGGCGACGCACGCGGCGCTGCTGATGGCCCAGGGCGCCGGCCGGCTGGTCCGGGCGGGCGACGACCGGGGTGTGGTGGCGGTGCTCGACCCCCGCCTCGCCACGGCCCGGTACGGCGGCTTCTTCCGGTCCTCGATGCCGGACTTCTGGTACACCAACGACCGCAACCAGATCCGCCGCTCCCTCGCCGCGATCGACGCGGCGGCACCTGCGGTGCGGCCGGTCGCCAAGCGGGGGTAGCTGCGCAGGCGGCGAACCCGCAGGGGCGCGTGGGGGTACCTCCCGGCCGGAGGCTGGGGGAGAACTGCGCGAAATCGGAAGGGCACGGACGGTCTGCCAGGCCCGGTGGGCACGTTGCACCTCGTCGTCTGTACGGCGGGATGGTGCAACTTGCGCTCCGGGGGAGCAGTACAGCGCCGTGCTCTTCCGATTTCGCGCAGTTCCCCGCGCCCCTGCTGTGCTTGCCCGTGTGCCGCGAGGCCAGAGCTAGAGGCGACGGAGGACCGCGACGACCTTGCCCAGGATGGTGGCGTTGTCGCCCGGGATGGGCTCGTAGGCCGGGTTGTGCGGCATCAGCCAGATCTTGCCGTCCTCGCGCTTGAGGCGCTTGACGGTGGCCTCGCCGTCGATCATCGCCGCGACGATGTCACCGTTCTCGGCGACCGGCTGGCGGCGGACGGTGACCCAGTCGCCGTCGCAGATCGCGGCCTGGATCATCGAGTCGCCCTGCACGGTGAGTGCGAACAGCTCGCCCTCGCCGACGAGTTGGCGGGGGAGCGGGAAGACGTCCTCGACCGTCTGCTCGGCCAGGATCGGGCCGCCGGCGGCGATCCGGCCGACCAGCGGCACGTACGAGGTCGAGGGGCGGCCGGCGGCCTCGGCGGTGTTCGGGCGGGTGACCTCGACGCCGCGGACCTCGTACGCGCGGGGGCGGTGCGGGTCGCGGCGGAGGAAGCCCTTGCGCTCCAGGGCCATCAGCTGGTGCGCCACGGACGAGGTGCTGGACAGGCCGACGGCCTGGCCGATCTCGCGCATGCTCGGCGGGTAACCCCGGCGCTGGACGGAGTCCCTGATGACCTCGATGACGCGGCGCTGGCGCTCGGTCAGCCCGGCCTCGTCGGTGCGGATGCCGGGCGGGCGGCCCGGGAGCGAGCGGGCGGGGGCGGCCTGGCCGAGCGCTCCGTCCAGGGCGGCGGCGTGCTCGATCGGCTGGTCCGGGAGGCGGCCCGAGGCGTTCAGGGCGCCGCCGGCCAGGCGGTGGTCTTCGCTGCGGCTCATGCTGTGGTCCACGCTCTGCTGGTCCATGGTGCGCGCGGGACGCTCCTGCACCGGGATGGAGTTGCTCTTGGTTTCTACGGTGTTCACTGGCTGCCCCTCGATAGACAGGCGTTCTCCCTTGTTCCACTCAACTGGCACGCCTATCGAAAGGTTGCGCCAAACACACGTTCGAGTGAATTATTTCGGAGTCGGCTGACTCGATCAAGGCTTTGGGTGTAGATCGATTAAATGTTCGATCGACAGAGTCTATTCACGGGCTGCGAATTTTTCGACTCGCCCCGCGTGGCGCCCCCCGCTGATCGCACATCTAGTGGCAGAGTGCCGGTTTGGGCCCTACATGCTGTGTCCGGTAGGCTGGCCTGGGTCCGAAGTCATGCTGCCGTGTAGGGAGTCTCCAAGGTGCACTGCCCCTTCTGTCGGCATCCGGACAGTCGTGTTGTGGACAGTCGTGCCAGCGACGACGGCAGTTCGATCCGCCGCCGCCGCCAGTGCCCTGACTGCGGTCGCCGCTTCACCACGGTGGAGACGGCAACGCTGATGGTCATCAAGCGCAGTGGCGTGACGGAGCCGTTTTCCAGGGAGAAGGTGATCTCCGGCGTCCGCAAGGCCTGCCAGGGCCGCCCGGTCACCGAGGACGCGCTCGCCAAGCTCGGCCAGCGGGTCGAGGAGTGCGTGCGGGCCAGCGGCAGTGCCGAGCTCTCCACCCACGACGTGGGGCTGGCCATACTCGGCCCGCTGCGTGACCTGGACGTCGTCGCCTACCTGAGGTTCGCCTCGGTGTACCGGGCCTTCGACGATCTCGAAGCTTTCGAGGCCGCTATCGCGGAACTCCGCGCCGTGCGGCCTCTCCCTGCGGCGGACGGCGCCGGCGTGCCCGTCCCCGCCGCCGCGCCCTGACGGGCGGGTAGCACCGCACCACCGGCCCGACAGGGCCCACGCGTGCCCGAAAACAGGGCATAAACACCACATATCGTGCGTTATGGCCGACATCTGGGGCCGTACGCACAGCCACCAACGCAGTACCCCGAGCGAAGCGGGGTGCTGAGGGGTTTGCCCAGGAGGAGTACGAAGTGACAGATACCACGAGCGGTTCCGCACGCGGGTCGAAGTCCGACAAGGCTGCGAAGGGGGCCGGCAAGGCTCCCAAGGGCGGTCTGCGGATCGAGCGCATCTACACCACTCCTGGCGTCCACCCGTACGACCAGGTCAGCTGGGAGCGGCGCGACGTCGTCATGACCAACTGGCGTGACGGCTCGATCAACTTCGAGCAGCGCGGCGTCGAGTTCCCCGACTTCTGGTCGGTCAACGCGGTGAACATCGTCACCTCGAAGTACTTCCGCGGCGCGGTCGGCACCCCGCAGCGCGAGTGGAGCCTCAAGCAGATCATCGACCGGGTGGTGCTCACCTACCGTGCGGCCGGTGAGAAGAACGGGTACTTCACCACCCCGGACGACGCCGAGGTCTTCGAGCACGAGCTGACCCACGCCCTCCTCCACCAGGTCTTCAGCTTCAACTCGCCGGTCTGGTTCAACGTCGGCACCAAGCAGCCCCAGCAGGTCAGCGCCTGCTTCATCCTGGCCGTCGACGACTCCATGGAGTCGATCCTCGACTGGTACAAGGAAGAGGGCATGATCTTCAAGGGCGGCTCCGGTGCCGGCCTGAACCTCTCCCGGATCCGCTCCTCCAAGGAGCTGCTCAGCTCCGGCGGCAACGCCTCCGGCCCGGTCTCCTTCATGCGCGGCGCCGACGCGTCCGCCGGGACGATCAAGTCGGGCGGCGCCACCCGCCGCGCGGCCAAGATGGTCGTGCTGGACGTGGACCACCCGGACGTCGAGGCCTTCATCGAGACCAAGGTGAAGGAGGAGGAGAAGATCCGCGCGCTGCGCGACGCGGGCTTCGACATGGACCTGGGCGGCGACGACATCGCCTCCGTGCAGTACCAGAACGCCAACAACTCCGTCCGGGTCTCGGACGAGTTCATGAACGCGGTCGAGCACGGCACCGAGTTCGGCCTGCGGGCCCGGATGACCGGCGAGGTCATCGAGACCATTGACGCGAAGAAGCTCTTCCGGAAGATGGCCGAGGCCGCCTGGGCCTGCGCCGACCCGGGCATCCAGTACGACGACACGATCAACCACTGGCACACCTGCCCGGAGTCCGGCCGCATCAACGCGTCCAACCCCTGCTCCGAGTACATGCACCTGGACAACTCCAGCTGCAACCTCGCCTCGCTGAACCTGATGAAGTTCCTGAAGGACGACGACTCGTTCGACGCCGCGACCTTCGCCAAGGTCGTCGAGCTGGTCATCACCGCGATGGACATCTCGATCTGCTTCGCCGACTTCCCGACCGAGAAGATCGGCGAGACCACCCGCGCCTACCGCCAGCTGGGCATCGGCTACGCCAACCTCGGCGCGCTGCTGATGGCCACCGGCCACGCGTACGACTCCGAGGGCGGCCGGGCGCTCGCCGGTGCCATCACCTCGCTGATGACCGGCACCGCCTACCGCCGCGGCGCCGAGCTGGCCGGCGTGGTCGGCCCGTACGACGGCTACGCCCGCAACGCCGAGCCGCACCAGCGGGTCATGAAGCAGCACGCGGACGCCAACGCCGCCGCCACCCCGGTGGACGAGTTGGACGCCCCGGTGTGGACCGCCGCCACCGAGACCTGGGGCGACGTGCTCCGGCTCGGCGCGCAGCACGGCTTCCGCAACGCGCAGGCCTCGGTGCTCGCCCCGACCGGCACCATCGGCCTGATGATGGACTGCGACACCACCGGCGTCGAGCCCGACCTCGCGCTGGTGAAGTTCAAGAAGCTCGTCGGCGGCGGCTCGATGCAGATCGTCAACGGCACCGTGCCGCGCGCCCTGAAGCGCCTCGGCTACCAGGACGAGCAGATCGAGGCGGTCGTCGCCCACATCGCCGAGCACGGCAACGTCGTCGGCGCGCCGGGCCTGAAGCCCGCGCACTACGAGGTGTTCGACTGCGCGATGGGCGAGCGGGTCATCTCCGCGATGGGCCACGTGCGGATGATGGCCGCGATCCAGCCCTGGATCTCCGGTGCCATCTCCAAGACGGTGAACATGCCGGAGGCCGCCACCGTCGACGAGATCGAGGAGATCTACTTCGAGGCGTGGAAGCTCGGCGTCAAGGCGCTCGCGATCTACCGCGACAACTGCAAGGTCGGCCAGCCGCTCTCGGCCAAGACCAAGACCCCGGCCGCCGCCGTGGTGGAGAAGGCCGCGCCGGTCGTCGAGAAGGTCGTCGAGTACCGCCCGGTCCGCAAGCGCCTCCCCAAGGGCCGCCCGGGCATCACCACCTCCTTCACGGTCGGTGGCGCCGAGGGCTACATGACGGCCAACTCCTACCCGGACGACGGCCTCGGCGAGGTCTTCCTGAAGATGTCCAAGCAGGGTTCGACCCTCGCGGGCATGATGGACGCCTTCTCGATCGCCGTCTCGGTCGGCATGCAGTACGGCGTCCCGCTGGAGACGTACGTCTCGAAGTTCACCAACATGCGCTTCGAGCCGGCCGGCCTGACGGACGACCCGGACGTGCGGATGGCGCAGTCGATCGTCGACTACATCTTCCGCCGCCTGGCGCTCGACTTCCTGCCGTTCGAGACCCGCTCCGCGCTCGGCATCCACTCGGTCGAGGAGCGTGAGCGTCACCTCGACACCGGTTCCTACGAGCCGATCGAGGCCGAGGAGATGGACACCGAGAGCCTGGCCCAGTCGGCCCCGCTCGCGGCCAAGCCCGTCGTCCAGCCGGTCCCCGAGAAGCCGAAGGCCGCCCCGGCCCAGGCCCACAACTCCACCGAACTGATGGAGATCCAGCTCGGCCTGAACGCCGACGCCCCGCTCTGCTTCTCCTGCGGCACCAAGATGCGCCGCGCCGGCAGCTGCTACCTCTGCGAGGGCTGCGGCTCCACCAGCGGCTGCAGCTGACAAGTAGCTTGTCAGGGCGGGTGGTCGGCGATTCGCCGGCCACCCGCCCTTCGTTTTGGGACCGGGAGGCGTGACGCGACGTGGGACACGGCGGTCAGAGGTGCTGGATCGCGGTGGAGAGCAGGTAGAGCAGGACGAACACGACCGCCGTGCGGGGCCGTCCGGCCAGGACCAGGGCGCCCGCGCCGCCCCCGTACCAGAGGATCTCCAGGACGGCGCGGCCCGGCCCGTGCAGCGGGATCGTGGCGCTCGGGGCGCCGAGCACCCCCCAGGCCGCGGCGAACACGAGGACCAGCCCCACCCCCGCGGTCCAGTGGTGACGCGTCCAGCCGTAGTGGCCGACGGCGGCGTAGACGGCGAGTTCCAGCAGGAAGGCGAGGGTGTCGCTCAGCATGACGGCGCCATCCGGGCTTCGGTGCGGGTCAGCCGGGCGGCCGTGGCGAGGTGGAGGACGGCCAGCGCGCTGCCGCCGACGACCATGCCGGGGTTGTGGGCCGTCAGGCCGATCGCGGCGTCGGCGAGTTGCACGACCCCGGAGACCAGCAGCAGCGGAGTGAGCGCGCGGCTGGTCCGGCCGAACAGCAGCTGCTGGACCAGCGCGGCGCCGAGCGGTACGGCGCGGGCCGCGTACGCCTGCGCGTAGAAGTCGACTCCGGCGGTGACCGCGCTGCCGTGGGCGAGCGCGAGCCCGGGGTCGAGGAGGCCGGCGATGCTGGAGCCGACCGAGAGCAGGGCGCCCCCGACGTTGGCGATCAGCAGGGCGCGGGGGAGCGGAGCGGTGCGCTGAACCATTGAGTCAGTCCTCAAATCGTTCGAGCTATGAATGATTTGAGAGACGATATCATCGTGCTCATGAATGACGTCAACCCCCCGCTGCTGACCTCCTCGCTGGCCTTCCGCCTCGGCACCGTCGGTGCGGTCGTCACCACGCGCTTCACCGAGCTGGTCGAAGGCCGTGGTCTCAAGCCCAAGCACCTCGGGCTGCTCGCCACACTGAGCGCGGGCGCGGCCTCCTCCCAGCTGGAGCTCGCCCGCGTCATGGGGGTCGCGCCCAGCCTGGTGGTGAGCCTGGCCGACCAGCTGGAGGGGATGGGCGCACTGCAGCGGGTGCGCGATCCGGCCGACCGGCGGCGGCAGGCCTTGGTGCTCACCGATGCGGGCCGGGCGCTGCTCGCGGAGTGCGCGGCCCTGGCGCACGGGCTGGACGACGAACTCACCGCCTCGCTGGCGCCGGCCGAGCGGGAGGCGCTGGGCCGGGCGCTCGGCGTGCTGGCGCGGGAGGCGGGGCTGCCGGTCGAGTAAGCCCCTGTCGGCTGCCCGGGTATCCCGCATCCGTCAACTTTGGTTGACAGGTGCGGGATGTCAACCTAAGTTGACAGTATGAGCGAGACCAAGCAGCTCGCGGCAGACGCGAGCAGTCGTGACCCGTCCGTGGGGCTGAGGGCCGTGCGGGCACTGCGGGATCTGGCGGACCGGCTGGAGGATCTCCAGGTCGGGAACGCGCGAGGCCAGGGCTGGTCCTGGCAGGAGATCGCGGTCTGTCTCGGCGTCAGCCGGCAGGCCGTCCACAAGAAGTACGCCCGGCGGGGCTTCGGAGCGGGAGAGGACTGACGATGTTCGAGCGGTTCAGCGAAGGGGCGCGGCGGTCGGTGGTCCTCGGACGGGAGGAGGCGCGGCGGCTGCGGCACGACCACATCGGTACGGAACACCTGCTGCTCGGCATCCTCGGGCAGCCCGACGACCCGGCGGCGGCTCTGTTGATCGACGCCGGGCTGGACGTGGTCACGGCGCGCGGGGTGGTGGCGAGGCTGCTCGGCGCCCCGCACCCGCAGGTGGACGAAGCCGCCCTCGCGGCGATCGGGGTCGACCTGGAGGCCGTCCGTGAGGCGGTGGAGGCGACCTTCGGCGCGGGCGCGCTGGACGCCCCGGCCGGGCCGCCCGGACGGCGGCGGAAGGGGGCGGTCAGGTTCACCCCCCGGGCGAAGCAGGTGCTGGCGCTGGCGGTCCGGGCGGCCGCCGGCGGTGGCGGCGGCCGGATCGAGGTGGGGCACCTGTTGCTGGGGGTGCTGCGTGAAGGCGGCGGGATCGGGGTACGGGTGCTGCGTGAGTCCGGGGTGGACCTCGCGGCGGCCGGGGCTGCCGTCGAGCGGACCCTGCCGTCCCGGGCTGCCTGAGCGGGGCCGCCCGGCGGGTTGCGCAGGGGTGTGCGGAGCGTGAAGAACGGCGACGGATCGTCAACTCTCCCCTTGAGTAAGGGAAGTGAATGGATATGATCTGCTGACCGCGTGTACTGGTCAAAGGCCTGGAGCGTGCTCGGCTGCGCGTTCCAGGCGGTGTGCGCTGTCGCCTGTCCGACGCTGTCGCCGGCCTGAGGATCAGACTGATGAGAGTTCTCGCCCGCCCCTTAGCCGGGGCCGATCGACGCCCGAACGCCAGGGCCGCCTGGTGGGCCGCGGCCGGGATCCTGGTCGGCGGGGGTGCGGGCGCGGCCGCCGTCTCGCAGGCCCCCGCCGCCCACCGGGCGGCCGTGGCGGCCACCGTCGGCGGGGCGCTGCCACTGTGGTGCGCCCTGGTGCTGCTGGCCTCCTGGCAGGCCGCTCACGCCGCCCGAGCCGGGGGTGAACTGCGCACCGCCCGGGACGAGTTGGTGCAGACCGGCGGGCAGGTCCGAGAGCTGCGCGCGGACCTGGCCGCGACACACTCCGCCGCGGCCACCCTGCGGGCCGCACTCGCCACCGCCGAGGCCGAGGCGTACGGCGCGAACGCGGACCTGGCGACCACCCGGACGGCCCTGGCCGTGAGCGAGGCCGAGGCCACCCGGCTGGGCGGGCTCGCCGAGACGGCCCGGGTCGAACGCGAGGAACTGCGGCGGCTCTCCGCCGAGACCCTGCCGGAGGTGGTCCAGCGGCTGCGGGCCGGCTCCTCGGCGGACACCGTGCTGGCCGGGTACCCGGCGGCCGCGCACACCGGGCTGCTGCGGACGGTCGCCGAGGAGATCGGCCGGGGCGAGCGGCAGCGCGCCGCCGCGCTCGCGGTCTGTGCCACGGCGGCCGGCCGGGTGCAGGCACTGGCCACCAGCATGCACGCGGAGCTGCGCGACATGCAGCACCGGCACGGCGAGGACGTCCTCGGCGACCTGCTGAACCTGGACCACGCCACCGCGCAGGCGGGCCGGATGGCCGACAGCATCGCGGTGCTCACCGGCGCCCGCTCGGGCCGCCGCTGGACCAAGCCGATCGCGGTGGAGAGCATCCTGCGCGGCGCGCTCGGCCGGATCGGCGCGTACCAGCGGGTACGGCTGCACTCGGCGAGCACGGCGGCCGTCGCAGGGTACGCGGCCGAGGGCGTGATGCACGCGCTGGCCGAACTCCTCGACAATGCCGCCAACTTCTCGGCGCCGCCGGCCGAGGTGCACGTCTACGTCGAGGAGGTGCACTCGGGGCTGGTGATCACCGTCGAGGACGGCGGGCTGGGGCTGAGCGAGAGCTGGCTGCGCCGGGCCGAGCGGGCGGTCTCGCCCGAACCGCTGGACCTCACCACGCTGTCGGCGGGCACCCGGATCGGGCTGGCGGTGGTCGGTTCGCTGGCCCGTAAGCACGGTCTGTCGATCTCCTTCCGGCCGTCCGCCCGGGGCGGCACCGGCGTGGTGATGCTGATCCCGGAGCAGTTGGTCACCCGCCCGGCCCCGGCTCCGCACGGGGCGCTCGCCGCCTCGCCCGCCTCGCCCGCCGAGGCACGGCAAGGCGGCCCGACGGCCGGTGCGGCAGCCCGGGAGGCCGGCCGCGCGGAGCAGGCCCGCCCTGCGCCGGAACCCCTCCGTGCCGGGCCGGGCCCCGCGGCCGACGGCCTGCCGCAGCGCCGTCGCGGGCAGACGCTCGCCTCCTCCCGGACCGCTTCGGCCACCGGGCCGTCCGCCGTCCCCGCCCAACCTGCCCAACCTGCCCAACCTGCCCAACCCGTACGGACCGACGCCGCCGTCGCGGCGGGGCGGTTCGGCGCCTTCCGCAGGTCCCTCCAGCCGGGGCCCGCCACCACCGACGCTCTCCCGAAGGATGAGTCCTGATGAGCAGCAGCACCGACCGTGATCTCGACTGGCTGTTGGAGAACCTGCTGACCGCGACGCCGGGCGCCCGGCACGCCCTGGTGCTCTCGGCCGACGGCCTCAAGCTCTGTCACACGGCCGGTCTGGGCACGGATCAGGCGGACCAGCTGGCGGCGATCTCCTCCGGCATGCAGAGCCTCGCGCACGGCGCGTCGATCGAGTTCGGCGACCGGACGGGCGGGGTACGGCAGTCGATGACCGAGTTCCACGGCGGCATCCTGTGCATCGTCGCGGCCGGTGAGGGCGCGCACCTCGCGGTGGTGACGGACGAGGACGCCGACGTGGGCGTGGTCGGCCACAACATGTACGGGCTGATCGAGCAGATCGGCGTCCTGCTGAGCGCGCCGCCGCGCGGGGCCGACGCGTTCGAGGACGACCGGATCGACGCCCCGGCGCCGGCATGAGCGCGCAGCCGGCCCGGCCGGGCCGGGACGAGGACCCGGACCGCCTCTACACCGTCACCCGGGGTCGCAGCCGCCCGCCGGAGCACGCCTTCGACCTGGTCACCCTGATCGTCGCGGAGCAGCAGCCGGAGCCCGGCATGCAGTCCGAGCACGCCCGGATCCTGCGGATGTGCGCCGACCCGGTCGCCGTGGTGGAGATAGCGGCGGGTCTCGCGCTGCCCGTGAGCGTGGTCAAGATCCTGTTGGGCGACCTGCTGGAGGCCGGGCGGGTGACGGCGCGGCACCCGCGCTTCGCCCCGGCCAAGGCCCGGCTGCCCGACCTCGACATGCTGAAGCAGGTGCTGCATGGTCTCCACCAGCTCTGACCCGGTCGTGCTGTCGGGGGAGTTACCCGTCGGGCCACCTCCCGGGCCGTCTCTCGGGCCTTCTTCCGGGCCTTCTTCCGAGCCGACCGGTCGGCGGACGCCGCTGCGGAGCACCGCCGACAACGGCCTGAAGGTCGTGGTGGTGGGCGGCTTCGGGGTGGGCAAGACCACCCTGGTCGGCGCGGTGAGCGAGATCCGGCCGCTCGCCACCGAGGAGACGATGACCGTGGCGGGCGAGGGCATCGACGACCCTTCCGGGGCCTGGGGCAAGCGCTCGACCACGGTGGCCTTCGACTTCGGGCGGATCACCCTCGGTGACCGGAACGTGCTCTACCTCTTCGGTGCGCCGGGCCAGGAGCGCTTCTGGTTCCTCTGGGACCGCCTGTTCAGCGGCGCCCTGGGCGCGGTCGTGCTGGTGGACACCCGCCGGCTGGAGGACTCCTGGTACGCGATCGACCGCCTGGAGCACCACGGCACCCCGTTCGTGGTGGCCCGCAACAACTTCGGGGCGCCGGAGCACAGCCTGTCGCAGGTGCGTGCGGCGCTCGACCTCTCGGACGGCGTCCCGCTGGTGGACTGCGACGCCCGGGACCGGGAGTCGGGCAAGCGGGTGCTGATCGAGCTGGTCCGGCACCTCCAGCGGCTCGCCGAAGCGGCCCACGCGGCCGCCGCACCCGGACCAGCCGAAGCAGAGGCACCCGCAGCGGCTGAGGCACCCGCAGCACGCGAGGCACGCGAAGCACCCGCAGGCGAACAGGAGACGACCCCGTGACCGAGCCCGCGAACACCCCGCCGCCGGGCTGCCCCGCGCACTCGGGGGCGACCCCGCTGTACGGCCCGCGCTTCCAGACCGACCCGGGGCAGCTGTACCAGGAGCTGCGGGCGGCGCACGGCCCGGTCGCCAAGGTCGAGTTGGCCGGGGGCGTCCCGGCCTGGCTGGTGATCGGCTACCGCGAGTTGCAGCTGATGACCGGCCAGCCGAAGCTCTTCGGCCGGGACTCCACCCGGTGGAACCTCTGGCCCCGGATCCCGGCGGACTGGCCGCTCAAGCCGATGATGGCACCGGTGCCGTCGATCATCTACGCCGAGGGCGAGGAGCACCAGCGCCGCAAGGGTGCGGTCACCGACGCGCTGGCCGCCGTCGATCCGTACGAGCTGAAGAAGCACTGCGAGGAGATCGCCGACCGGCTGATCGACGAGTTCTCCGGGCGGGGCGAGGCGGATCTGGTGGCCGAGTACGCGCACCGGATGCCGCTGCTGGTGCTCTGCCGCCTGTTCGGCCTGGGCGAGGACGAGGCCCCGCCGCTGATCCGGGGCCTGCTGGCGATGCTGGACGGCGGCGCGGACGCCCAGGCGGGCGCGCAGCAGCTGCTGGACATCATGCTCAGGCTGGTCCGCGAGAAGCGCGAGCGGCCGGGGCCGGACATCACCTCGCGGCTGCTCGCGCACGCGGCCGGGCTGACCGACGAGGAGGTCATGCGCGACATGCGCGTGATGCTGATCGCCGGCCACCAGCCGTGCGCGTACTGGATCGCCAACGCGCTGCGGCTGATGCTGACCGACGAGCGGTTCGCCGCCTCGCTCTCCGGCGGCCGGCGGAGTATCAGCCAGGCACTCTCCGAGGCGCTCTGGGAGGACACTCCGACGCAGATCTTCGCGGGCCGCTGGGCGACCCGCGACACCCGGCTCGGCGGGCAGCTGATCGCCGAGGGCGACCTGCTGCTGCTCGGGATCGCCGGGGCCAACGCGGATCCGTCGGTCCGTCAGGAGGACGGCACCCCGGCCGAGGGCAACCGGGCCTATCTGAGCTTCTCGTACGGCCCGCACAGCTGCCCCTTCCCGGCCCAGGAGTCCGCCGAGGTGATCGCCACCACGGCGATCGAGGTGCTGCTCGACCGGCTGCCCGACCTGCGGCTCGCGGTGGCCGAGCACGCGCTGGTCTGGCGGCCGTCCGCCTGGGTGCGGGCGCTGGTGGCGCTGCCGGCGGCCTTCACGCCGGGCTACGTGGTCTGACCGTCCGTCGACGCACCGAGGAGCACTGTGGACACGCCGTTCGTGATCGATCCGCTGGCGCGCGACAGCGCCGCCGAGGGCGCGCTGCTGCGCGCGGCCGGGCCGGTGGTGGCGGTGGAGCTGATGGGCGGGGTGCGGGCCTGGGCCGTCACCCGGGACGCCGCCGCCCGCGAACTGCTGACGGACCCCCGGCTGGTGAAGGACGCCGGGCACTGGGCGGCGTACCAGCGGGGCGAGGTCCCGGCCGACTGGCCGCTGATCGGCCTGGCGGTGCCGGGCCCGAGCATGGTCACCACGGACGGGCCGGAGCACCGGCGGCTGCGCGCGCTGGTCGCACAGGCGTTCACGCCCCGGCGGGTGGAGCTGATGCGGCCCAAGGTGGAGCAGGTGACGGCCGCGCTGCTGGACCGGCTCGCGGCGGCCGGGCCGGTGGCCGACCTCAAGACCGTGTTCGCCTTCCCGCTGCCGATGACACTGATCGGCTGGCTGCTCGGGTTGCCCGAGCAGGACCACGCGTACGTACGGGAGTTGTACGAGCGCTTCTTCAGCAGCGTCCGGTCGGACGTCCGGGCGACGATCGCCGCGCTGAACGCCTTCGTCCTGGGCCTGGTCGCCCAGCGGCGCGCGGCGCCGGGGGCGGACCTGATCAGCGCGCTGCTCGCCGCCGACACGGAGGGCGGGGCGCTGACCGACGCGGAGGCTGCGGCGACCCTGCGGGTGATCATCGCGGCGGGCCACGAGACCACCGTCAACCTGATCACCAACGCCGTCCGGGCCCTGCTCGCCCACCCGGACCAGCTGGCGCTGGCCCGGTCCGGGCGGGTGCCGTGGTCGGCGGTGGTCGAGGAGTCGCTCCGCTGGACGCCGCCGACCAGCAACTTCCTGTTCCGCTTCGCCGCCGAGGACGTCACGTACGAGACCTCGGTGATCCCGCGGGGCGACGCCGTGCTGATCTCCTACAACGCGATCGGCCGTGACCCGGCGCGGCACGGCGCCACCGCCGAGCTCTTCGACATCACCCGCGAGCCGACCCGCCACCTCTCCCTCGGGTACGGGCCGCACGTCTGCCCGGGGGCTCCGCTGGCACGTCTGGAGGCCACCGTGGCGCTGCCCGCGCTGTTCCGGCGCTTCCCGGAGCTGGCACTTGCCATCGGCGACGGCGAGCTGCGGCCCAACCCCACGATGGTGGTCAACAGCCTGCGGGAGCTGCCCGTCCGGCTTGAACGCCGGGGCGACTGAGGGGATCCGGCACCTTGGCGCGAGATGAGCGCTACGTTAACGTCTTGAACCCGGCATCCGCCGGGTACGGATCGGTCTCTGGTACAGCGCAGTGTGTTCTGTCTTATTTGCTGGCATGTCATGCCCTGGCAAGGAGGACCGCATTGACTTCCCTCTCGATCGCGATCGAAGGCCGCCGATGACCCTTCATCCCCGGCCGAAGAACCTCAGACGGCAGCTGCTCGCCGTCCCTGCCGTCCTGGCCCTGGCCCTCACCGCGGCCTGCTCCAACAGCTCCGGCAAGTCCGGGGCCGACGCCTCGGCCGCCCCGACGCTCAGCGGCGACTGCGCCAAGTACCAGCCGTACGCCGGGCACGCGGGGACGAAGGTGAGCATGTACGCCTCGATCCTCAGCCCGGAGTCCGACTCGCTGGAGAAGTCCTGGTCCGAGTTCAGTTCCTGTACGGGCATCAAGATCTCGTACGAGGGCTCGAACGACTTCGAGTCACAGCTCCAGGTCCGGGTCACCGGCGGCAACGCCCCCGACCTCGCGATCATCCCGCAGCCGGGCCTGCTCGCGCAGATGGTGAAGACCGGCAAGGTGGTGAAGCCGCCGGCCCAGACCGTCGCCAACGAGGACAAGTGGAGCCCGGTCTGGAAGACCTACGGCTCGGTCAACGGCACCTTCTACGCGGCGCCGATGAGCGCCAACATGAAGTCGCTGGTCTGGTACTCGCCGAAGTACTTCAAGCAGGCCGGGTACCAGGTGCCGACCAGCTGGGCCGATCTGATGGCGCTCAGCGACCGGATCGCCAAGGCGGGCGGCACCGGCAAGCCCTGGTGCGGCGGCATCGGCTCCGGCACGGCGACCGGCTGGCCGGCCACCGACTGGCTGGAGGAGGTGGTGCTCGGCTCGTACGGCGGCGACGTCTACGACCAGTGGGTGAGCCACCAGGTCAAGTTCGCCGACCCGAAGATCACCGGCGCGATGCAGACCGTGGCCGGCTGGATGCAGAACCCGGCCTGGGTGAACGGCGGCATCGGCGACGTGAAGTCGATCGCCACCACCACCTTCCAGGACGCCGGCGCGCCGATCCTCACCAACAAGTGCTGGATGCTGCAGCAGGCGTCCTTCTACCAGGCACAGTGGGCCAAGGGCACCAAGATCGGCCCGGACGGCGACATCTTCGCCTTCCGGCTGCCCGCGGTGACGCCCTCGGTGGCCAACCCGGTCGAGGGCGGCGGGGAGTTCCTCGCCGCGTTCTCCGACCGCCCCGAGGTGCAGGCCGTGCAGAACTACCTCTCCACCGCGGACTGGGCGAGCAGCCGGGTGAAGGTCTCCACCGGCTGGGTCTCCGCCAACCAGGGCGTCGACAAGAGCCTCTACACCGACCCGATCGACAAGCTCTCCGCCGACGCGCTGACCGACCCGGCCGCGACCTTCCGGTTCGACGCCTCCGACCTGATGCCGGCCGCGATCGGCGCCGGCCAGGAGTGGAAGTCGCTGACCGCCTGGTTCGCCGAGGGCCAGTCCATCCCGAAGGTGGCGGCCGACATCGACGCGGCCTGGCCGCAGTAGCCGCTCCGCGCGGCTCCCACCCGACCAGGGGCGCGCGAGGTGCGGTGCCGTTCCGGCTTCGTGCGGCTTCTCGCGCCCCTGGCGGGTGCACGGTGCGCTGCGCCTTTCCAGAGAAAGGACGTCCGCATGCAAACGGACCGGCTGGCCGACTCGGCGTGGACCGACGCCGCCGTCAAACTCGGCAACAGCCTCATCGCGGTCGGGCTCTTCCTGGTGCTGCTGGCGGTGGTGTTCCTGCTGGCGAGCCTGGTCTCCGGCCGGATCAGCCGCCCGCTCGCCATCCTCGTCCTGTTGGGCCCCGCAGTCCTGCTGCTGATCGTCGGACTGGTCGCGCCACTGGTCCGGACGGTGTACCTGAGCTTCTACAACGACGACAGCACCCGCTTCCTCGGCGGGAAGAACTACGGCTGGGCACTGACCACCGACGCGATCCACCAGGTGCTGCTGAACACCCTGACCTGGCTGGTGGTCGCGCCGCTCGCGGCCACCGGGCTCGGTCTGGTGCTGGCCCTGCTGGTCGAGCGGATGCGGTACCAGGCGCTCTTCAAGTCGCTGATCTTCATGCCGATGGCGGTCTCGCTGGTCGGCGCCAGCATCATCTGGAAGTTCGTCTACGAGGCCCGGGACCCGTCCCAGCAGCAGGTCGGCCTGCTCAGCCAACTGGCCGTCAGCCTGGGCTGGCGGCAACCGCCGAACTGGATCCTCTCCCACCCGCTCAACAACTTCCTGCTGATGGCGGTGATGGTCTGGGTGCAGACCGGCTTCGCCATGGTGGTGCTCTCGGCCGCGATCAAGGCGATCCCGGACGAGGTGACGGAGGCCGCCCGGCTCGACGGCGCGCGCGGACTGAAGCTGTTCTGGTTCGTCACGGTCCCGATGATCCGCACCACGCTGGTGGTGGTGCTCACCACCGTCATGATCACCACGCTCAAGGCCTTCGACATCGTCCGCACCATGACGGGCGGCAACTTCGGCACCCAGGTGCTGGCCAACGAGATGTACTCGCAGTCCTTCGTGCAGTTCAATGTGGGCCGGGGCAGCGCGCTCGCGGTGCTGCTCTTCCTGGCCGTGCTGCCGCTGGTGGCCTACAACATCGTCCAGCTGCGCAAGGAGCGTGAGACCAGGTGACCACCACCCAGCCCGCGACCGTTCCGGCGAAGGCCGTCCGGCCCGCGAAGGCCGTCCGCAGGTCCCTCGGCGGCCCGCTCGGCTCGCTGTTCGTGATCGTGGTGACGGTGCTCTGGACGATCCCCACCTTCGGCCTGCTGGCCACCTCGTTGCGGCCCAAACAGGCCGTGGCGGGCAGTGGCTGGTGGGAGGTCTTCGTCCACCCGCAGCTGATCCTCTCCAACTACCACACCGTGCTGTTCGAAGGCGGGTTCGGCGTCAGCGCCGGGATGATGCCCTTCCTGGTCAACTCGCTGGCGATCAGCGTCCCGGCCACGATCTTCCCGCTGGTGATCGCCGCGATGGCCGCGTACGCGCTGGCCTGGGTGCGGTTCAAGGGCAGCGACACCGTCTTCTTCGTCATCTTCGCGCTCCAGGTGGTGCCGCTGCAGATGGCGCTGATCCCGCTGCTGCAACTGTTCTCGGGCGGCGCGCACCTCGGCGGCCTGACCATCGTCCCGGCGCTCGACCTGCACGGGACGTACCTGCCCGTCTGGCTCGCCCACACCATGTTCGCGCTGCCGCTGGCGATCTTCCTGCTGCACAACTTCATCTCGCAGCTGCCGCGCGACCTGATGGAGGCGGCGGTGGTGGACGGGGCGTCACACTTCAGGATCTTCTGGTCCATCGTGCTGCCGCTCTGCACCCCGGCCCTGGCCTCGTTCGCGATCTTCGAGTTCCTCTGGGTCTGGAACGACCTCCTCGTCGCGCTCACCTTCGCCGGCGGCACCCCGGAGGTCGCGCCGATGACGGTACGGCTCGCCCAGCTCTCCGGTTCGTTCGGCGGGCGCTGGGAGGTGCTCACGGCCGGGGCGTTCCTGTCGCTGATCGTGCCGCTGATCGTCTTCTTCAGCCTCCAGCGGTACTTCGTCCGGGGGCTGCTGGCGGGGTCGGTCAAAGGCTGAGCGGGCCCGGTGCTCTCCGGGGTCCCCGGGCTGGGGGACCCGGGGGCGCCCCCGGGGGTTCGCGCGGGGGTTCGCGCGGGGGGTCTCGGGCGGTTCTCAGGTGGGCTCAGGGGTGGTTCCCGGGCAGGACGTACCCTGGAGTCGCCTGCGGAACCGCAGCCACTTGAGCCGCCCGAGCCAACCGCCGAATGGACCCCTGATGCCGTACGAACCCCCGACCCACTCGGTCGAGCGCTCGCTGCGCCGGGCCGGCGCCCAGGTGGTGGCGGGGCTGGACGAGGTCGGGCGCGGCGCCTGGGCCGGGCCGGTGACGGTCGGCGCGGCCGTGACGGGCCTGCGCAAGCCGCCGGAGGGGCTCACCGACTCCAAGCTGCTGACCGAACGCCGCCGCACCGCGCTGGCCCCGGTGCTGGCCGACTGGGTCACCGCGTACGCGCTCGGCCACGCTTCGCCCGAGGAGTGCGACGAGCTCGGGATGACGGCCGCCCTGCGGCTCGCCGCGCTGCGCGCGCTGGAGGCGCTGCCCGTCCGGCCGGACGCGGTCATCCTCGACGGGAAGCACGACTACCTCGGCGGTCCCTGGCGGGTCCGCACCGTGATCAAGGGCGACCAGTCCTGCGTCTGCGTCTCGGCGGCCTCGGTACTCGCCAAGGTGCGGCGCGACGCGATGATGGCCGAGATCGGGGCCGGCCACCCGGCGTTCGCGTTCGAGGACAACGCCGGCTACCCGTCGCCGGTGCACCGGGCGGCGCTGGAGGAGTTCGGGCCGACGGAGCACCACCGGCTGTCCTGGTCGTACCTCGACGCGCTGCCCCGCTGGAGCCACCTGAAGCGCGGACGCTCGCTGCCCGACGAGGCGGAGCAGCTCTCACTCGGTTTCTGATGATTCGTCCCCTGGACGGCGGCGCCCAAGGGGTGGGCGGCTGTGCGCGCCCGACCGGCGTTTGATAGATATCCGGGCATGCCTGTTGTGCCCGAGGAGCCGGAGATTCACGAGCCCGTGTCGCCCGTCCCAGCCAAGCCCCCCGTCGCCGGCGCCGTCCTGCCCGGCCCCCGTCCCGCACCGCCCCGCGCCGCCCGGCCGGGCCCGCCCGCCCGGGCGGCTCAGCCCCCCAAGCCCGGACCCTCCCCGCGCCGGGCCGGGCCCGCCGTGCAGTTGGTGGCGGCCTCCGTCCAGGGCGCCGTCGAACAGGCCGACGAGGCGGTGGACCGGCTGCTGGAGTCCGGCCGCCGTCCGGCCGACATCCTGGTGCTGACGGCCGGTGAGCCGCACCCGTGGCAGCAGCACGAGCTGTCGTTCGGCGAAGCGCGCTACTGGGCGCAGCTCACCGAAGGGGACGACGTCTTCTACGCGGCCGCCGCCCGCCCGGACGGCTCCACCACGCATCCGCTCGGTCGTGCGGTGGTGGTGCTGGTCGTCAACGACAGTGCCCCCGCCCGGGTCGAACGCGCGCTGCGGACGGCGCTCGGCCTCGCCGGTGCGCTGCTGGTGGTGTGCGGCCGCCCGGACGTGGTGACGCCGCTGCTGCCGGCCGGGAGCAGGCCGACGCCGGCCTGACCGTGTGACCTGTGTGACCTGCTTGACCTTGTGCGGTGGGTGGCGCGGGGGTGGGGCCCGGCGGTCCGGCCCCCACCCCGGGTCGGCCGATTCCCGCTCTGGCGCCTTGGCCGATTCCGTGCGCTCCGTGCGCTTTCCTGCGCTTCCTGCGCCGGTTTCCCGCGCCGGTTCCCGGTTCCCGGTTCGTGCCGGGCAGGGCTCAGCGGGTGCCGGTCGGGCGGAGGGCTTCGAGCGGTGTGACCGGGGCCGGTCTCCAGGCGCGCTCCTCGCCGGCCTCGCGTCCGGCGCGCGGGGTGAGCTCGGTGACGGTGTGCAGTGGCCCGTCCGCCCAGGAACCCGAGTTCGGCAGCTGTCCGTGCCTGCCGTCGCCGAGCGACTGCCACCCGCCGGGCGTCAGCACGATGTAGGGGCCGCAGCGCAGGCCGTGCAGCGCGGCGGCGTCGCGCAGCGCCCACATCCACGCGCCGTCCTGCCGCGTCCAACCCGCAGAACCCTCCCGGCAGCGCAGCAGCACCGCGGTACGGCTGGGGTCGGCCAGCCGCAGGTCGTGCGGGGTGATCCGGCGCAGCTGGGTGAGGATCGCGTTGCGGTGCAGCCAGCCGTCGTCGGCGTGCGGCCGGGGGCTGAACGACGCGGAGGCGGTGACGTGGTGACAGGCGTCCAGGACGGCGACCACGGTCGTGCCGGGCTGCGGGAGGTGCCGTTGGTGCAGCTCGGTGACGAACTCGCGCGGGGCGGGCAGCAGCGGGATGCCGGAGTCCGTCCAGTCCTCCGGGCCGAGTGTCCGGGTCCGGGGCGAGGAGAAGTGAGCTCGGTCCGCGCCGTTGATCACGATCCTCCGTTTCCACGGCCCGCAGGGCGCGCGGGCGCTCGCGTACGCCGAAACCCGGGAGGGGCCGATCGGGAGCGGGGTACGGTCCAATTCTCAGGGCAGACGAGCTCGACCGGCAACGATGAAATGATGAACGTCACTCGAAAGCCATTGTTCTGTCAGGTATATCCCACTCCTGGCCCCCTGGCATTCGGCTGACGGGCCATCGGATCGAGCCATCGTGCCCGCGTCGGTACAGGCTGGGTGCTGGCGGTGCTGCTGCTGCCGGTGCCGGTGCGGGCTGAGCGCTGTCACGGGCCGGGCGTGAGCCGCTACGCCTGTACCGCCAGGACCAGCGGCAGCACGGCGCTCGCCCCCGCCTGCCGGAGCAGTCGCGCCGCGACTGTGACCGTCCAGCCGGAGTCCACCAGGTCGTCGACCAGCAGGACCGGACCGGGGGTCGCGGCCAGGGCGGCGCGGAGCCCGTCCGGAACCACCAGGGTGCCCGCCAGTGAGTGCAGCCGTTGGGCGCTGTTGCTGCGCGGACCGTGCGGTGGCCGCCCGGCCGCGTACTCGACCCGGCCGAGCAGCGGCATCCGGCCGATCGCGGCGAGCTGGGCGCCCAGGCTCTCCAGCAGGGTCGGGCGGGTGCCCGAGGCCATCGTGACCACGCCGACCGGCCGGGCCGGCCGGGCGCCGTCGACGCCCTCCGGGCCCGCCCAGCCGCCGGGGCCGCGCGCCCAGTCGGCCAGCACGCTGACCAGGGCGTCCAGCATCTCGGCCGGCACCGGGCCGTCCGGCGTCTGCTCGGCGAGCAGGGCGCGCAGCCTGGTGCCCCAACCGATGTCGGAGAGCCGGCCGAGGGCCCGCCCGGTCTCGGCCTGATCGCCTGCCGGGATCCGGCCCTTCAACTGGACGCCCAACGCCTCCATGCCCGTCGGCCACAGCCGACGCGGCTCGAAGGTGATCCCGGGCCGCCCGAGCGCTGCCGTCGCGGCGCCCAGCGCCTCGGCCGACAGCTCGGCCCGGTGGCGGGGCCCGGCGCAGTTGTCACAGCGGCCACAGGGGGTGGCGGCGTCGTCGTCGAGCTGACGGCGCAGGAACTCCATCCGGCAGCCCGACGTCGTGGCGTACTCGCGCATCGCGCGCTGCTCGGCCTCGCGGGACGCGGCGACCTTGGCGTAGCGCGCCGCGTCGTACGCCCAGGGGTTGCCGGTGGCCGTCCAGCCGCCGCGCACCCGGCGGACCGCGCCGTCCACGTCGAGCACCTTCAGCATGGTCTCCAGCCGCGCCCGCCGGAGGTCCACCCGGGTCTCCAGAGCGGCCGTGGAGAGCGGCCGGTCGGCGGCGGCGAGCGCGTCGATCGTCCGCCGGACCTGCTCCTCCGCCGGGAAGGCCAGCGAGGCGAAGTAGCGCCAGATCGCCTCGTCCTCGCGGCCGGGGAGCAGCAGCACCTCCGCGCGCTCCACACCACGCCCGGCGCGGCCGACCTGCTGGTAGTAGGCGATCGGAGAACTGGGGGAGCCGAGGTGCACCACGAAGCCGAGGTCGGGTTTGTCGAAGCCCATGCCCAGGGCCGAGGTGGCGACCAGCGCCTTGACCCGGTTGGCCAGCAGGTCGGCCTCGGCGCTGCGGCGCTCCGCGTCCTCGGTGCGGCCCGAGTACGAGGCGACCGGGTAGCCGCGCTGGCGCAGGAAGGCGGTCACCTCGTCGGCGGCGGCGACGGTGAGGGTGTAGATGATCCCCGACCCGGGCAGCTCGGGGAGGTGGTCGGCGAGCCAGGCCAGTCGCTGGGCCGGATCCGGCAGCATCAGCACACCGAGACTCAGGCTCTCGCGGTCGAGCTCGCCGCGCAGCACCAGGGCACGCTCGTCGGTGCCGGTGGTGTGCCCCGTCCCGAGCTGCTCGGCGACGTCGGCGGTGACCCGGGCATTGGCGGTGGCGGTGGTGGCCAGGACGGGGACGCCCGGCGCCAGCTCGGCGAGCATGGTGCGCAGGCGGCGGTAGTCGGGGCGGAAGTCGTGGCCCCAGTCGGAGATGCAGTGCGCCTCGTCGACCACCAGCAGGCCGGTCGAGGCGGCGAGCTTGGGCAGCACCTGGTCGCGGAAGTCCGGGTTGTTCAGCCGCTCCGGGCTGACCAGCAGGATGTCGACCGCGCCGGCCGCCACCTCGGCCTGGATGACGTCCCACTCCTCGGGGTTCGCCGAGTTGATGGTGCGGGCGTGGATACCGGCCTTGGCCGCCGAGTCGACCTGGTTACGCATGAGGGCCAGCAGCGGGGAGACGATCACCGTCGGGCCCGCGCCGCGGGCCCGCAACAGCGCGGTGGCGATGAAGTAGACGGCCGACTTGCCCCAGCCGGTCCGCTGGACGACGAGAGCCCGGCGGTGGTCGATGACCAGCGCCTCGATGGCCAGCCACTGGTCCTCCCGCAGCACCGCCGCCGGGCCGGCCAGCTCGCGGAGCACCGCCTCGGCCCGGGCGCGGACGGCGGCGCGGTCCGGGTGCCCCGGGGCGGGGTGGTCGGTGAGGGACGGGGTGGAGTGGGACTGGGCGGGGTGGGGCGTGGGCTCGTCCATGGGTCCATCAATACCGCTTTCGACCGACAGTCCGCGAACAGCTGCCGTCGAGGCTGTGGGCCTGTGGATGACGGACTGTCCCTTTTAGTGGAATTCATAACGTTATGTGCGGAATTCTGGACTGGGCCATTCGGGGGAGCAAATGCTGGACCCCCGGACTTGTCCACAGGGTTGAGGCAGTTTCGGCCGGGCAGTGGCCAGGTGCGTCAGTCTTCCCGACATGAGCGCTGACATGGATCCCGAGCTGAACCCCGAGCTGAACCGCGAGCTGAACCGCGAGCTGAACCCCGAGCTGAACGCTGAGGCGAGCCCCGAGCGGAAGGCCGAGGCGGTCCTCGGCCTGGACGAGGCGACCACCACGCATCCTCCCGGTCCGTTGCCCGGCCGACCGGCGGTCCGGATGCGCGGACCGGCCGACATGGCCGAGATGCTCCCTTTCCTGCTGGGCTTCTTTCCCGACGACAGCATCGTCGCCGTCGGGTTGCACGGCTCCGCGCTCCAGCAGGGCGGGGTGATCAGGGTGGACATTCCCGACGATCCCGCGTGCTGGCAACAGCTCGCCACCGAGACGGCCCGGCTCCTGGTCGTACTCTCCGAGCAGCGCGACCGGCGCCCCGAACAGGTCCTGCTCTACATCTGCCGGGACCCGGCAGATGCCTCGGCCCCGCCGGTCGTCAACGGACTCGCGCCGCTCGCCGAGCAGCTGGCGCAGGCCTTCAGGTCCGAACACGTCAACGTGAAGGAGTCGCTGTGCATCTCGGCGGGCCGTTGGTGGTCGTTCCTCTGCAACGGGACGGGGTGTTGCCACCCCGGCGGCACTCCGCTCCGTTCCCCCGAGCTCCCCGGTCCGATCGCCGCGGCGGCGACCTTCGCCGGATTCGCACCGAGGGGCAGCCGCAAGGCGATCGTGGCCGGGCTCACGCCGATCGGGCCGCCCGGTGCAGCGGCTCACCGAGCGGCGATCGAACGAGCCGGCCCCCGGTTGCTCCGGGAGCTGGACGGGCCCGGCGGCCGACCGGCGGTGCTGGACCGTACGGGTGCCCTGCTCGGTGAGGCGATGGCCGCCCTCCGGTCCGGCGCCGGGGAGATCGAGCCCGAACGCACGGCCCGGCTGCTGGTCGGCCTCCAGGACAGGCTGGGCCGCGACCGGGGCGCCGAGTACGCGGAGCCGGCGGAGCTGGCTCCCGCCCAGGCGCTCTGGCGCTACCTCGCCCAGCGGTGCGTGCCGCCGTTCGAGCACTACGGAGCCGCCCCGCTCACCCTGCTCGCCTGGACCTCCTGGCTCGCCGACGACACCGCGACGACCCGTGTGGTCCTGGCCAGGGCGCTCGAACTCGACCCCGACTACACCTTGGCGCAGCTGCTCTACGAGTCGTTGAACGGCGGGCTGACGCCGGATCAGCTGCGGGAGAGCGTCCGCAGGGAGCGGGTGAGGCGGCTGGCCTCGGCGGCGGAACGCCGGAACACCGGCCCCGCCGGGCCTGATGCCGACGGCCCCGGGGCCGACCGGCGGGAGCCGGCGCCCCCCGGGCGGGGGACGGCCTCGGCCTGCCCGTCGGCGGTCGGCCACGCCCGCCCGCCGCACCGCCGGCCCGCCGACCCCGGGGCGGCTCCCACCGCCGCTGCCCCTGCCGACGACGCCCCTGAACGGCCGGGCCCGGCCCGGCACGGGCGGCTCCGCCGGCGCGCGGAGCGGGCCCGCCGCCGCCTCGGCGGCGTTCCGAAGGCCGAACGCGTTCCGAAGGCCCGACCGATCGGAGAGCCGACGTGACGGATGTGACCGATGTGACGGACGGGACGGACGTGACCGACATGACGGACCCGACCCGGAGGAGAGCGCCCGCGGCTCGGCCGCGCAGGCCCCGCAGCGGCTTCGGCACGCGGCTCCGCCGACTGCTCGCCGGATGGCTACAGCTCGCCGCGCGCCATCTTGATCAGGTGGTCGAGTACCTGGCCGCCGCTCGCCCACAGGCCGTCGTGCTCCCATTCGTTGGTCACCCAGGCCCGCAGCCCCCGCACGGCCCGCCCGGTCTCCAGCGAGTCGGCGGTGTCCACGTACATGTCGTCGTGGTAGACGGCCGCCA
This sequence comes from Kitasatospora kazusensis, assembly GCF_039529945.1. NCBI lineage: Bacteria > Bacillati > Actinomycetota > Actinomycetes > Kitasatosporales > Streptomycetaceae > Kitasatospora > Kitasatospora kazusensis. Next base: position 26,083 of record NZ_BAAANT010000022.1, on the reverse strand, counting down.
GCACCGGCACCTGGTTGGCGGCCAGCCGCTCGGAGTCGTACAGGTCGGGCCAGTCGGTCCGCTCCGCGAGCAGCTGCGCCGTTTCACGCAGCGGCTGGAGAGCCGGGTCGGTCTCGAACAGCCACGGGTAGATCATCTCGCCCGTGAACAGCACCGGCCGGTCCTCCGCCAGCGCGGACCCGGCGTCGAACTCGGGGAACTCCGCGCGCACCCGCTCCGCGGCCCAGCCCGTCCCGGCCACGTCCACCGAGCGCTGCCCGTAGATCGACTCGTGCAGCACCGCGTACAGCGGTCCCCGCGCGAACGAAAGCTGCGCCTGGACGCCGGCCAGGAAGGTGTCCGACAGCTCGGGACCGTCCACACCTTCCACCCACGCCTCCGCCAGCAGGTGGTGCAGGGCGTGCGAGCCCGTCCCCGAGCCGAGCATCAGACCGAGCCCCTGGAAGGCCCGGACGGTCAGCAGCCCGCCGTCCGGCAGCCGGGCCGGAGCCTCGGCCAGGTGCGCGGCGATCCCCCGCACCACCGCCACGTCCTGCGGGTAGCGCGCGTAGTGCGCCGCGTTCTTCCGGGCCACCCTCGGGTACGCCGCGCGGTACACGTCGTCCGCCGAGCTGCGCAGGCCCGCGAGGCCGCCCGTCACGAACGCCTCCCGCAGCCCTTCCGGAGCCAGTGAGAGGTAGGTCAGCGTGCAGAAGCCCCCGAAGCTCTGGCCCAGCAGGCTCCAGCGCCCGTCCGCCCCCAACACCCGACGCCGGATCAGCTCCGCGTCCCGCACGATCGAGTCGGCGCGGAAGTGGGCCAGGTAGTCGGCCTGCTGCCGCGCGCCGCCCCGTCGGCCGAGGGTCTGACGGGTGGCCGGCGTGGACCGGCCGGTGCCGCGCTGGTCGAGCAGCAGCACCCGGTAGTCGTCCAGCGCCCGCACCAGCCAGCCGTCCCGGCCAAGCGGCCGGTTCGCCTTGCCGCCGGGCCCGCCCTGCAGGAACAGCAGCCACGGCAGCTCGTCGCCCTCGCGGCCCGCGGCCACCACCTCACGGGCGTAGACCTCGATCTGCTCGCCGTCGGGCGCCTGGTGGTCCAGCGGCACCAGGAAGAAGTGGTCGGTCGTGACGATCCCCGGCAACCGGCTGGCGGTGGACATGCGACTCCTCGGTACGTGCTGTTGCTGACTGGTAACGGTGCGGCAGCAGGCGACGGGTCCTCCCGATGTGACACCGCGTGCGCACCGTATCCTGGCGGCGGCCGGAACACGGCCGAGGGAGAGCCGGAACAGGCGGCCGGCCGGGCAGGGGTCTGTCCGCCGGGCGCCACGGCACGGGTCCGCCCGCTCGGCGGAGGTCCGGCCGGTTCGCCGTCGGACCGACAGTCGGCGGATCGGCGTGACCTGGGGCAGGTGCGGTGCGTTCATCTTGCGGGGTATCGCCGCCGAGCCGGAGGGACCGCGCCGGTCGCACCGATCGGTGCACGGGCCTCGGGCAGGCTGAGGTGCCCCGGCCGGGTGCACCCGGTCACCGTGCCGTACCCGCTCGCCCCGTTCCCGTCCTCCGTCCCCCAGCCCGGGCTGCCCACCCGCACGGGAGCCCCGCAGGCCAGCCCTGCACCGCAACACCGCAACACCGCAGCCACAGACCGTGATCGAGCATGCGCTCGGCCGAAGGAGGAGAGCCAGGTGACCGCCATGAGGCCACCACAGGCCGTGCCGGGGGAAGCGCCGCCGACCGCACAGATCGGACCGGCAGCACCGGCAGCACCGGCCGGAGCGCCGTCACCGGCCGGTCCGCCGCTCGCCACGCCGCCGTACGGCACTCCGGTGCCCGGCCTGCCGCTCGGTACGCCGCCGTACGGCACTCCCGTACCCGGCCAGCCGCTCGCCACCCCGCCGTACGGCACCCCCGTGCCCGGCCAGCCGCTCGGCCCGCCGTCCGGTGGGCCGATGGTGGCGGGTCAGTCCCGCCCGTCCGCTCCGGCGCGTCCGCAGCCCGCTGCCGCGCACGGCGAGGTGCTCTGCGTGAACGCTCCCGCGATGGCCGTCTCCGGTCCGGACGGACAGCTCCGGGGCCACCACCTGGACGGCTTCTACCGGGCCGGCGTGCGGACCTTGGCGAGGATGGAGTTGCGGCTCGGCGGCATCGAACCGCTGGCCCTCCAGGGAACGCTGACCTCGGCGGCCGAGGCGCGCTTCGTCGGTGCCGTCCGGGTGCCCGGCGATCCCGACCCGGATCCCGCGCTCACCGTCGAACGGCTCAGGCACGCCGACGGGGTCGAGACCGTCACGGTCCGGAACACCGGCGGCCGCCCGGCCCGCCTCCCGCTGGAGATCACGTTCGGGACGGACCTCGGCCGGCTGGCCGACATCGCCGGAGGCCAGCGCTCGGCCGACCTGCCCGGCCAGGTGCAGTCGTCCGGCCTGCGCTGGGCCGGGCCGCACCACAGTGCCACCGTCTCGGCCCGGCCGTCGCCGCACTCGGTCCTGGCCGGGGCCGGCGTGCTGCGCTGGGATCTGGAGGTGCAGCCGGGGGCCCGATGGTCGGTCGAGCTGCGGACGTCGCTGGAGGCCGTGGCTCCGGCGGCCGTCCGCCCGCCGACCGGGCGCGGCCAAGGGATCGCGCCGCCGTGGTCGACGCCCGAGGTGCGGTGCGACGACTCGCGCGTCGAACTGCTCGTGCCGCGCTCCCTCGACGCGCTGGGCGGGCTGCTGCTCGCCGACGCGGACCGTCCGACCGACCTCTACGCGGCTTCCGGGGTGCCGTGGCGGTTCGGGCTGACCTCGGCCGACGCACTCTGGGCGGCCCGGCTCACACTGCCGCTGGGCACTCGGTTGGCGGCCGGGACCCTCCGGGCCCTGGCGCGGCGTCAGCAGGTCGGCGGCGCGGGCCGCCCCGACGGGCTGATCCCGGGTGCCCTGCGGCACGCCGGCCCCGAGCTGCCGCCGTCCTGCACGGCCACCGAGGCCACCCTGCTGTTCGTCACCCTGCTGGCCGAGGCCTGGCGCTGGGGGATGCCCGGCTCCGAGGTGGCCGAGCTCATCCCCGCCGCCGAGCGTGCTCTTGCGGCGCTGCGCGCCAACGCGGGCGACGGTGCGCCCGGCTCCGGCGGCCAGGACGGGTTCGTCACCGACCTCGGCCGGACGCCCGAGGAGCGCAGCGCCCGCCCGGTGCCGGCCCGCTGCGAGGTACAGGCCCAGGCCCACCGGGCGGCGCTGCACGGGGCCGAGCTGCTGGCGGCGTTCGGGCGCCCCGGGGCCGAGGAGTGGCGCGGTTGGGCGGCACGGCTGGCCGAGCGCTTCCGGGAGCAGTTCTGGATCGACGACCTGTCAGGGGGCCGCCCGGCCGCCGCTCTCGCGGGCCCGGGCCGTCCGCTGCCGGCCGTGGTCTCCTCCTTCGTCCACCTGCTCGACCTGGGCCTGGCGGCCGACGGCGACCACCACCCGGGCCTGCTGGACCGGGAGCAGACCAGGATTCTCGCCCAGCGCCTGGCCGCGCCGGAGTTCGACTGCGGGTGGGGCCTGCGCACCCTGAGCGCCAAGTCCCCCCGTTTCAACCCGATCGGGCACCGCAGCGGAGCCGTCCGGGTGCACGAGACCGCGCTGGCCGTCGCGGGCCTGGCCGGAGCCGGGTTCGAACGGGAGGCCGGTGCGCTGCTGACCGGTCTGCTGGACGCCTCGGCGCACTTCGAGGGCCGGCTGCCCGAGATGTACGCGGGGGAGCAGCGCGTCACGGGCTGCCCGCCGGTGCCGCATCCGGCGGCCTGCCGTCCGGCGGCTGTGTCGTCGGCGTCGGTGGTGCACCTGGTCGCCGCGCTGGCCGGGGTGCGTCCCGACGTCCCGGCCGGGCGGGTGCTGGTCCGGCCCGCCAGTACGGCTCCGCTGGGGGAACTCGAACTCACCGGCCTGCGGGTGGCGGGTGAGCCGTTCTCGGTCCGGGTCAGCCGGATCGGTGTCGCGGTGGTGGAGGAGGCCTCGCCGCAGCTGCAGCTCGGTGCACGGTGACCGGCGGCGGGCCGCACTCAAGTCGTACCGAGAGTGATTCCGGTGCGACCCTGTGCTTATCGTCAGAAAGACGACTATCATCGTCCCATGTCGCGTTATGACCCGTCGGCCTTCCCTCCGTTCGCTGTCACGGTCGACCTGGTGGTGCTGACGGTGCGCGAGCACGCGTTGTGCGCCCTGCTGGTCCGACGAGGAGAGCCCCCCTTCCAGGGGTACTGGGCGCTGCCCGGCGGCTTCGTCCGCCCGGACGAGGGCCTGGCCGAGGCGGCCTCCCGGGAGCTCTCGGAGGAGACCGGCCTGCGCGCCCACCCCACGCCGGGGCAGGGGGCGGACGGCGCGGTCGCGGACGGTGTCCACGTGGTCGGCGCCCAGGCGGCCGGTGCCCACCTGGAGCAGCTCGCCACCTACGGGCACCCGCAGCGCGACCCCCGGATGCGGGTCGTCAGCGTCGCGCACCTGGCGCTGGCGCCGGACCTGCCGACGCCGCGCCCCGGTGGCGACGCCAGCAGCGCCCGCTGGGCCCCGGCGGGGGAGCTGATCGGGCAGAACCCGGCCGACGGCGTGCCGCTCGCGTTCGACCACGGGCGAATCCTCGCGGACGGCGTCGAGCGCGCCCGCTCGAAGATCGAGTACTCCTCGCTCGCCACCGCCTTCTGCCCGCCCGAGTTCACCGTCGGAGAGCTGCGCCAGGTGTACGAGGCGGTCTGGGGCGTCGCCCTCGACCCGCGGAACTTCCACCGCAAGGTCACCGGCACCCCCGGCTTCCTGGTGCCGACCGGCGGTACCACGACCCGTCAGGGCGGCCGCCCGGCGCAGCTCTTCAAGGCCGGCGGCGCCACCGTCCTCAACCCCCCGATGCTGCGCCCGGAGGCCTGACCCCCCCCCGGGCGGCGCCCGTCGCCCGAACAGGCTCTCCCACAGCCGGAGGATGTCCCCTGATCGGGTGAGCTGGGTGACCACGCGGCCCACGAACCATCCGTAATGCCCGAATTCTCCACCTCCGCGGCCTACTGTGCTGGCGCGGGTACGCACGGGAAGCATCCGTGTTCCGCGGACCAGGTCGGCCGAGGACGTGGGAGCAGGCAGCGATGATCCAGATCACCGGACTGACCAAGATCTATCGCAGGGGCCGCCCACCGGCCCTGCTCGATCTGGCCTTCGACACCCGCCCCGGCATGGTGACCGCCCTGCTGGGAGCCGAAGGGGCGGGCAAGACCACCGCCCTGCGGCTGATGGTCGAGCTCGAACGCGGCCAGGGCGTCACGCTGTTCGACGGCCGGACGTACCGTCGGCTGCGCCGTCCCGAGCGCGAGGTCGGCGTACTGCTCCCCGGCGGGCGCTCGTCGGCCGGCCACCCCGGGCGGCGGGCCCGTAGTCATCTGCGGATGCTGGCGGGTGCGGTCGGCGTACCGGCCCGCCGTGCGGACGAGCTGCTCGAACAGACCCGGCTGGCGACCGTGGCGGGCCACCGCCTGCGTTCCTTCTCTCCCGGGATGCACCGGCGCCTCGCCCTCGCGGCTGCCCTGCTCGGTTCGCCGGGCGCCCTGCTGCTGGACTGCCCCACCGAGGACCTGTCGCCGCGCAACACCGAGTGGTTCCATTCCTTCCTGCGCTCCTTCGCGGCTTCCGGCGGGACGGTCCTGGTGACCACCAGGGCTCCGCAGGAGGCATCGGATCTGGCCGACCGGGTGGTCACGCTGGACCGGGGCAGGATGCTCGCCGACCAGCCGGTCACCGACTTCCGCCGGACCAGGCTGCATCCGGAGGTCGCCGTCCGGGGGCCGCAGATGGCCCGGCTCGCCGACCTGTTGACGGACCAGGGTGCGCGGGTCCGGCGGGACGGCGGCGCCGGTATCGCGGTGAGCGGCGTCGGCCGGACCGAGATCGGTGAACTCGCCTACCGGCACGGCATCCTGCTGCACGAACTCGCCGACCGGGTGGTCGAGCAGCCCGTCCCGCACCCGGCCCTCCCCGCCGCATCGGGCCGCTCCGGCCACGTCCGGCTCCGGACCGGTCGGGCTGAGCGCGACCAGGTCCACGGCGACCACATCCACGGCGACCACGTTCACGGCGACCACGTTCACGGCGACCACGTCCACGCCGACCGTGGGGCCGACCGTGGGGCCGACCACGTCCGGACCGAGCCGGAGCAGAGCCTCCCCGGCCAGGTCGAACCGCACCAGGGCCTCCCCGACCACAGGCTTCCGGACCAGAGCCTCCCGGAGTACCTGTCGCCCGGCCATCTGCCGTCCGACCAGGTTCTGCTCGACCAGGTCCTGCCCGAGCAGGCACTCCCCGAGCAGGTCTTCACCGCGCGGACCCTGCGGGCGGTCGGGCTGACCGCCCCCCACCCCGCTCCCCAGTCCGTCCAGCCCGACCACCGGAGCGAGTGAACCGTGCGCGTACTGCTCTACGAGGTGCGGCGGCTGTCCGGCCTCCGTTCCACCTGGTTCGTCCTCGCCGCCGTCCTGCTGGCCGACGCGGCCGTGGCCGCCGTGCTGGCCCGGCAGCTGCCCGCCGGGCCGCTGTCGGCCGCCGCCGCGCTCCGGTCCGTCACGGCCGTGGTCCCGCTGCTGCCGCTCCCGATCGCCGCGCTGGGGGCGGGCGCGCTGGGCGCGCTCTCGTACGGCCACGAGGTCCGCCACCCGGGGCTCGCGGCCTCCCGGGTCGCCTGCCGGCGGCGGCTCGGACTGCTCGCCGGGAAGCTCGTGGTGACCGGGCTGCTGGCCGCGCTGCTGGCGCTCGGCACGGTGCTGCTGGACGCGGTGGTGCTGCGCGTCTCGCTCGCGCCCGGCGTCCGGCCCGGGCGGCTGCTCGCGCTGTCCGTCGGCGGTGACCCGCAGGCCCTGGCCGACGGCGCCCGGCCGCTCGCGGTGTTCGCGGTGCTGGTCGTCCTGGCGGGTTGGACGGGTCTGCTGACCACCTCGCTGGTGCGCAGCGCGGCGGCGGGCCTGCTCATCCTGTGCGCCCTGCCGGCCCTGCTGGAGCCGGTCCTCTCGCTGGTCCTGCGGCTGACCGGACGCGGCTGGCCCGTCCAGGTCCGGGAGTCGCTGCCGTTCCAGTACGGCCTGGACGCCGTTCGCGGGGCCGACCTGCCGAGCGCGGCGACGCTGCTGGACCCGGTGCTGCTGACGGCCGTACTCGCGTCGTTCGGTCTGCTCCTGCTCGCGGCCGTGCTGGCCCAGGCCCGGCGCCGCACTCTCTGAAGCCCCAGCCCCAGCCCCAGCCCTAGCCCCAGCCCCCATCTCAGCCCCCATCTCTGCCCCCGCCGAGCCGTCGTGCGCTCGCCCGGCGCGAAGCCGTGGAAGCGTCACCGTCCCTACCAGGTAGACAGAATGACGAGCAGTTAGGATGATCGCCCAAGTGTGCCCGAAATATCTGCTTCTTGCTGATAAGCGGTCAATTATCCAGTCACGGGCGATCACCCTTTCGTGTGCTTTTCACGAGAATTCTCAAGCCGGGCCCGCCGATCGCCGACAAAGGACGTGTGAGTACCCTTGCGCACCCCACCATGACCGCAGCTCGCCCGACCGACGCAGTCGGTCCGGCGGAGCTGGACCGTTTCTCCTACGCCGATCGGCCTGCCCCGCCCGCCCCCCGGTGGGAGGGCGGCGAGAGCGACCTCTCCCGGGTCGGCCGCAAGACCACCAGCAGCCGTGGGCGCGGCCTGCACGGCCAGCTGGTCCAGCAGCTCGGCCAGATGATCGTCTCCGGCGACCTCGGCGCCGACCGCCCGCTCGTCCCCGAGGAGATCGGCCAGCGGTTCGAGGTCTCCCGCACGGTCGTCCGCGAGTCGCTGCGCGTTCTGGAGGCCAAGGGCCTGGTGAGCGCCCGGCCGAACGTCGGTACCCGGGTCCGTCCGGTCAGCGACTGGAACCTGCTCGACCCGGACATCATCGAGTGGCGCGCCTTCGGCCCGCAGCGCGACGAGCAGCGCCGCGAGCTGTTCGAGCTGCGCTGGGCCATCGAGCCGCTGGCGGCCCGCCTGGCGGCCGGCCACGGCCGGGAGGACGTCCAGCAGCGGCTGGCCGAGCTGGTCGAGATCATGGGCCACGCCGGCGCCCAGGGCGACCTGGTGAGCTTCGGCCGGGCCGACACCGAGCTGCACATTCTGGTGTTGCAGATGGCGGGCAACCGGATGCTGGAGCACCTCTCGGGCATCATCTCCAGCTCGCTGCAGGTCTCCGGCGGCCAGGCGCTCTCCTGCGAGCGCCCGTCCGACTCCTCGGTGAGCCTGCACTCCCGGCTGGTCGATGCACTGGGTACCGGCGACGGCACCGCCGCCGAGGCCTCGGTCCGTGCCCTGCTCACCGTCCACCCGGAGGTCGAGCTCTCGGTGCCGGCGCCCCGCGAGCACTGACCCGCCAGGCCGACCCGCGACCAGCCGGACGACTCGTGGCGCCGGTGTGACCGGCGCCACGAAGGCTATGCGTAACACTTGAGGGGCGGCAGCGATGTGTACGGAGCGGAGGCAGCTCCGGGAATACCACCACCGTGTCAGAATGCTGTGTTGGTCCGCGGCGCTGCTGCCGTCCTGCAAATCCAGTCCTCAAGCCCGAGCCGGTCGGAATCGACAGCGCGTGCGTCTGCGCGTGATCTTTCCCCGCCCCCTCGGGCGGCCCGGTACTGGGTTCGAGTCCACTCATCGTCCGAGAGGTTGTTCGTGTCGGCCAGCACATCCCGTTCGCTCCCCCCCGAGATCGCCGAGTCCGCAGCTCTGCTCGCGCTCATCGAGCGGGGCAAGGCCCAGGGGCAGATCGCCGGTGACGACGTGCGTCAGGCTTTTGAGGCGGACCAGATCCCGGTCACCAAGTGGAAGAACGTCATGCGCAGCCTCAACCAGGTTCTGATTGAGGAAGGAGTGGACCTCATGGTCAGCGCGGCAGAACCCGCCGGCTCCAAGCGCAAGAGCGTCGCGGCCAAGAGCACCACCAAGCGCACGGCGACCAAGGCGGTCACCACTCGCACGCCGCAGACCAAGCCCCCGGTGCGGATCGCCCCCGCGGCGAACGCGTCCGTCCCGTCGGTGACGTCGGCGGTCGAGGTCACCGTCGTGGACAGCATCGAGATGGCCGAGGCCAGGGTCGCTGCCAAGAAGGCCGCCGCCCCCGCCAAGAAGGCCGTCGCGAAGAAGGCTGCCGCTCCGGCGAAGAAGACCGCCGCCAAGAAGACCACCGCCAAGGCGGGCAAGGGCGACGACGAGCTGCTCGGTGACGAGGAGGTCGAGGACGTCGCGCTGCCCGGCGACAAGCCCGCCGCGACGGAGGGTGACGCTCCCGAGGAGGAGTCGGAGGGTTTCGTCCTCTCCGACGACGACGAGGACGACGCCCCCGCGCAGCAGGTCGCGGTCGCCGGTGCCACCGCCGACCCGGTCAAGGACTACCTGAAGCAGATCGGCAAGGTCCCGCTGCTCAACGCCGAGCAGGAGGTCGAGCTCGCCAAGCGCATCGAGGCCGGCCTCTTCGCCGAGGACAAGCTGAGCGCCGCGGACAAGCTGGCCCCCAAGCTCAAGCGCGAGCTGGAGATCATCGCCGAGGACGGCCGCCGGGCCAAGAACCACCTGCTGGAGGCCAACCTCCGCCTGGTGGTCTCGCTGGCCAAGCGCTACACCGGTCGCGGCATGCTCTTCCTGGACCTGATCCAGGAGGGCAACCTCGGTCTGATCCGCGCGGTCGAGAAGTTCGACTACACCAAGGGCTACAAGTTCTCCACGTACGCCACCTGGTGGATCCGGCAGGCGATCACCCGCGCGATGGCCGACCAGGCCCGCACCATTCGTATCCCGGTGCACATGGTCGAGGTCATCAACAAGCTGGCCCGCGTCCAGCGCCAGATGCTCCAGGACCTGGGCCGCGAGCCCACCCCGGAGGAGCTGGCCAAGGAACTCGACATGACCCCCGAGAAGGTCATCGAGGTCCAGAAGTACGGCCGCGAGCCGATCTCGCTGCACACCCCGCTCGGCGAGGACGGCGACAGCGAGTTCGGTGACCTCATCGAGGACTCCGAGGCCGTCGTCCCGGCCGACGCGGTCAGCTTCACCCTGCTCCAGGAGCAGCTGCACTCGGTGCTCGACACCCTGAGCGAGCGCGAGGCGGGCGTGGTCTCGATGCGCTTCGGCCTCACCGACGGCCAGCCGAAGACGCTGGACGAGATCGGCAAGGTCTACGGCGTGACGCGTGAGCGCATCCGCCAGATCGAGTCGAAGACCATGTCCAAGCTGCGCCACCCGTCGCGTTCGCAGGTCCTGCGCGACTACCTGGACTAAGCACCGACTCCCTGGACCGTGCACCAGGGAAGTGCCGTCGAAACGGCCCGGAGCCCCGAGCTCCGGGCCGTTTCGCATGCGTGGGCCCGGAGGGCGGGGCCACGCGGAGGAGCGCGGAGGATCACGTCGGTGCGTGCCGGACCGCGCGGCGGGACCCCCGTGATCACTCGTCCGGGTGGCGCGGGCCGAGTTGACGGCACTTCAGGTGACAGGTCGATTACGCTGAGTCGATTGCCTGTCGTCGGACACCTTGGAGACATCGGTGCTGCCCACCCTGGACGCTTGCTCGGCTCCGCCGCACCACGGGCGCCGCCGTCGGACGGTTGCCCTGGCGCTGCTGGCCACCCTCCCCGGGCCGCTGCTCGCCTTCGGTGCCGCCGCTCCCGCCCAGGCCCAGCGGCGCATCGTGGGCGGCCAGGTGGCCACCGTCGCCGACCATCCCTGGATGGTGGCGCTGGCCAGCCGGCCACAGTTCGGCAACGGGCGCTCGGGGCAGTTCTGCGGCGGCACGCTGGTCGCGCCGACCAAGGTGGTGACGGCCGCGCACTGCTTCTACGACGAGCGCGGCAACCGGACGGACCGCCCGGAGCTGAGGGTGATCGTCGGCCGGGACGACATCACCGGCCGCAAGGGCCGGGAGCTCACCGTCGTGCCCAGCGGCATCTGGATCCACCCCGACTACTCGTTCGCCACCAACACGCAGGATGTGGCGGTCCTCACGCTGGCGGATCCGCAGAGCGGGCCCTTCCTCGACCTGGTCGGCCAGGGGGAGGCGGAGCCGTACGCGGCGGGCACCCCGGCGCAGGTCTACGGCTGGGGCGACACCAGGGGCAACGGGAGCTACTCGCGGACGCTGCAGGGCGTCGAGGTGCCGATCGTGGCGGACGGCGTCTGTGCGCGGGCGTACCCGGCGGGCACCGGCGACGGCGTCTTCGACGCCCGCTCGATGGTCTGCGCGGGCGAGCCCGAAGGCGGCAAGGACGCCTGCCAGGGCGACAGTGGCGGCCCGCTGGTGGTGGCCGGCCGGCTGGCCGGGCTGGTCTCCTGGGGTACGGGTTGTGCCGAAGCCGCGCACCCGGGGGTCTACACCCGGATGTCGGCGGTGGCGGACGCGGTGCACGCCCAGCTGTGACGGCTCGCCCGGCGGTGACGGCATGCCCGGTTGTGACAACCCGCCCGGCGGTGACGCCGGGCCCGGTCGCGAGGGCGCATCCCGCCATGGTGACCGCGCTCCGAAGTCAGGGCCTCACGATCCGTCAGGGCACCGAGAGTCAGCCCCTCGTTGCACTGCGTAGGTGCGGAAAACGCCAGAGCCGGGCGGCGGGCCCCCGAGGGGGACCTGCCGTCCGGCTCCACGCCTAGCTCGACGGAGCTCGCCGAGCGAGCCGCGAGATCAGCGTTCGTCGTCGGGGACCGTGGCGCTGGCCGTCGTGAGACGACCACTCTCGTCCTGTATCTCGACGGCGATCTTCTTGAGTTCAGGCTCGAACTTCCGCCCGTGGTGGGCGCAGAAGAGCAGCTCTCCGCCGCTCGCGAGTACGACGCGCAGGTAGGCCTGGGCGCCGCAGCGGTCGCAGCGGTCAGCCGCGGTCAGCGGGCTCGCAGGTGTCAGAACAGTAGTCACGTCGCCTCTTCTCTAGCTCGACGAGCTGTCGTACCAGGGTCAACATCCAACCAGGCCGAAAACGTTCCCGCTCGTGGCTTTTCTTCTCTGAGGATTCTGCATGTGGTGTTGCTGAGGACGTGCCCAGAGCGCCGGTGATTCATGCGTACCGGTTCTCAAGGTCCGCCGTACAGCTCGAACGTCCGATCGAGGCGACGTCCGGGATCCGCGTAGCATAATCCTCCGCTGGGTTGGAGCATAAGCCCCGGCTCCGGCCCGGGTAGCCTGCATCTCAGCAGTTCGGCCGCCTGTGCCGCACGCTACGGTTCGCCAGGACCCGTGGCGACAGGTGGAGATGGCGCTCCGGAGTCCCCGTCCCCGGCGAAGGTCTTGTTCGCGCAGCGCGTACAAGCCGAGAGGGCTCCAACCGTCTCTGTCTCAGGCATTGGGAACACTGTGGGAGCCGGCCGGGCCGGCCGGACCAGACGTCAGACGAGTCAGAACTTCATTGAGGAGTGCGCCGCGTGAGCGAGCGGAGCAAGCGAACGGTGGGAACGAGCACGGTGCGTGAGACCCCGGTTACGGGTTGCGAGGTGAGCGCATGAGCGCCGACGCGACCGGCCGGCTGGTCGACGACGGTTCCAACTACACCGCCCGGCACCTGCTCGTCCTGGAGGGCCTGGAGGCCGTCCGCAAGCGCCCCGGCATGTACATCGGTTCCACCGACAGCCGCGGTCTCATGCACTGCCTCTGGGAGATCATCGACAACTCGGTCGACGAGGCGCTCGGCGGCTTCTGCGACCGGATCGAGGTGGTCCTGCACAACGACTCCTCGGTCGAGGTCCGCGACAACGGCCGTGGCATCCCGGTCGACGTCGAGCCGAAGACCGGGCTGTCCGGCGTCGAGGTGGTGCTGACCAAGCTGCACGCCGGCGGCAAGTTCGGCGGCGGCTCGTACGCCGCCTCCGGCGGCCTGCACGGCGTCGGCGCCTCGGTGGTGAACGCCCTGTCCGCCCGCCTCGACGTCGAGGTCGACCGCAGCGGCCACACCCACGCGATCAGCTTCCGCCGCGGCGCACCGGGCATCTTCACCGAGCTCACCCCGGACGCGCCCTTCGAGCCGGCCAACGGCCTGACCCGCAAGGGCAAGGTCCCCAAGGGCCGGACGGGCACCCGGATCCGCTACTGGGCCGACCGGCAGATCTTCCTCAAGGAGGCGAAGCTCTCCCTCGAAGGCCTGCACAGCCGGGCCCGGCAGACCGCCTTCCTGGTCCCCGGCCTCACCATCATCGTCCGTGACGAGCGGCTGACGGAGAGTGAGAAGGTCCAGGAGGACACCTTCCGCTTCGACGGCGGCATCGGCGAGTTCTGCGAGTTCCTCGCCCCCGACAAGGCCGTCTCCGACGTGCTGCGGCTGCAGGGTGAGGGGAGCTTCAAGGAGACCGTGCCCGTCCTGGACGAGCTCGGCCACATGACCCCGACCGAGGTCACCCGCCAGCTCGGCGTCGACATCGCACTGCGCTGGGGCGCCGGGTACGACACCACGTTGCGCTCCTTCGTCAACATCATCGCGACGCCCAAGGGCGGCACCCACGTCACCGGTTTCGAGCGCTCGCTCGCCAAGACCGTCAACGAGGCGCTCCGGGCGAGCAAGCTGCTGCGGGTCGCCGAGGACGACGTCACCAAGGACGACACCACCGAGGGCCTCACCGCGGTGGTCACCGTCCGGCTCGCCGAGCCGCAGTTCGAGGGCCAGACCAAGGAGGTGCTCGGCACCTCTGCGGCCAACCGGATCGTCGCGGCCGTCGTGGCCAAGGAGCTCAAGGCCTTCCTGACCTCCGCCAAGAAGGACGAGAAGGCCCAGGCCCGGGCCGTCATGGAGAAGGTCGTCGCCGCCGCCCGCACCCGGGTGGCGGCCCGCCAGCACAAGGAGGCGCAGCGCCGGAAGACCGCGCTGGAGACCTCCTCGCTGCCCGCCAAGCTCGCCGACTGCCGCAGCGACGACGTCGAGCGCAGCGAACTCTTCATCGTCGAGGGCGACTCCGCGCTCGGCACCGCCAAGCTGGCCCGCAACTCGGAGTTCCAGGCGCTGCTGCCGATCCGCGGCAAGATCCTGAACGTGCAGAAGGCGTCCGTCGCCGACATGCTCAAGAACGCCGAGTGCGCCTCGATCATCCAGGTGATAGGGGCCGGCTCCGGCCGGACCTTCGACATCGACCAGGCCCGCTACGGCCGGGTCATCTTCATGGCCGACGCCGACGTCGACGGATCGCACATCCGCATCCTGCTGCTGACGCTCTTTCAGCGCTACATGCGGCCGATGGTGGAGCAGGGCCGGGTCTTCGCCGCCGTCCCGCCGCTGCACCGGATCGAGCTCACCAACCCCAAGCGCGGCCAGGAGAAGTACCACTACACCTACTCCGACTCCGAACTCCGCAGCACGATGCTGGAGTTCCAGCGCAAGGGGCTGCGCTGGAAGGAGCCGGTGCAGCGGTACAAGGGCCTCGGCGAGATGGACGCCGACCAGCTGGCCGAGACCACCATGGACCCGCGCCACCGGACGCTGCGCCGGATCAACCTGGGCGACATGGAGCTGGCGGAGAAGACCTTCGACCTGCTGATGGGCAACGACGTGGCACCCCGCAAGGAGTTCATCGTCGACTCGGCGGCGACCATGGACCGCTCGCGCATCGACGCCTGAGCCCGCGGTCACCCCGGAGGGGCTCTCCACCTGCGGGTGGAGAGCCCCTCCGCCGTCGGTTCCACCCTGGCGCCGATCACCCGGAGGCCCGCGATCCCTAGCGTGGGAGACGTCGGACAGTCCCCTCCCGGTACGGAGCCCACCCCATGAACGGCACGCTGAACATCCTGGCAATCGTCGCGGTGATCGCCCTGGTCGTCGCCCGCCAGTTCAAGGCGCGGAAGTTCGACACCGAGCGCCGCGTCTGGCTGATCCCGGTGATCCTCGCCTTCCTGGCGCTGCGCGACCCGCACCTGCTGGACCCGCACCACCAGGCCGCGTCCGTCGCGCTGCTCGCCGCCGGTGTGCTGGTGGAGATCGCCCTGGGCAGCGTCTGGGGCTGGACGGCCCGGCTCTGGTACGCCGAGGACGGCAGCCTCTGGACCAAGGGCAGCCCGGCCGCACTCGCCGCCTGGGCCGGCATGATCGTGCTGCGCGGCGGACTGTACGTGCTCGGCTCCGCGCTCGGAGTGCACCAGGGGACGAACTCGCTGATGCTGGCGCTGGCCGCGCTGCTGCTGGTGCGTGGCGTCGTCCTCGGGTGGCGGGCCCGCACGCTGGAGCCGTCGTACCGTGTCCCTGCCGCCCGCTGACGGCCGCCGAACCTCCCCGGAATGGACCTCCCCGTGCCGCTGCTGCCGACCGGCTGGACCCGCTGGCCGCCCCGGGAGGGGCTGAACCGGGAGGCCCAGAGTCCGGCCAGGGCGACGCTGATGCTGCTCACCCGGCTGGTGCTGCTGGTGGTGCTGGTCTGGGGGACGTACTCACGCGGGCACTTCACCGGTTGGCACGCGGTCTGGGCGGGAGCAGGGCTGGTGGCGGCCGTCGCGTCGGCCGTCGTGTTCTTCCGGTACACGCTGGCCCACCGGCTCGGGCCCGGCATCGCGGCGGCGGCCGGTCTGCTGGCCGTCGCCACGACGGCCGAGTGGGGGCACGCCTACCTGCTCTCCGACATGGTCTGGCTCGGGCTCGGAGTCATCGCGCTCGTCCGGCTGCCGCTGGTGTACGCGGTGCCGACGGCCGGCGCGGCCTTCGGCTCGTACACGCTGGCGAGCTGGGACAGCTGGCTGGGTGTCACGTCCACGGTCGGCGGGCTCGCACTGCTCGGCTACCTGCTCCGGCTGGACGCCGAGGCGCGGGGCACCGCGCACCGGCTGCTGGCGCAGGAGCGGGCCGCCCGTGCGGCGGAGGCGGAGTCGGCGGCCCTCGCCGAACGGGCCAGGATCGCCCGGGAGATCCATGACGTGCTGGCGCACAGCCTCTCCGCGCAGCTGGTCCACCTGGAGGCGGCCCGGCTGATGCTGGACGGCGGGGCGAGCCGGGAGCAGGTCCGCGAACGGGTGGTGGCCGCGCGGCGGATGGCGCAGGACGGGCTGGCCGAGACCCGCCAGGCGCTGTCGGCGCTGCGCGGCGAGTTCACGCCGGTGGGGGAGTTCCTGGCCGGACTGACGCAGCGTGAGGGGGCCGTGCTGACCGTCGAGGGGACGGCCGCCCCGCTCGACGCCGAGACCGGGCTGGCCGTGCGCCGCACGGCGCAGGAGGCGTTCACCAACGTCCGCAAGCACGCCCCGGGCAGCCGGGTGACGGTGCGGCTGGCCTACCCGGAGGGCGCGGTCGAACTGGAGGTCCGCAACAGCCGTCCGCCGCGCGGCGAGGCGTCCGGGGAGCTGGCGTCGGCGGGCAGCGGGTACGGTCTGCTCGGGATGCGCGAACGCGCGGAGTTGCTCGGTGGCACGCTGGTCGCGGGCCCCGACGAGGGAGGATGGCGTGTGCTGCTGCGGGTGCCCCGATGAGTGACAGGCCGATCAGGGTCCTGGTGGCGGACGATCAGACGGTGGTGCGCGAGGGGATCGTGATGCTGCTGGGGCTGTTGCCCGGGATCGAGGTGGTCGGCGCGGCGGCCGACGGCGAGGAGGCCGTCCGGCTGGTCGAGCGGTACGGGCCGGACGTCGTCCTGATGGACCTCAGGATGCCCCGCTGCGACGGGGTCGAGGCCACCCGGCGGATCCGGACGGCGCACCCCGCGACCGAGGTGGTGGTGCTCACCACCTACGCCGACGACGAGTCGCTCTTCCCCGCCCTCCAGGCCGGGGCGCGCGGATACCTCACCAAGGACGCCGGGGGCGAGGAGATCGCCCGGGCCATCGCGGACGTCCGCTCCGGCGCGGCCGGCCTCTCGCCGCAGGTGCAGCGGCGGCTGCTGGAGCGGCTCTCGGCCGCGCCGGCCGGTCCGGCCGAGCTGCCGGACGGCCTGACGGCCCGGGAGGCGGAGGTACTGGCGCTGATCGCGGACGGACTGTCGAACACCGAGATCGCGCAGCAGCTCTTCGTCAGCCCGGCGACGGTGAAGACCCACATCAACAACCTCTTCGCCAAGACGGCCGTCCGGGACCGGGCACAGGCGGTGGCGTACGCGTTCCGGCACGGCATCCGGCGAAACTCGTGATCTTACCCGCCGATCCGGCGGATCGTCACCTGATTGGCCCTCACCTGTTTGAGTGAACGTATCTGCCTGGGCTCGCTAGGGCGTGCCCGGCCCGACCATCCTGGTCCGGATACCGTGCGACCGGAACCGACCCCTCCGGCGCCGACCCACCGACGCCTGCCCACCCATGAAGGCGTCCCGGTTCAGGAGCAGCATTGGCACAGCAGGAGAGGTTCGACTGGTGGGCCGCCCAGCCCATCGGGCGTACCGCGGTCCGCAAGGCAGCGAAGGCGCGCCTGACCGCCCCCACGGCGCGTCCGACGGCGGTGCCCGCGCAGGCGGCGGTGCCGGTGGCAGCGGCCCCGGCCGCGACGACCACCCCGGCGGTGCCCGAGCCGCCGGCCGTGGACGCCGCCGAGGTCTACCGGACGGTGCAGGCCAGCGCGGCGTTCCAGGAGATCCGGGACGGGTACCGCGGCTTCGTCTTCCCCGCCACCGCGGTCTTCCTCGGCTGGTACCTGCTCTACCTCGGCGCGCAGGCCGCCGCGCCGGAGCTGATGCGGCGACAGGTCGCCGGCCCGCTCAACGTCGCCTGGCTGGTCGGCCTGCTCCAGTTCGTGTCGACCTTCGTGCTGACCTGGCTCTACGCCCGCAACGCCCGCACCAAGCGCGACCGCGCCGCCCTCGGGCTGCGCTGGGACACCCAGGACCAGCTCCGATGACCCCCGCCCTGCGCCCCGTCCCGGACACCGTGCCCGGGCCGGCCCCCGCGCCCGCACCGCTGCCCGCCGCCGCCCACCTCGCGCCGGTGACCACCGGCCAGCACCACGACCTCGCCCTCGTACTCTTCGCGGTGGTCGTCCTGGTCACCCTCGGCATCACCCTCTGGGTCGGCCGACGGGGCCAGGCCGCCGAGGACTTCTTCGCCGGCGGGCGCGGCTTCACCCCCCTGCAGAACGGCTTCGCCCTCTCCGGCGACTACCTCTCGGCCGCCTCCTTCCTCGGCGTCACCGGCCTGATCGCGCTGTACGGCTACGACGGGGTGCTCTACAGCATCGGCTTCCTGGTCGCCTGGCTGGTGGTGCTGATGCTGGTCGCCGAACTGGTCCGCAACTCCGGCCGCTACACCCTGGCCGACGTGCTGGCGCTGCGGATGCGCGAGCGCCCGCTGCGGGCCGCGGCCGGCAGCGCCAGCGTGGTCGTCACGCTGCTCTATTTGATCGCCCAGATGGTCGGCGCGGGCAGCCTGGTCACCCTGCTGCTCGGCACCAGCAGCGGGCAGGCGAAGACCTGGGCCATCGTCGGCGTCGGCGCCCTGATGATCATCTACGTGACGGTCGGCGGGATGAAGGCCACCACCTGGATCCAGATCGTCAAGGCCTTCGTGCTGATCGCCGGAGCCGTGCTGCTCACCGCACTGGTGGTGATCCGCTTCCACGGCAACCTCGCCGAGCTGATGCGCTCCGCCGCCCACGGCAGCGGGCACGGCCAGGCGTACCTGGAGCCGGGCCTCAAGTACGGCGCGACCACCACCAGCCGGCTCGACTTCTTCAGCCTGGGCCTCGGCCTGGTGCTCGGCACGGCGGGCCTGCCGCACATCCTGTCCCGCTTCTACACCGTCCCCACCGCCCGGGCCGCCCGGCGCTCCACCATGTGGGCGATCGGGCTGATCGGCGGTTTCTACCTGATGGCGATCGTGCTCGGCCTCGGCGCCACCGCGCTGGTCGGCGCGAAGGCCGTGAAGGCGGCGAACCCGGCGGGCAACACCGCCGTCCCGCTGCTGGCACTCGACCTCGGCGGCGGCGCGGCCAGCACGGCGGGCGTGGTGCTGTTCGCCCTGATCTCGGCGATCGCCTTCGCCACCATCCTGGCCGTGGTCGCGGGGCTCACCCTGGCCGCCTCGGCCGCGTTCGCGCACGACCTCTACGCACGGGCCTGGCGCCGCGCGGACCGGCCGGAGGCGACCGAACGCGAGGAACTGGTGGTGGCCCGGGCCGCCGCGGTGGTGATCGGCGCGGCGGCGATCGTGCTCAGCCTCTTCGCGCAGCAGCTGAACACCGCCTTCCTGGTCGGCCTGGCCTTCGCCGTCGCGGCCTCCGCCAACCTCCCGACCCTGCTCTACAGCCTGTTCTGGAGCCGCTTCACCACCCGCGGCGCGGTCTGGTCGGTCTACGGCGGGCTGATCCCCGCCGTCCTGCTGGTGGTCTTCTCGCCGGTGGTCTCCGGCGCGAAGACGGCGATCTTCCCCGGCGTCGACTTCCACTGGTTCCCGCTGGAGAACCCCGGACTGGTCTCCATCCCGCTGGGCTTCCTGGCCGGCTGGCTCGGCACGCTGACCTCCCAGGAGGCCGCCGACCCGGACAAGTACGCCGAGCTGGAGGTCCGCTCCCTCACGGGCGCCGGAGCGGCATAGCCGGCTCCGCCGGCCACAGACGCGGGGGATTGCGCGAAGCGAAGGGTGCGGGTTGGTGCCTTCCGGTTTCGCGCAGTTCCCCGCGCCCCTGTTGTGGCCGGTCGGCTGCCAAAGGGCCCCCGGGCGCGGTGGGGGTCGCGCCCGGGGGTGTTCGAGGGGGCCGGTTCAGCCGTTGGCGTCGGCCGGGGTGGTGGTGGGCGTGACGCCCAGGGTCTTGTTGGCGTTGATCGCGAACTCGTTGGTGAAGGTCGTGCCCAGGTTCACCGCGTCGGTCTTGGTGCCGACCAGCTTCTCGGTCGCCAGGACGTTCTTCGGGCCACCGGCCGGCATGATGCCGTCCGGCAGGAACTGGCCCTTGTCCTGGGTCAGCGCGGCGATGTAGTCGTCCTTGCTCACCGAGCTGTTGCTGACGAAGGACGGGGGCAGCGCGTTCGCGATGTCGGCGGCGGAGTGCGCGTCCATCCAGTGCATCGTGGCGACCAGTGCCGTGACGACCTTCTGGGCGGTGTCCTTGTGGGAGTTCACCCACGCGGTCTTCGCGAGTGCGGTGGCCGACGGCCAGGTGCCGCCCAGCAGGGCCTTGGCGCCGTCGGTGGTGGCCAGGTCGACCGCCGAGTAGCCGATGCCCTTCTTCTGGATGGCCGTCACGGTCGGCTGGGTGGTCATGACGCAGGCCGTCTTGCCGTTCTGCAGCGCGGCGACCGCCGTGGCCCCGGCGCCGACCCCGATCCGGCTGAACTGGCTCGTCGTCAGCTTGCTCTGGGCGGCGACCAGCTGGGTGAGGACGTCGGTGCCCGAGCCGAGGTCGGTGACGCCGAGGGTCTTGCCCGCGAAGTCCGCACCGGAGTGGACGCCGCTCTTGGTCCCGCACATCTCGCGCTCGCCCGGTGCGCCGGAGAGCTGGACGATGTCCTCGACCGACTTGCCCTTCGCCTGGAGCTCGATGGTGTGGTTGTACCAGGCACCGGCCATGTCGACCTGGCCGGACAGCATGGCGTCCTCGGCACCGATGGAGGCGTCCTCGGTGCTGAGCACCACGTTGACGCCGTACTGCTTGTAGAAGCCGAGCTGCTGGGCCAGCTGGAACGGCAGGTAGATCTGCTTGTCGACACCGCCGACCATGATCTTCACCGTCGGCACGCCGCCGCCGGCGCCGTTCGTGGAGCCGGAGGAGCAGGCGGTGAGGGTGAGGCCGAGCGCGAGAGCGCCGACCAGCGATCCGGTGAGAGTCCGCTTGAACATGGCTGTCCCTTCGGGGGTGGTACTGCGTGGGGGAGTTGCTCGGGGTGGCGAGCTGTGGGGACTGCTGGACGACCGCTAGATGACGCCGCTCTCGGACGGGGACGGCGGGCGCCAGGAGAGCAGCCGTCGTTCGAGCTTGGTGATGAGCCACTCGGCGAGCAGGACGATGACCGCGATCACGAACATCGTGGCGAACACGCCGTTCGGGTCGAACTGGTTCTGCGCGGTCTTGATGACCAGCCCCAGCCCGGCCTGCGCGCCGAGCACCTCGCCCACCAGCGCGCCGACGATGGCGAAGCCGAAGGCGGTGTGCAGGCTGGCGGTGATCCAGGTGAGCGCCGACGGCAGCACGACGTGGCGGACGATCTGCAGCGGCGACGCGCCCAGTACCCGGGCGTTGTTGAGGATGTTGCGATCGACCTCCCGGACGCCCTGGAAGGCGTTGAAGAAGACGATGAAGAACACCAGCACCGCGGCGAGCAGCACCTTCGGCGTCTCACCGATGCCGAACGCGACCACGAAGATCGACCCGAGCACGATGCGCGGAATGGCGTTCACGATCTTGATGAACGGGCCCAGCACATCGGCGAGGAACCGGTTCTGACCGAGCAGCACACCGAGGACCACACCGGCCGAGGCGCCGACGGCGAAGCCGAACACCGCCTCCCTCAGGGTCGTCTCGATCTGCAGCCAGAACGAGCCGAACTCGGTGGCCTGGTCGCCCTTCGAGAAGAAGTCGGCCAGCCGCTGGGCGATCCCGCTGGGCTGCCCGAAGAAGAACGGGTCGAGCCAGCCCAACGTGGTGACCAGCTGCCAGCCGCCGACGATGAAGCCGGCCAGACCCAACTGGGCCGTCAGGACCAGCAGCTTGCGCCGCCGGACCGCGCGCACCCCGGCACCCGCGGCAGCGGTGTCCGTGGGCGCCGCCTTGACCTTCGCGACAGCGGAGGCACTGCTCATGACGTCTCTCCCGTCGTGCGTGCATAGGCGCGCTCCACCTCTTCGCGGAGCGAGGCCCAGATCTGGTGGTGGAGTTCGAGGAAGCGCGGCTGGAACCGGATGTCCTGCACCGAACCGCGCGGGCGCGGCAGGTCGATGTCGTAGACCGCCTTCACCGAGCCCGGGCCGGAGGTCATCACGACCACCCGGTCGGCGAGCGCCACCGCCTCCTCCAGGTCGTGGGTGATGAAGACGACCGAGGGGCGCAGCTGCTCCCACAGGCCCAGCAGCTCGTTCTGCATGATCGCCTTGGTCTGGACGTCCAGGGCGCCGAAGGGCTCGTCCATCAGCAGGATCGACGGCTCGTTGATCAGCGCGGCAGCCATCGCCACCCGCTTGCGCATGCCGCCGGAGAGCTGGTGCGGGTGGTGGTCCTCGAACCCGACGAGGCCGACCCGGCGCAGCCAGTCCCGCGCGGCGGCGTTGGCCTTCGCCTTCCCCACGCCCCGGAACACCGGACCCATCGCCACGTTGCCCAGCACCGTCTTCCACGGCAGCAGCGCGTCCGCCTGGAACATGAAGCCGATGCCGTCGGTGATCCCGTCCACCTCGCGCCCGCCGACCCGGACGGAGCCCTCGCTCGGCCGGTCCAGGCCGGACACCAGGCTCAGGGTCGTCGACTTGCCGCAGCCGGTCGGTCCGACGACCGCGCAGAACTGCCCCGGCTCGACGGTGAAGTCCACCCCGCGGGTCGCCGTGAAGGCCTCGCCGCTCGGGGTCAGGAACCGCTTGGTCACACCCGAGATCTCGATCCGGGCACCGTCCCGGACGGTACGTCCTGCGGCCGGGCTCGTCGCGACGTCGTTTCGCGCAGCCATCGAATCCGCCTCCTTGGTCTCCTCAGCCACCCCTTCCGTGTTTCCGGGGTGTTGCGTGGTGCCGAGAAGGTAGGTCGGCGCGCCGGGGTGGCGGGAGTCTTGCGAGCGTTGCGCGGCTTCACCGCGTTCCGGGGGGTTCTGCTCGTTCTGCTCACCGTCCCGGGGCTGGGCAAAGGACGTTTCACCAGGCACACTCGGCTGACACACGCAGGTGCGCGACGGGGGGTATGCGCGGTACGGAGGTAAGCCCGATGGCCCGACGGCCCGGCCGGCGCAGGAAACTGTCCGCCCGCATCCTGGTCAGCCAGCTGCTCATCCTGGCCATCACCAGCGCCATCGGCTTCGTCCTGTTCGCCTACGCGCAGCGGGACGCGCTGGACCACGAGTACCAGAGCCGCGCGCTCGCCATCGCGCAGACCGCCGCCACCGACCCGCAGATCGTCCGGGCGATGGCCGACGGCGCCGGCGGGGACGTGGTCCAGACCGTCGCCGGCCGGATCGAGCACGCCTCCGGAGCCACCTACGTGGTGGTGATCGACCTGCACCGGATCCGGCACTCCCACCCGCAGCCCATCCTGATCGGCAAGCGCGTGGAGGAGCCGCTCGCGGTGCTGGACGGCCGCACCTACACCGGGATGGACAACGGCGCGACGGGCCGGTCGGCCAACGCCAAGGTGCCGCTGCGCGACCCGGCCGGGACCGTGATCGGCGAGGTCTCCGTCGGCATCGCCGAGAAGCAGGCCGTCGGCCGGCTGCTCGGGGAACTGCCGACCTTCGCCCTGTTCGCCGCGATCGCCCTCGCCGTCGGCGCCGCCGCCTCCTACCTGCTCGCCCGGCGGCTCAAGCGCTCCACCTTCGGCCTCGAACTGGAGGAGATCGCCGGGCTGCTCCAGGACCGCGAGGCGATGCTGCACGGCATCAAGGAGGGCGTGATCGCCTTCGACCCGCAGGGCAGGATCAGCGTGGTCAACGGCGAGGCCCGCCGACTGCTCGGCCTCGGCACCGCGCTCGGCTCCCGGCTCGACGAGGTGCTGCCGGAAGGCCGGCTGCGCCGCGCGCTGGACGGCACCCTGGAGGGCGTGGACATCACCGTCCTCACCGACGGCCACTGCCTGGCCGTCAACCACATGCCGGTCGTCCTGCACGGCCGTAAGCTCGGCGCGGTCGTCACCGTCCGCGACCGCACCGAGCTGGTCGGCCTGCTGCGCGAACTGGACTCCGTACGCGGTCTCACCGACGCGCTCCGCGCCCAGCAGCACGAGTTCGCCAACCGGATGCACACGCTCGCCGGGCTGCTGGAGCTCGGCGACCACGAGGCCGCGCTGGAGTACGCCGTCGAGCTCGGCCAGGCCGAGCCGGCGCTCGCCGAGGGCGTCCGGGAGCGGATCGCCAACCCGCTGATGATCGGACTGATCGTGGCCAAGACCGCGGTGGCCGCCGAACGCGGGGTCCGCGTCGTGCTGACCGAGGACTCCCGGCTCGGCGAGCAGCCCGGCCACCTGCGCCGGCTCCTCACCATCGCGGGCAACCTGCTGGACAACGCCGTGGAGGCGGTGGGCAGTGGCGGGCAGGTCAGGCTCGCACTGGTCGAGTCGCCGTACGAGATCCTGCTGCGGGTCAGCGACGACGGGCCCGGCATCCCGCCCGGCGCCGCCGAATCGATCTTCGAGGACGGCTGGTCCACCAGCCCGGACCGGGGCACCGCCCGGCGCGGGCTCGGGCTGGCGCTGGTCCACCGGCTGGTGCAGCGGCACGGCGGCACGATCACCGTGAGCGAGGGCCCGGGGGCCGTGTTCACCGTGGTGCTGCCACTGCCGGACGACGACCCCGCCCCGCTCGGAGCGGTCTTCACGGTGGTGCCGAACGTACTGGAGGGTGTGCGGTGATCAGGACGCTCGTGGTGGACGACGACTTCCGGGTGAGCGCCATCCACTCGGCCTACGCGGCCCGGGTGCCGGGCTTCGAGGTGGTCGGCCAGGCGGGATCGGTCGCGGCGGCGGTGGACGCCGTCCGCGAGCTCCGGCCGGACCTGCTGCTGCTCGACGTCTACCTGCCGGACGGCAGCGGCCTGGAGGTGCTGCGGCGTCTGCTCGCGGAGCTGGACGGCGACCGCCCCGACACCCTGATGATCACTGCGGCCCGGGACGTCGCCTCCGTCCGCTCCGCGATGCAGCTCGGCGCGACGGGCTACCTGGTCAAGCCCTTCGGCTTCGCCGCCCTCGAAGAACGGCTGGCCGCCTACCGCGAGCTCCGCGAGCGGGTCGCGGCACTGGACCCGGTCGCGGAGAACGGCCAGGCCGAGGTGGACGCCCTCTTCAGCGCCACCCGCCCGACCGCCCTCCCCGCCGTCCCGGCCAAGGGCCACTCGGCGCCGACGCTGTCCCTGGTCCTGGCAGCCGTCCGCGCCGGCGGCCGCGACCTGTCGGCCGCACAGGTCGCCGAACAGACCGGCGTCTCCCGGGCGACGGCGCAGCGCTACCTCTCCTACCTGGTCCGCGAGGGCCTGGCCCGCCTGGAACTGCGCTACGGCACCACCGGCCGCCCGGAACACCGCTACCGGGTGACCTGATCCGTACGCAATCGGGTGCCCCCACGCGCCCCTGGGGGTAACCGTCAGCGCACGTTGAGGACGTCCATGCGGGCCGGGTTGCCGACAGGCTTGCCGCAGCTTTCCGGGCGGGCCGGTTCGCTCGGGGTCTGGGCCACTTCGACCTCCCAGGTGCGGCCGTCGGTGTGCCGGACCGTCACACTCCAGCGGCCCTCGCCGGCCGGCTGCTGGGTGAGCGTCAGCGCCTCCGCGCCGGTCTCCCCGGTCAGCAGCCGGACGGCCTGCTCGGCGGCCTGCCCCGGCCGCTCCCAGCAGGAACGCCCGCGCGACCACTCGGGCACGGTACGCCCGGTGGCCGTCGCCGCCAGCACCTCCTTGGCGGAGGTGCCGGTCAGCCGTCCGTACGCGTAGCCGTACGGCAGCACCAGCATCGTCGGCGAGAAGCGGTGCCCGCCGAGATGGGTGACCTCCCAGACCTCGCCGTGCCCGGCCGCCGCCAGCTCCGCCGCGAGCGGGCGGCCGAGCAGCGCACAGCAGCGGTCGCGGCGGCCGTTGGTGCACACCAGCGCGATCGGGCCCCCCGGGTGGGCGGTGCCCAGGCCGCCGTGCTCGCCCGCGCCGAGCGCGGCGAAGTCCACGGCGAGCAACTCGGCGGGGTCGGCGACCCGGTGGCGCCGTACCCAGGAACGGCCCGGCGCGGTGTGCGCGACGATCACCTCGTGGTGCCCGTCCGGCCCGGCGTCCGGGTGCCGTCCGGGACGCCGGATCAGCGCCGCCCGCACGCCCGTACCGGCACACGCCGTGTCGAGGGCCCTGCCGACCGCGGGATCCAGGTGGCTCTCGGCGAGCGCCTTGGCGCCCCAGGGCCCGCTCTGCTCGATCAGCAGCCAGGTGGTGGCGGTCGCGGCGGTGGCGGCCAGCGGCTCGGTCAGTTCGCTCGACAGCGTGCTGCAGGTGATCACCCGCGCAACCCTACCGGGGGTGGTGCAGCACAGAAGGGGCGCGTGGGGGCACCTCCCAGCCTTCGGCCGGGAGGTGCCCCCAC
>NZ_BAAANT010000021.1:0-107697 GCF_039529945.1 Kitasatospora kazusensis | reverse complement strand
CCGGGAGGACCAGCACGGCGCCTCCCATGAGGGCCATCCGCACGCGGTTGCGCTTGGTGGTCGAGGTGGCAGCGGCGGTCTCGTTACGGAAGGTCATACAGATCCTCTCGGACACCCCGGGCGGACAGCACGAAGGAACCCGTCAGGGGCTGCTTCGGTACGTCGCACTCGACGAGCGGCCGCTCACGCATCCGGCGTGGCCTGCCGCCCCGGTCACCGGCCCGTGCACCGTCCGCCCCGGAGGGCGTGGGCTGTGGGGGTGAACCCGGGTAGTGCTCGTTGCACTGGTTACGAAGCTACGGACCACCACGGCCCGGTTCAAGGATTCCGGCGAATTCCCAGCTCAGACCGGTGTTACCGAAGGTAGCCGGGGTTCCTCGGGCCCGAGGAACCGGGGTTTCGGGCAGGCACCCAAGATCGATCAGCCCCGCTTTGTGCCCGCGGCCACACCCCGGAGCACGTGAGGCCGGGCACATTCCGCACCGTCCGCGACGCGCCGGACACCCACGGTCGCATTGGATCTTGCCGATCCGGCGTCCGTGGTGGCCCCGCTCACAGCCGCCCCCGGCTCACCCCGGTCGACCGCCCAGGAGACGGCCGCGACGACGAAGCCGACGCCCGCCAGTCCGGCCCCGACCAGGGCCGGCGACACCCACCCGAGGCCCGCGCTCAGGGCGAGCCCGCCGAAGAAGGCGCCCTGCGCGTTCGCCAGGTTGAACGCGGCCTGCACCGTCGCGGAGGCCAGCGTGGGCGCCCGTCGGGCCTTCTGCAGCACCAGGGTCTGCACGGTGGGCACGGTCGCGAAGCCGAACAGCCCGATCAGCACGACGGTGACCGCCGCCGACCACTCCGTCCGCGCGGTGAGCGAGAACGCCGCCAGCGCCAGCGCCATCAGCAGGAAGGCCGCGCAGATCGCGGGCCGCAGCGCCCGGTCCGCCGCGTACCCGCCGATCGCGTTGCCCAGCGTCATGCCGACTCCGAACAGCGCGAGCACCACCGTCACCGAACCCGAGCCGAAGCCGGAGACCCGGGTGAGGATCGGCGTGATGTAGGAGTAGCAGGAGAACAGCCCGGCGCAGCCGAAGACCACCGTCCCCAGTGCCAGCCACAGCTGCCCGCTGCGGAAGGCGGCGAGCTCGTGCCGCAGGCCGGCCTGCGGGTGGGCGGGCAGCGGCGGGACGAGCCGGGCGATCGCGGTGGTGCCCAGCGCCCCGATCACCACGACCACCAGCATCGCGGCCCGCCACCCCAGGTGCTGCCCGAGCAGGGTCGCGGCCGGGACGCCGAGGATGTTGGCGATGGTGAGGCCGGAGAACATCACCGACACCGCACGGGCCCGCAGGTGCGGCGCGGCGAGTTCGGCGGCGGCGACCGCCCCGGCCCCGAAGAAGGCGCCGTGCGGGAGGCCTGCGATCACCCGGGCGGCGGCCAGCAGACCGAAGTCGGGAGCGACGGCGCAGAGCAGGTTGCCCACCGTGAACAACCCGGCGAGACCGGTCAGGACCGCCTTGCGCGGCAGCCGGGCCGAAGCGGCGGTGAGCAGCGGAGCCCCGACGACCACCCCGATCGCGTACGCCGAGATCAGCCAGCCGGCCTGCGGGATCGAGACGTGCAGGTCGTCGGCGACCTGCGGCAGCAGGCCCATCGCGGCGAACTCGGTGGTGCCGATGGCGAAGGCGGTGATGGCGAGGGCGACGAGCGCCAGCGGCATGGGGAAGGTCCTCGGGCAGGGGTGTGGACGGTCGCCGCTGACCGCCTGGGGGCGGGCGTGAGTCTATCGGCCGCGACAGTGCCAGAATCTGGACGGCACACGTACGGGCAGCCGCGCACCAGGTAATACGGGAGGAACGCACGTGGACACCGACTCCAGGCCGGACGCCGGCGGGGGCGTCGTCGCCGCCGTCGACATCGGCGGCACCAAGATCGCGGCGGCCTTGGTGGACGAGGCCGGCACCCTGTTCGCCCGCACCCAGCGGCCCACCCCGGCGACGGCGGGCGGGGAGACGGTGCTGCGCACGGTGCTCGACCTGCTCGACGAACTGGCCGCCTCACCGCGCTGGCCCGGGGTCCGCGCGGTGGGCGTGGGCAGCGCCGGGCCGGTGGACACCGCGCGCGGCACCGTGAGCCCGGTCAACATCCCGGGCTGGCGCGACTTCCCGCTGGTGGAACGGATCTCCGCGCACCTGGCGCCCGCGCGGGGGCGGGTGGTACTGGCCGGGGACGGGATCGCGATCGCCGCCGCCGAGCACCGGTTCGGCGCGGCGCGCCCGTACGACAACGCGCTCTGCATGGTGGTCTCCACCGGAGTGGGCGGCGGGCTGATCCTGGGCGGTGCGCTGCACACCGGGCGGACCGGCAAC
This sequence comes from Kitasatospora kazusensis, assembly GCF_039529945.1. Taxonomy (NCBI): domain Bacteria; kingdom Bacillati; phylum Actinomycetota; class Actinomycetes; order Kitasatosporales; family Streptomycetaceae; genus Kitasatospora; species Kitasatospora kazusensis. Next base: position 105,337 of record NZ_BAAANT010000021.1, on the reverse strand, counting down.
GCCGGGCACATCGGCCACATCACCGTCGACCTGGACGGCGAACCGTGCCCGTGCGGCAGCCGGGGCTGCCTGGAGCAGCTGGCCAGCGGGACGGCCATCGCCCGCCACGCCCTGCGGAGCGGCTGGCAGCCGAGCTCACAGGACGCCTCGGCGGTCGCGGTGGCGGCCTCCGCCCGGGCCGGCGATCCGATCGCGCTCGCCGCGTACGACCGGGCCGGTCGGGCGCTGGCGGCGGGGATCGCCGCCACGGCGACCCTGGTGGAGCTGGACGCGGTGGTGATCGGCGGTGGCGTCGCCCAGGTCGGCGAACTCCTCCTCGGCCCCTTGCGACGGCACCTCACCACCTACGCGGCCCTCCCCTTCGCCGCCGACCTCAAGATCCACCGCGCCCACCTGGGCACCGACGCGGGCCTCGTCGGCGCGGCAGCGGTAGCCGCCCTCACCTAAAGGCGAGCCCGCACCATCCAGGGGCGCGAGGAACTGCGCGAGGGCGGAAGGCACCGCACCGTCACTCCCGATTCGCGCAGTTCCCCGCGCCCCTGGGGGTTACCCCTAACCGTCGCGAGATCCCCGCGCCCCTGGGGACCCCCGATCCCCCCCGGAGGGGCGCGAGCGGCACGGGTCCCGGCCCCATGGGACGATGTCAGGGCGGAAAAATGACCCCCGGGCGGTTGCGTGGACATGCACACCGACGAGCAGCAGGGCCCCGGCGACGGGTCCCGCCGGACCACGGCGGGCGGGGAGCGGATTCACGACGGCCCGCTGGTGGTGCCGATCGCGACGGCGCTGATCGCCGAGGACGGCCGCATCCTGCACTGGAGCGCCGATGCCGAGGCGCTGCTCGGCTACACCGCCGAGCAGGCCGTCGGCTCGCTGGCCGCGCAGATCCTGGCGGGCGAGGAGCAGCGGTCCGAGGTGCTGGAGCTGTTCGACGGGATCGTCGGCGGCCGGGCCTGGTCGGGGGTGTTCCCCGTCCGGCATCTGGAGGGCCACTACGTGAACCTGGAGTTCCGTACCCATCCGATCGCTGGGCCGGACGGCCGTCCGCTGGTGCTCGCGGTGGCGTCCGACGTGACGGCGCTGCGGCGGGTGCAGGAGGACCTCGCGGTGCTGGACGGCTTCTTCACCCAGTCGCCGGTGGGGATGGTGGTCTACGACCCCGAGCTGCGTTACGTCCGGCTGAACGACGCGCTGGCCCGGGTGAACGGCATCCCGGCCGCCGAGCACCTGGGGCGGCGGGTGACGGAGGTGCTGCCGGGGATCAACGGCACCGAGGTCGAGGCGGTGATGCGCCGGGTGCTGGAGACCGGCGAGGCGGTGGTGGACGCGCGTTCGCACGGGCGGACCCCGGGCGACCCGGACCACGACCACGCCTGGTCCGCCTCGTACTTCCGGCTGGACCAGCCGGACGGCCAGGTGCTCGGGGTCAGTTCCACCCTGATCGACGTGACGGAGCGCTACCGGGCCGAGTCCCGTGCCGCCCGGGCGACGGAGCGCCTGGCGGTGCTGATGGAGGCCACCGCCTCGATCGGCACCACGCTCGACCTGCGCCGGACCACCCGGGAGCTGGCCGAGGCGATGGTGCCCCGGATCGCGGACGTCAGCGGGGTCTTCGCGCTGGAGCGGCTGGTCTCCGGGGCCGACCCCGAGCGGGCCGAGGAGGACTCGGGTGACCGTTGGGTCCGCCGGCTCGCGCTCTCCACCATCGACCCGGACTATCCGGTGGAGCACCTGCCGACCGAGGCGGTGTACCGGCTGCCCGCGGACTCCGTGTACGCCGAGGCGATGCGGTCCGGCCGGACGGTGGTGGCACCGTCCTGGGAGCTGCCGCTGCTGGCCTCGGGCATGCCGAACGAGCGGGTGAAGGCCTTCCGGGGCAAGAGCTCCCGTCCGGTGCGGATCACCCCGCTGGTGGCCCGGGGCGTCGTGCTGGGGATGGTGGTGTACTCCCGGCGCGGTGACCGGGAGTCGTTCGGCGCGGCCGACATCACGCTGGGTGACGAGTTGGTCTCCCGGGCCGCCGTGGCGATCGACAACGCGCTGCTCTACCAGCGCCAGCACGAGACGGTCCGGGCCCGGGCCCAGGCGCTGCGCGAGGCCAAGGCGGCGCAGGAACGGCTGGCGTTGATCAACGCGGCCTCGGCCGGGATCGGCACCACGCTCGACCTGGCGCAGACCGCCCGTGAACTGGCCCAGGTCGCGACCCCGCTGCTGGCGGACACCGTGGTGGTGGAGGTGCTGGAGTCGCTGATCGAGGGCCGCGAGGCGGAGGTCCCCGGGCGGGCGGACCGTTCGGCGGTGCTGCGCCGGATGGCCTTCCACAGCGCTCCGGCCTCGGCGATGACACCGGTCGCGGCGGTCGGCTCGGTGCACCGGTTCCACCCCTCCACCCCGTACGCCTGGGCGCTGGCGCACCGGCGCCCGCTGCTGGTGCCCCGGATGGACGAGACCGGGCTGACCTGGTTCGCGGACGACCCGGCCCGGGCGGACGCCGCCGTCCGGGAGGGGGTGCGTTCGCTCATCGTGGTGCCGCTGATCGCCCGGGGTGCGCCGGTCGGCGTCGCCGCGTTCTACCGGAACGTGACGGAGCGCGCGTACGACGAGGAGGACCTCGCGCTGGCCTCGGAGTTGGCCGCGCGCGCGGCCGTCGCGATCGACAACGCGCTGCTGTACACCCGGGAGCGGGACGCGGCCCGCGAGCGGCAGGTGGCGCTGGAGAAGGCGGAGGCCGCCCAGCAGCGGCTGACACTGCTGAACGAGGCGAGCTCCCGGATCGGCACCACGCTCGATCTGAACCGCACCGCACGGGAGTTGGTGGAGGTGGTGATACCGCGCTTCGCCGACTTCGTGACCGTCGACCTGCTGGAGTCGGTGCTGGCGGGCGAGGAGGCCGCGCCGCTGCCGCTCTCCGGACCGGCCATGATGCGAGCCGTCGCGGTCGGCGAGCTCGGCGAGTCGGTGGTGATGTCGGGGGCCGCCGACGCCGTCGGCGAGCCGTCCCGGTCCGCGAAGCTGTACGCGGAGAGCCTGCGGAGTGGGCGTTCGATCCTGGTCGCCGAGGTGGACGAGGAGGCGCTGCACCGGATCGTCGCCTCGCCGGACCGGGTGGATCCCAGCCTGGAGGCGGGCATCCACTCCTATCTGATGGTGCCGCTGCTGGCCCGGGGTGTGGTGCTCGGCGGCGCGGAGTTCATCCGGACGGCCAACCCGGAGCCGTTCAGCGCGGCCGACGTCGCGCTGGCGGAGGAGCTGGCCGCGCGGGCGGCGGTCTGCATCGACAACGCCCGGCTGTACCGGCGTGAGCGGGACACCGCGCTGACGTTGCAGCGCAGTCTGCTGCCGCAGGAGGTGCACCGCTCGCTCGGGTTGGAGATCGCCTACCGGTACCTGCCGAGCAGCGTGGTGAGCGAGGTGGGCGGCGACTGGTTCGACGTGGTGCCGCTCTCCGGCGGACGCGTCGCACTGATCGTCGGCGATGTGATGGGCCACGGCATCCGGGCGGCCGCTACGATGGGCCAACTCCGTACGGTGGCAAGGACGTTGATCACCATGGACATGGACCCGACCCGGGTCATGCGGCGGCTGGACGACGCCGCTTCGGCGGTCGGCGAGGGACAGTTCGCCACCTGCGTCTGTGTGGTCTTCGACCCGGTGGACCGCTCCTGTGTCGCCTGCTGCGCGGGTCATCTGCCGCCGGTGATCGGCGACGCGTCCGGCGCCGCCCACCTGCTGGAGCTGCCGGCCGGCATACCGCTGGGCATCGGCGGGGTGCCGTTCGAGAGCGTCGAGTTCACGCTGCCCGAGGACGGCATCCTGGTGCTGTACACCGACGGCCTGGTCGAGCGCCGGGACCAGGACCTCGACGAGGGCCTGGAGCTGCTGCGCCGGACGGTGGCCGATCGCCGGCCCACCCTGGAGGAGACCTGCGACGCCGTGCTCGACACCCTCGGCGCACACGCCGGCGCCGGCCAGGACGACATCGCCGTGATCATGGCCCACGTCCGTCCGATCGAGACCTACCGGCTGGCCGTGCTGCCACTGGCCGGGGACCTCGCGATGGTCGGGCACGCCCGCCGCTTCGTCCGCCGCACCCTCGACTGCTGGGAGTTGGGAAGCCTCGGCGACATCGCCGAACTGCTCACCAGCGAGCTGATCACCAACGCCCTGACCCACGCCGGTGCGCCCACCGAACTGCGGATCTTCCGCAACCGGTTGCTGACCGTTGAGGTCGCCGACATCGACAGCCACCCGCCCGCCCCGCGCCGCGCGAACGACTCGGACGAGGGCGGGCGCGGGATGCACCTGATCAACGAACTCGCCCACCGCTGGGGCAGCCGCAGCACCACCGAGGGCAAGGTGGTCTGGTTCGAGCTGGAGATCCCGCCCGGCGTCCCCCCGCACCACCACCTCCCCGCCCCCGCGTAACCGGACCCGCTCTTCTCCGCGCCCGCTCCCCCTGGAAGCATCCGCAGACACCCGTTCGGGAGTACGAGATGGACATCCAGCAAACCCCGGCCCCCAGCCCCTCCGGCCGACTCGCCGCACTCCCCTGCGGCCGCCGCAGCAAATGGGTGGTGCTCGTGCTCTGGCTCGTCCTGATCGCGGCGGCCGGGCCACTGGCCGGGAAGCTGATGGGCGCCGAGGACAACCAGGCGTCCAGCTGGCTGCCCGGCAGCGCCGAGTCGACCCAGGTACTGAACGAGCAGCGGGCGTTCCAGCCCGTCGACCAGGCCCAGGCCGTGGTGGTCTACCAGCGCGCCGACGGGATCACCGCCGCCGACCGGGCCAAGGCCGCGCGGGACGCGATGGCCTTCGTGAGCGCCCCGCACGTGATCGGCAGAGTCGTCGGGCCGCAGGAGTCCACCGACGGCAAGGCCCTCCAGACCGTGGTGCCGGTGGACATCAGCGGTGGCGGCGGCTGGAACCAGCTGCGGCCCGCCGTGGACAGCATGCGGGCCACCGCCGCCACCGACAGCCTCGGCATGGCGACCCATGTCACCGGGCCCGCCGGGATCGCCGCCGACCAGGCCGCCGCGTTCGCGGGCATCGACGGCACGCTGCTGTACGCGACCGTCAGCGTCGTCATCGTCCTGCTGCTGCTCACCTACCGCAGCCCGGTGCTGTGGCTGCTGCCGCTGCTCTCCGCCGGTGTCGCGCTGACCGTCGCCGAGGGCGGGATCTACCTGCTCGCCAAGCACGCCGGGCTGACCGTCAACGCGCAGAGCGCGGGCATCCTGGTCGTGCTGGTGCTGGGCGCCGGAACGGACTACGCCCTGCTGCTGACCGCCCGCTACCGCGAGGAGCTGCGCCGGCACCGGGACCGGCACGAGGCGATGGCGTTCGCCCTGCACCGGGCCGGGCCGGCCATCGGCGCCAGCTCGGCCACGGTGATCGCCTCGATGCTCTGCCTGACCATCGCGAAGATGAACTCGACCCGAGGGCTCGGACCGGTCTGCGCGATCGGCGTCCTGGTCGCCCTGCTGGCGATGACGACACTGCTGCCCGCCCTGCTGGTGGTCTGCGGGCGGTGGGTGTTCTGGCCGGTCAAACCCGCGTACGGCACGCCCGAGCCGACCGCGACCGGCCGCTGGGCGCACGTCGGCGCGTGGATCGGCCGGCGACCGCGCAAGGTCTGGGCCGGCACCGGCCTGGCGCTGGCCGCCTGCTGCCTGGGGCTGTTCTCGCTGAACGCGAACGGGCTGAGCACGGCCGGGAGTTTCACCGGCAAGCCCGACTCGGTGGTCGGCCAGCAGGTGGTCGAGCAGCACTTCCCCGGCGGCACCGGCGCACCGCTGTCGATCATCAGCACCGCCGGCTCGGCCGCCACCGTCGAGCGGACCGTCCTCGCCACCCCCGGCATCGCCGGGACGACCGTGCCGGTGTTCCAGCAGGGCAAGGCGTTCATCCAGGCGACGCTGGCCGATCCACCGGACAGCAGCCAGGCCAAGGCGACCGTCGACCGGGTCCGCACCGCCGTGCACGCCCTGCCGGACGCCGATGCCAAGGTCGGCGGCAGCACGGCGGTGATCCTGGACGCCGGACGGGCCGCCGCGGCCGACAACCGGGCGATCATCCCGCTGGTACTGGTGGTGGTCCTGCTGATCCTGGCCGGACTGCTGCGGGCGGTGGTCGCACCGCTGGTACTGATCGCGACCGTCGTGCTCAGCTACGCGGCGGCGCTGGGCATCAGCGCGTTCATCTTCGCGCACGTCTTCCACTTCCAGGGCCAGGACAATGCCTTCCCTCTGTTCGTGTTCGTCTTCCTGGTCGCGCTCGGCATCGACTACAACATCTTCCTGATGACCCGGGTCCGCGAGGAGTCCCTGCACCGGGGCACCAAGGCCGGTGCGGTCGCCGGGCTGGCGGCGACCGGCGGCGTGATCACCTCCGCCGGGCTGATCCTGGCGAGCACCTTCGGCGTGCTCGGCACCCTGCCGGTGGTGGGCTTCGCCGAGATCGGCTTCGCGGTGGCACTCGGCGTGCTGCTGGACACCCTGGTGGTCCGCTCCGTCCTGGTCACCGCGCTCACCATCGACCTGGACCACCGGATGTGGTGGCCGAGCGCGCTGTCGCGCCGCGGCCGGGAAATCGACACACCGCCGCCGCACCCTCTGCTAGCCTCGAAACCATGAAGCGCGCAGCTGTTGTGACGACGACGCCGGACGATGTCCCGGCGCGCTGACAGCTGACTGTCCGAAGCCCCGGGGCGAGTGCCCCGGGGCTTCGGCGTGTCGGGCACTCGCCTCACCATCCGTGAGGAGACCACCGTGCACGACCACCGCAAGCTCGGCCGCGAGCTGGACCTGTTCGACACCGACCCGCTGATCGGCTCCGGCCTGCCGTACTGGCTGCCCGCCGGCGCGGCCGTCCGGCAGGCCCTGGAGCAGTACATCCTGGGCGTCGAGCGCCGCGCCGGATACCGGCACGTGTACTCGCCGGTGCTCGGCAAACGCGAGCTGTACGAGATCTCCGGGCACTGGTCGCACTACAGCGAGGACATGTTCCCGCCGATGGACCTCGGCGGCGAACAGCTGGTGCTGCGGCCCAGCCTCTGCCCGCACCACGCGCTGATCTACCGCTCCCGGGCCCACAGCTACCGGGAACTACCACTGCGGATGGCGGAGTTGGGCGGCATGCACCGCTCCGAGCTGTCCGGGGTGCTGGGCGGGCTGACCAGGGTCCGGGCGATCCAGCTCAACGACGCGCACATCTTCTGCACCCCTGAGCAGGCCGCCGGGGAGGCGCTCGGAGCGCTGGAGCTGATCCGCCGCGCGTACGCCGTGCTCGGCATCCAAGCCGTCCGGTACCGCCTCTCGCTGCCCGGGGCGGGCGGCAAGTACGTGGCCGACCCCGAGCTGTGGGAGCGGTCCTGCAAGCTGCTGACCGAGGTGCTCGAAGCGTCCGGGGTGCCGTACGAGGCGGTGGAAGGGGAGGCCGCGTTCTACGGTCCCAAGATCGACGTGCAGATCGCCGACGGCGCGGGCCGGGAGTCCACCCTCTCCACCGTGCAGATCGACTTCCACCAGCCCGAGCGGTTCGACCTGCACTACATCAGCGCCGACGGGGCGAAGCACCGGCCGGTGATGGTCCACCGCAGCATCATCGGCAGCGTGGAGCGGGCCGTCGCCCACCTGATCGAGGTGCACGGCGGGGCCTTCCCCGCCTGGCTCGCACCCGTCCAGCTGGTGGCCGTGCCGATCTCCGAGGCCGAAGTCCCGGCCGCCGCCGCGCTGGTCGAGCAGTGCCTCGACCAGGGCCTGCGAGCCGAACTCGCCGGCCCCGAACACGGCACCCTCGGCGCGAGGATCCGGGCCGCCCGGCTGGTGCCGTACCAGGCCGTCATCGGCGCCCGCGAGGCCTCGGCCGGGGCCGTCGCGCTACGCCTGCGGGACGGGCGGCGCCCCGAGGCGCTTCCCGCCGGGGAGGCGGTGGGGCGGGTCGCTGCGGTGGTCGCTGCGCGAAGCTCGGAGCTGTGGGGCGGGTGAGCGCTCGCTCTGGGGCAACCAGACGGGGACGCGGTTGACCGTTCGCACTGGGGTAACCGGATGGGGGCGCGGGGAACTGCGCGCGCAACCGTGCACGAACGTCGTGCCCTGGTCGCGCAGTTCCCCGCGCCCCCGGAGGTGAGTGACCCCGCATGAACGGGTTACTGGGGGGTGACGTACGCGCCCGAGATGCCGCCGTCCACCAGGAAGGTGTTCGCCGTCATGAAGGAGGAGTCGTCGCTCGCCAGGAAGGCGACGGCCGCGGCGATCTCGGTCGGCTCGGCGAAGCGGCCGAGCGGGATGTGCACCAGGCGGCGGGCGGCGCGCTCCGGGTCCTTGGCGAACAGCTCCTGGAGCAGCGGGGTGTTGACCGGCCCCGGGCAGAGCGCGTTGACCCGGATGCCCTCGCGGGCGAACTGCACGCCCAGCTCGCGCGACATCGCCAGCACGCCGCCCTTGGAGGCGCTGTAGGAGATCTGCGAGGTGGCCGCGCCCATCACCGCGACGAACGAGGCGGTGTTGATGATCGAGCCCTTGCCCTGGCGCTGCATGTGCGGGATGGCGTACTTGCAGCAGAGGTAGACGCTGGTCAGGTTGACCTCCTGGACGCGCTTCCACGCCTCCAGGCCGGTGGTCAGGATCGAGTCGTCGTCGGGGGGCGAGATCCCGGCGTTGTTGAACGCGATGTCCAGGCGGCCGAACTCGGCCACGGCGGTGTCGTACATCGCGCGGACGGCGTCCTCGTCGGTCACGTCGGCCTGGATGAACAGGCCGCCGACCTCCTCGGCCGCCGCCTTGCCGGACACCGCGTCGAGGTCGACGCAGACGACCTTCGCACCTTCGGCGGCGAACCGCCGGGCGGTGGCGAGCCCGATTCCGCTGCCTGCACCGGTGATGACGGCCACGCGGCCGTCGAGGCGGTTGGTCATGGTGCTACTCCTCGGTTGAGATGAAGACGTTCTTGGTCTCGGTGAAAGCGTTCAGTGCGTCCGGCCCGAGTTCACGGCCGAGGCCGGACTGCTTGTAGCCGCCGAACGGGGTCGCGTAGCGCACGGAGGAGTGCGAGTTGACGGACAGGTTGCCCGCCTCCACACCCCGCGCCACCCGGATCGCCCGGCCCAGGTCGCGGGTCCAGATCGAGCCGGACAGGCCGTACTCGGTGGAGTTGGCGATCCGCAGCGCGTCCTCCTCGTCCCGGAAGGGGACGACGGCGACCACGGGTCCGAAGATCTCCTCGGTGAACGCCGGGGAGGACTGGTCGACCGGCGCGAGCACCGTCGCGGGGAACCAGAAGCCCTTGCCCTCGGGCACCGAGCCCCGGACGGCGACCGACTCGGGGACGTACCCGGCCACCCGCTCGCGCTGGGCGGCGGAGATCAGCGGGCCCATCTCGGTCTTCTCGTCCCGGGGGTCGCCGACCTTGACGCCGAGGACGGCCGGCTCCAGCAGGCCCATGAACTCGTCGAACACCGACTGCTGGACGAGGATCCGGGAGCGTGCGCAGCAGTCCTGCCCGGCGTTGTCGAAGACCGCGTAGGGCGCGGTGGCGGCGGCCTTGGCGAGGTCGGCGTCGGCGAAGACGATGTTGGCGCTCTTGCCGCCGAGCTCCAGGGTGACGGGCTTGACCTGGTCGGCGCACCCGGCGGCGACGCCCTTGCCGACCCGGGACGAGCCGGTGAAGACCACCTTGCGGACGTCCGGGTGGGTGACGAAGCGCTGGCCCACCACCGGTCCGCGACCGGGCAGGACCTGGAACACCCCTTCCGGAATGCCTGCCTGGAGGGCGAGTTCGCCCAGCCGCAGCGCGGTCAGCGGGGTCAGCTCGGCGGGCTTGAGGATCACCGTGTTGCCGGCCGCCAGTGCGGGGGCGGAGCCCCAGGCGGCGATCGGCATCGGGAAGTTCCACGGGACGATGATCCCGACCACGCCCAGCGGCTCCTGGAAGGTGATGTCCAGGCCGCCGGCCACCGGGATCTGCCGGCCGAAGTTGCGCTCCGGCGCGGCGGCGTAGTACTCGAAGACGTCCCGGGCGTTGCCCGCCTCCCAGCGCGCGTTGCCCACGGTGTGGCCGGCGTTGGCGACTTCGAGCTGGGCCAGGTGCTCGCGGTCGGCGTCGATCGCGGCGGCGAAGGCCCGCAGCAGGCGGGCCCGGTCGGCGGGGGCGACCCTGCGCCAGCCGTCGAAGGCCGCCTTGGCTCGGGCGACGGCGGCGTCGGTCTCGGCGAGGCCCGCCATCGCCACCGTCTCGATCACCTCCTCGGTGGCCGGGTTGACCACGTCGAAGAGGTCGGGCTCCGGGCTGGTCATCTAGTTGCTCTCCTTACGGGCGGCCAGAACGAACGCGTCGAACAGTCGGGTGTCGGTGGGGTCGGCCTCGGGGTGCCACTGCACGCCCAGGGCGAAGCTCTGCTCGGGGAGTTCGACCGCCTCGACCGACTCGTCCGCGCTCCAGGCCGTCGCCCGCAGCCCCTCGGCGAGCCGGCCGATCGCCTGGTGGTGGTAGCACGGGACCTTGGCGGACTTCCCCAGGATCCCGCCGAGCCTGCTGCCCGGACTGATCATCACCGGCTGGCGGTTGTAGGTGCCGGGGGCGATCTGGTGGCCCTCGCCGCCGGTCTGCTCGGGCAGGTGCTGCACCAGGTCGCCGCCGAGGGCGACGTTGAGCAGCTGCATGCCCCGGCAGACGCCGAGCAGCGGCAGGTCCCGCTCCAGTGCGCCGTGCAGCAGCTCGAACTCCCAGGCGTCGCGCGCGTGGTGGGGCGGGCCGGTGAGCGGGTGGACGGGTGCGCCGTACCGGGCCGGGTCGATGTCGGAGCCGCCGGCGATCACCAGTCCGTCGAGCCGGTCGAGCAGCCGGCCGCTGCCGCCGGTCTGCGGTGGCAGCACCACGGCGGTGCCGCCGGCCCGGCCGACGGCGTCCAGGTAGCTCTGTGCGATGAGGGCGGCGGGCTGGCGCCAGACGCCCCAGGCGGCCTCTTCGAGGTAGCTGGTGATCCCCACCAGCGGTCGGGCGGTCACAGCCGCTCGAATCCGCGACGGCGCTCCCAGTCGGTCACCGCCGCGTCGAAGGCGGCGAGTTCGACCCGGCCGGCGTGGGTGTAGTGCTTGACGACGTCCTTGCCGAAGGCCTGCGCCGCCACCTCGCTGTGCTCGAATGCCTGGACGGCGTCGCGCAGCGTGGCAGGCACCCGGCGGGCGTCGGAGGCGTACGCGTTTCCGGTGAACTCCGGTTCCAGCGCGAGCTGTTGCTCGACCCCGTGCAGGCCGGCCGCGATCAGCGCGGCGACCGCGAGGTAGGGGTTGACGTCGCCGCCGGGCACCCGGTTCTCGAAGCGCAGCGAGGGCCCGTGGCCGACCACCCGCAGCGCGCAGGTGCGGTTGTCCCGCCCCCAGGCGATCGCGGTGGGGGCGAAGCTGCCCGGGACGTACCGCTTGTAGGAGTTGACGGTCGGTGCGAGCAGCAGCGCGAAGTCGGCGAGGCAGGCGAGCTGCCCGGCCAGGAAGTGCTCCATCGTCCTGGAGAAGCCGTGCTCCTCGTCGCCCGCCATCACCGACCGGCCGTCATCGTCGCGCAGGCTCAGGTGGATGTGGCAGGAGTTGCCCTCGCGCTCGTTGAACTTCGCCATGAAGGTGAGGCTGACGCCCTCCTGCGAGGCGATCTCCTTGGCGCCGGTCTTGTAGACCGAGTGGTCGTCACAAGTGGTGAGCGCCGGGCCGTACTTGAAGGCGATCTCGTGCTGGCCGAGGTTGCACTCGCCCTTCGCCGACTCCACCGTGAGCCCGGCGCCGGCCATCTCGTTGCGCAGCCGTCGCAGCAGCGGTTCGATCCGCGAGGTGCCCAGGATGGAGTAGTCGACGTTGTACTGGTTGACGGGGGTGAGCTTGGCGTAGTCCTTGTCCCAGGCCTGCTCGTAGCTGTCGCGGAAGACGATGAACTCCAGCTCGGTGCCCGCGTAGGCGTGCCATCCGTACGCGGCGAGCCGCTCCAGCTGGCGGCGCAGCACCTGGCGCGGGGAGACCGCGACGGGGGTGCCGTCGTGGTTGTGCACGTCGCACTGGACCATCACGGTGGCGGGGTGCCAGGGGATCGTCCGCAGGGTGGCCAGGTCTGGGGTGAGGACGAAGTCGCCGTAGCCGGTCTCCCAGGAGGAGTTCTCGTACCCGTCCACGGTGTTCATGTCGATGTCGACGGCGAGCAGGTAGCCGCAGCCCTCGGCCGCGTTGGGCACCACGTCGGAGAGGAAGAACTCGGCGGCGATGCGCTTGCCCTGGAGGCGGCCCTGCATGTCGGTCATGGCGAGCACGACGGTGTCGACCGAGCCGTCGGCGACCAGGGTGCGCAGATGGTCCAGGGTGAGGCGGGGACTGCTCATCGGGTCTCCAGTTCGTCCGGCAGGTCGGCGAGTTGCTTCGGCGGGCCCTGGACCTTGGGTCCGGTGAACCAGTGCCGGGCCGAGACCAGCCACCACACCCCGGCCGAGCCGAGCACGGCGGCGACCGCGACGGGTGTGTAGTTGAAGTTGGCGGCGGTGATGGGGCTGAGGGTGGGGAGCATGAAGAGCACGGTGATCACGACGGTCCAGACCACCGCGACGATACCGATCGGCCGGCTCCAGCGCCCGAGATGCCACGGGCCGCGCTGGAAGGAATCACCCTGGCGGAGCTTCAGGAACACCGGGATGACGTAGGCGATGTACAGGCCGATCACCGAGACGGAGGTGACGGCGGCGTACGCGGTGGCGTTCCAGAGGTCCTGGGCGCCGAGCAGGAAGGCCCCGCCGGTGGCGAGCCAGACGGCGCTGGTGGGGGTCTGGGTGCGGGGGTTGATCCGGTGCCAGAAGCGGGAGCCGGGCAGTGCGCCGTCGCGCGAGAAGGCGTAGATCATCCGGGAGTTGGCGGTGACGGAGGCCATGCCGCAGAAGAACTGGGCGCCGATCACGATCAGCAGCAGCAGCTTGGCGCCGCTCGCCCCGATGGCGTCCAGGAAGATCTGGGCGGGCGGTACGCCGGTCGGGCTGTTGACCGCGCCGTCGTAGTTCTGGATCGCGAAGGTGATGCCGATCAGCAGGATCCAGCCCGCGACCAGCGAGACCAGCACCGAGTTCACGATGCCCTTGGGCCCGGAGCGGGCGGCGTCCTGGGTCTCCTCCGTCATGTGGGCGGAGGCGTCGTAGCCGGTCAGGGTGTACTGCGCGAGCAGCAGGCCCAGCATGGCGACGTAGAAGGAACTGTGGAAGCCGGTGCCGTTGACGAACTTGGTGAAGACGAAGGAGGCGGAGGCGTGGTGCGAGGGCAGCACGGCGAGCGCGCCGACGATGATCGCGACACCGAACACGTGCCACCAGACGCTGACGTTGTTCAGGATCGCCACCAGCCGCACGCCCCGGGTGTTGAGCAGGCCGTGGACGAGCAGGATCACGGCGAAGATCTCCACCGTGTGGGCGGGGCTGGCGGCGAAGCCCCACTGGAGTTCGAGGAAGGCGTTGGTGAAGAACGCGGCGCCGAAGTCGACCCCGGCGGTGACGGCCACCTGGCCCATGAAGTTGAAGTAGCCGGTGAACCAGCTCCAGGCCGGCCCGCGTGAGGGGGCGAGCTTGGCGGCCCAGTAGTAGAGGCCGCCGGCGGTCGGGTAGCTGGAGCAGATCTCGGCCATCGCGAGGGCGACGGCGAGGGTCATCACGCCGACCAGCGGCCAGCCCCAGACGATCACGGCGGGGCCGCCGGTGGTCATCCCGAAGCCGTAGAGGGTGAGACAGCCGGAGAGGATCGAGACGACCGAGAAGGAGAGGGCGAAGTTCGAGAAGCCCGACATGGAGCGGGCCAGCTCCTGCGTGTAGCCGAGCTCGCGCAACCGTGCTTCGTCGGAGTTGACAGAGGGGGTGTCCGTCGGCAGCATCGCTGTGCCGGAATGGTCGACGGGTGAAGGTTCAGCAGACATGCGCACCCCTGGGGGTTCGGTGGGGGAATCCGAAACGTGCGCCCACAGCACTGTGGTCGATCAATGGCCCGAAAGCAGACCATTGACGTAGCGCGTATGTTTCACCCCCGGCCACCCCCACGTCAAGAGCCCCTCCGGGTCCCGCCGGACGGAACCGCACCTCGGTACGATTCCCTCGTGGACCAAGCAGACGAGCGCGACACACGGATGGACTGGCAGGGCGGCGCGATCTTCCGCCCCGTCCGGACGGGCAACGCGTTCGAGGAGACGGTCGAGCGGATCCTGGAGGCGGTCAAGCTCGGCGTCTTCGGGTACGGCGACCGCCTGCCGCCCGAGCGGGAACTCGCCGCCCGGCTGCACGTCAGCCGGGAGACGCTGCGCGACGCGATCCGCTCGCTCCAGCAGGCCGGCTGCGTCGAGTCCCGTCGGGGGCGCTACGGCGGCACCTTCGTCACCTACCGGCTGCCGCCGCCCGACCTGGGCGAACTCCGGCGCGCCGTCCAGGACATGGGCACCGAGCTGGAGGACGCGCTGACCTTCCGGATGGTCCTGGAGATCGGCGCCGCCGAACAGGCCGCCAGACGCACGCTCACCCCGGAACAGCGCGACTACCTGCGCCGGCGCCTCGGCGAGCTGGACGAGGCCGCCCCCGAGGACTACCGCCGGCTCGACTCCCGCTTCCACCTCGCGATCGCCGAACTCACCGGCTCGCACTCGCTGGCGGCCGGCATCGCGGAGAGCCGGATGCGGCTCAACGACCTGCTCAACGCCATCCCCATGCTGGAACGCAACATCGCCCACGCCTGCGAGCAGCACCGGGCGATGGCGGAGGCCATCCTGGCGGGCGACGTCGAAGCCGCCCGCCGCTCCACCGAGGAGCACCTCGAAGCCACCGCGGCCCTGCTGCGGGGCTTCCTCGGCTGACCGCACCCGGCCGGCGCCCGGTCGTGCCGCTCCGGCGGGCCCTGTCGGGCCGGGGCTCCGGCAGAGCCGCCCGGGCGCTTCTAACAGACGGTCAGTCGCCGACCGGAGGATTTGAGCCACTGTCGCACTCATGTTCCCCATGAGGCGGAAGTGGCAGGCGGGCGACTTGACGGGAGCAACTCAACTGCGGACCGGCGCGCTTGGCTCCCCGGGCCAAGGGGGGATGCGCAGGGCGGCCCGCCGGGCCGGCGGGCCGCCCTCCCCGGCCGGCCGCCACCCCGGCGCCGCCGAACTCGACTGCAAGCCCCGGGGGTTCGACCCCGAACCGGGCCGCCCCTGCCCGGCCGGGATCCACCGAGGACAGCGCGGACCGGCCGGGCGAACATTGGCGGATTCGTTGCGTATCGACGTCCACTGCTGACCGATCTTGATAGCGTCTGCCGCCGTCGGTCGGGAATTCCGCATTCCGCTCCGCTTTCTCCGTACATCCGCACGTCGGTGCGCCGCCACGGCGCCACACCGGCACGCCCGGACACCTGCACATCCGTACGCCCCGCCCCGGTCCTTCCCCGTCCGTATGCCACCTCCGCATTCCCGCACCTCGCCGCATTCGGGCAGCGAAGCGCACCGCACCGCGGTACGGGCAACCCTGCCCGCCAGTTCTACGGGAGAGTCTCCATGTCGACAGAACCGATAGTGCCGGACATGTCCTCCGCCCAGGACCCGGTACAGCTGAGCCTGAGCACCGCCGCCGCGCGGAACCTGGCCACCACGACCAAGTCCGCTCCGCAGATGCGGGGCATCAGCTCGCGCTGGCTGCTGCGCCGGCTCCCGTGGACGCAGGTGTCGGGCGGCACCTACCGGGTCAATCGCAGACTCTCGCTCGCGGTCGGCCGGGGCCGGGTCCGCTTCGTCCAGTCAGGTGCGGACAACGTCCGGGTCATCCCCGAGACGCTGCGGGAGATCCCGGTGCTGCGCGGATTCGGCGACGACGCGCTGCTCGCCGAGTTGGCCGGCCGCTTCACCCCGCGCGATTTCCGCAGTGGCGACGTCCTCGCCGAGGAGGGCCGGCCGATCACGGAGGTCTTCCTGATCGCGCACGGCCGCGTCGAACGGATCGTGACCGGAAAGTACGGCGACCGCAAAGCCGTCGGCACCCTCTCCGACGGCGACCACCTCGGCGACGAGGCACTGTTGCACCGCGAGCCGAAGTGGACGGCCACCGCGAAGGCCACCACGGCCGGGACTCTGCTCGCCCTCCCGTGGGACTCCTTCCTGAGCCTGTTCGAACGCTCCGCGAGCCTGCGCGAGCACGTCGACGCCTTCCTTACCCGGTCCTCCCGCAGGGTCAACTCCAAGGGCGAGGTGGAGGTCGCCGTCTCGGCCGGCCACGAAGGCGAGTCCGAGATCCCCGGGTCGTTCGTCGACTACGACCTCGCACCCCGCGAGTACGAACTCTCGCTGACCCAGACCGTCCTGCGGGTGCACTCCCGGGTCGCCGACCTCTACAACGACCCGATGAACCAGTTGCAGGAGCAACTGCGCCTGACCGTCGAGGAGATCCGCGAACGCCAGGAGTGGGAGCTGCTGAACAACCGGGAGTTCGGCCTGCTCCACAACGTCGACTACGACCAGCGGATCAACACCTGGTCCGGGCCGCCGACCCCGGACGACATGGACGACCTGCTGGCGATGCGCCGGGGCACCGACATGTTCCTGGCCCACCCCAAGGCGGTCGCGGCCTTCTTCCGCGAGTGCAACCGGCGCGGCATCTCCCCCGACGGCGTCGACGTGGGCGGCCACCAGGTCCCGGCCTGGCGCGGGGTGCCGATCTTCCCCTGCAGCAAGATCCCGGTCACCGACGGCCACACCTCCGCCATCCTGGCGATGCGGACCGGCGAGGAGAACCAGGGCGTCATCGGGCTGCACCAGACCGGAATCCCGGACGAGTACGAGCCGAGCCTGAACGTCCGGTTCATGGGCATCGACGACACCGCCGTCATGCGGTACCTGGTGACGGCCTACTACTCGGCCGCGATCCTCGTCCAGGACGCCGTCGGCATCCTGGAGAACGTCGACATCGCCGCCCCCCGGTCCTGACCCGTCCCCTCCAGGAGGACCCGATGGCAGCCTTCGACACCACCGACCGGCCGGTCCCCACCGGCCCCACCGGGCTGGGCACTTCGGCGGCCCGGATCACCGATCTGCTGCGGCCGCGAACCGCGGCTCCCCGGGGGAGCCGCGTCCCCGAGCTGTACTGCCCGCCGCCCCTGCGCGACGACCCCGCCCTGGGCGAGGAGGTGAACCGCCGCCTGGTCCGCTGGGCCGAAGAAGTAGGCATCTACGAAGGCCAGTTGGACAAGTTCCAGCAGGCGGACTACGGGCGGCTGCTGATGCTCGCCCACCCCGACACCGACGACCCGGACCGGCTGCTCGCCGCGGGCCGTTGCATGGCGGCGGAGTTCGCCGTCGACGACTACTTCTGCGAGGACGCCGCCACCACCGGCCGGCCGCAGCGCCTGGGACCGCAGCTGATGCTGGCCCAGGCGGCGATCGACCCCGGCCGGATGCCGAGCGGGTACCACGAGCGCTACGAGCGCGAGATACGCGAGCAGCCGGTGTGGCACGCGCTCCGCCGCTCGGTGCTGGAACTGGGCCGGTACGCCACCGGATCGCAGGTCAACCGGCTCCGGCAGGAGATCGCCGGGCTCTTCCTCGGCATGGACGCCGAAGCGGGCTGGCGCATCGAGGGCACCCCTCCGGCGGTCTGGGAGTATCTGGCGAATCGTCAGATGAACAGCTTCCTGCCCTGCATGACACTGGTCGACACGGTCGGCGGCTACCTGCTCCCGGCCGACGTCTACGGGCGCCCGGACGTCCGCCGGGCGACCCTGCAGGCCGCCCTCGCCTCCGTCCTGCTCAACGACATCTACTCGATGCACAAGGAGGGCGGCGCGCAGGGTGTCGAGTACAACCTGCCCACCGTGCTGATGGCCGAGGACGGCTGCTCGCCCGACGAGGCGATCCAGCGGTCCGCCGCGATCCACGACGAACTCGTGCGCTCCTTCGAGGCCGCAGCGGCCTCGCTCACCCTCGCCGGCGACCCGGTCCTGACCCGCTACCTGGGCGCTCTGTGGGCCTGGCTCGGCGGCAACCGGGAGTGGCACGCCACCAGCCCCCGCTACAACCAGTGAAGGAAGAAGCAGTCATGACGACTCTCGACACCCCCTCCCCCGTCCTCACCACCAGGTACCAGCAGTCGGTGGCCGACTACTGGAACGAGGAGAAGGACCCCGTCAACATCCGGCTGGGCGACGTCACCGGCACGTACCACCACCACTACGGCATCGGCGCGGTGGACCACACCGCCCTCGAAGGCCCGGAGGAGACCCGCGAGGAGCGGGTGATCGCCGAGATGCACCGGCTGGAGATCGCCCAGGCCGACTTCCTCCTCGACCAGCTCGGCGAGGTCGGGCCGGACGACCGGATCCTCGACGCGGGCTCCGGCCGGGGCGGCACCAGCTTCATGGCCAACCTCCGGTTCGGCAGCCGGGGCGACGGCATCTCCATCTCCGAGGAGCAGGTGAAGTTCGCCAACCAGCAGGCCGAGCAGCGCGGTGTGGCCGACAAGGTCGCCTTCCACTTCCGCAACATGCTCGACAACGGCTTCCCGGACGCCGCCTTCCGGTCCGTCTGGAACAACGAGAGCACCATGTACGTCGACCTGTACGAGCTCTTCGCGGAGCACGCCCGCGTACTGAAGCCCGGTGGCCGGTACGTCACCATCACCGGCTGCTTCAACGACGTGCACGGCCGCCAGCCGTCCCGGGCCGTCAGCCAGATCGACGCGCACTACATCTGCGACATCCACCCGCGCAGCGCGTACTTCGCCGCCATGGCGGCGAACAACCTGCTCCCGATCAGCGTCGTCGACCTGACCGCCGCCACCATCCCCTACTGGGAGCTGCGGGCCGGGTCGTCCGTGGCGACCGGCATCGAGTCGGCCTTCCTGACCGCCTACAAGGAGGGCAGCTTCCAGTACCTGATGATCGCGGCCGACAAGGTCTGAGGCAGCAGGCTCCGGTGCCCGGGGCGGCTACTCCTGGACCGACCCGTCGGCGGGCAGGGCGAACGCCCATGCCCGTTGTTCGGCGGTGTCGGGGACGGCCAGGCCCCGGGCCCGTTCGATGCGCTGCCAGGCGTCCTCGGGGTCGGCGCCCTCCAGGATCAGCAGCGCGGCCGCCAGCAGCGAGGAGCGGCCGATGCCCGCGCGGCAGTGCGTGACGACGTGCGCGCCCGCGCGCAGCTGACCGGCGAGTTCGCGCAGCGCCGGCAGCACGGCGGCGGGGTCGGGCACGGTGCGGTCGGGGATCGGCAGCGGGACGAACCGCAGCCCGGCCGCCACCGCCGCCCGGGGCTCCTCGGTGAGGCCGAGCTCGTCGAGTTCGGGGCCGGTGAGCGCGCAGACCAGCACGTCCACGCCGTGCCGGCGCAGCGCGGTCATCTCGTCCTCCAGCCAGTCACCGCCACGGGGTCGGGCCATGGTGCTCAGCCGCCCCGGGCCCGGGCGGTCGACGGTGAAGAGGGAAGGTCGCACGGCAGCGGTACTTCTTTCGTTCGGCGGGAACAGCGCGGGGCCGGCGGGACCGGCGGGACCGACAGGATCAGCCGCGTCGGCGGGCGGGGGGCGGCTCTGCGGCCTGTCGGCGGGCCGGACGGCCCGACCGGGGCAGGTTCTCTGTGCCGGTCCCGGCGCCGGGAGTCGGTGCGACCGGCTCCCGGCCCGGCCCGCAGGGCCTCAGCCGGTCTCGTAGTCGAACCAGATCCGGTGCGTCCCGTCGGCCTCGACCGTCATCCCGCCGGTGCCGGTGATCCCGGCCAGTTCGCCGGTACCGCTGGAGGGCACCACGACGAAGAACTCGGCGCTGCGGTCACTGCCGGACGTGGTCGCCGAGTGGGCGAAGTTGAAGGCGCCCTCGCGGCCGTTCAGCGAGCCTTCGAAGGACTCCATCGCCACGTAGGTGCCGATGCCGGTCGCCTGGTCGAACGCGGCGGTGAACAACGTGGCGGAGCGGCCCGCGACCTCGCCCTCGAAATGCTTCTCCATCTTCGCGACACCCACCGGGACCCCGGTCGGCACGGCCGGCTCCGGGACCAGCTCGGTCGGCACGAAGCTCTTCACACTGAACGTTCCGTCAGCTCTCATGCGGCCGATCGTAGCGGCGCCCGCCGACAGCGCCCGGCCCGGAGCTCACGCTCCGGCCAGGGCCCGGCCCTCCCCGCTCGGTGCGGGCCGGGGCACCTCCCGCAGTGCGGCCCGGGCGGCGCGGCGGGTGTCCGCCTCGGCGGGGTCGAGGACGGGTACGGCCGCCAGCAGCGTCCGGGTGTACGGGTGCTGCGGGGCGGTGTACACCTCGTCCACCGGGCCGAGTTCGACGATCCGGCCCTGCCGCATCACCGCGACCCGGTCGCTGACCTGGCGGACGACGGCGAGGTCGTGGGCGATGAAGACCAGGGTCAGCCCGAACTCGGCCTGGAGGCCGGCCAGCAGCCGGACCACCTGGGCCTGGGTGGTGACGTCGAGGGCGGAGACCGGCTCGTCGCAGACGATCAGCTTGGGCCGCAGGGCCAGCGCCCGGGCGATGCCGACCCGCTGGCGCTGGCCGCCGGAGAGCTCGTGCGGGTAGCGGTGGTACCAGTCCGGCCGCAGGCCGACCCGTTCGAGCAGTTCGCCCGCCTCCGCCCGGAGCTGACCGCCGGAGCGGCCGCCGCGCACCCGCAGCGGGTCCGCGACGGATTCGCCGACGGTGCGGCGCGGGTTGAGCGAGGAGACCGGGTCCTGGAAGACCATCTGGAGGTCGGGCCGCAGCGGCCGCAGGCTCCGCTCGGAGGCGTGCGCGAGGTCCGCGCCCTCGAACCGGATCCCGCCGGAGGTGGGCTGGTCCAGGCGTACCAGCAGCCGCCCCAGCGTGCTCTTGCCGCTGCCGCTCTCGCCGACCACGCCGAGCGTCTCGCCGCGCCGGACGTCCAGGGTGACGCCGTCGACGGCGCGCAGCTTCGCGCGTGCGCCGAACAGGCCCGCCCGCTCGGGGGCGGGGTAGTGGCGGTGCAGGTCGGTGACGCTCAGCAGCACGTCGGCGGAGGGCGCCGGCCGCTCGCGCGGACTGTCCAGCCGGGGCACCGCCGCGAGCAGTTCACGGGTGTACGGCTCGCGCGGCGCGCCGAGGACTCCGGCCACCCGGCCGTGTTCGACGGCCCGGCCGTCCCGCATCACCAGGACCCGGTCGGTGTTGCCCGCGACGACGCCGAGGTCGTGGGTGACCAGCAGCAGCGCCATGCCGTGCTCGGCCCGCAACTCGTGCAGCAGGTCGAGGATCTGGGCCTGGACGGTGACGTCCAGGGCGGTGGTGGGCTCGTCCGCGATCAGCAGTTTCGGCGAGCAGGCCAGCGCCATCGCGATCAGCGCGCGCTGGCGCATGCCGCCGGAGAACTCGTGCGGGTGGGCCCTGGCCCGCTTGGCGGCGTCCGGGATGCCGACCCGGTCGAGCACCTCGACGGCGCGGTCGCGCGCGGCCCGGCGGGTGGAGCCGGTGTGCACCCGGTGCACCTCGGCGATCTGGTCGCCGATGGTCCAGTAGGGGTCGAGTGCGGAGAGCGGGTCCTGGAAGACCATCGCGGCCCGCGCGCCGCGCAGGGCGCGCAGTTCGGCCTCGGTCGCGCCGAGCACGTCGGTGCCGTCCACCCGGACGGTGCCGGTGACCTCGGCCCCGCCGGCCCGGTGCAGGCCGAGCAGGGCGAGGGCGACGGTGCTCTTGCCGGAGCCGGACTCGCCCACCAGGCCGAGCGACTCGCCCGCGCCGAGCTCGAAGGAGAGCCCGTCGACGGCGGGGGGCGCGCCCGCGCCGAACGCGACGCGCAGCTGCGAGACCTCCACCAGTTTCCGACGGTCCGTCATGCCACGCTCACTCTCGGGTCGGCCAGCGCGTAGAGCACGTCGGCGGCGGCGTTGGCGATCACGATGAAGAAGCCCGCGAAGAGCGTCACCCCGACCACCACCGGCAGGTCGATCTGGTTGACCGAGTTCACCAGCAGCCGCCCGAGCCCGTCGAAGCCGAACACCGACTCGGTGAGCATCGCGCCGCCCAGGATCTGGCCGACGTCGATGGCGAGCATCGTCACCACCGGCACCAGCGCGCCGCGCAGCGCGTGGCCGAAGACGATCCGGCGCTCGGAGAGCCCGTAGGCGCGGTTGGTCCTGATGTGGTCCTCGGCGAGGGTCTCCAGCAGGCTGCTGCGGGTCATCCGGGCGTACGCGGCCGAGATGATCAGCGCGAGCGAGAACCAGGGCAGCACCAGGTTGGCCGCCCACTGCGCGGGGTCGTCGGTGAAGGCGGTGTAGCTGGGGAAGGGCATCCACTGGAGGGAGGCGCAGAACAGCATCACCAGCATCAGGCCGATCAGGAACACCGGCGTGGACATCCCGGCCAGGGTGAGCGCGGTGAGCGCCCGCTCGGCGAACCGGCCGCGCCGCAGCGCGGAGAGCAGGCCGGTGCCGACGCCGAGCAGCAGCCAGAGCACCATCGCGCCGACGGTGAGCGAGAAGTCCACCGGGATGCGCTGGGTGACCATCTGCAGCACGGGCTGGTCGGTCTGGAACGAGTAGCCGAGGCAGGGTGCGGCGCAGCGGGTGACGTCGGTGCCGGAGTCGAAGCTGCGGCCGGCCACCAGCCCGTGCAGGAACTGCCAGTACTGCTCCCAGACCGGCAGGTCGGTGCCGAGCTTGTGCCGGACGACGGCGAGCCGGGCGCCGTCGCAGCCCTTGCCGCAGACCAGCACGGCCGGGTCGTGCGGGGCGGCGAAGAAGACGACGTAGATGACGGCCGACATGGCCAGCAGCACCAGCAGGGTGCTGACGGTCCGCCGGAGCAGGAAGCGGATCACGCCTCGGCCTCCTCGGGGTTGCGCTTGCCGCGCCGGCGGTCGAGCCCGGCGCGCAGGCGGGACTTGGCGCGCGGGTCGAGCGCGGTGCGGACGCTCTCGCCGAGCACGGTGAAGGCGAGGACGGTGACGAACAGCAGGGTGGCGGGCAGCAGGACGTAACTCGGGTCGGCCTGGAACCAGTCGGTGGCGCTCGCCAGCATCTGCCCCCAGGAGGGGGTGGGCGGCCGGACGCCGACGCCGAGGAAGGAGAGGCCGGCCTCCTGGGTGACGTTGGCGGGCAGTTGCAGCACGCCGTAGGTGATCACCGGCCCGGCCAGCGCGGGCAGGATCTCCCGCCGCGCCACCCGCGCGCGCCGGGCGCCGGTCAGCCGGGCCGCCGCGACGTAGTCGAGGCCGCGCAGGCCGAACACCTGGCCGCGCACGATCCGGGCGGTCTGCCCCCAGCCGAGCACGCCGATGACCAGCATCAGCAGCAGCGGCCGGGGGAACCCGCCGGGGACGACGGCCATCAGCGCGACGGCGAAGACCAGCGACGGGAAGGCGATCACCAGGTCCATCGCCCGGCTGAGCACGGTGTCGACCGCGCGGCTGCCGAGCCCGGCCGCCAGGCCGATCACGACGCCGAGCGTGATCTGCACCGCCGTCGCGCCGAGCGAGACGGCGAGCGAGACCTGCGCGCCGGTCACCAGCCGGGCGAGCACGTCCCGGCCGGTGCCGGGTTCGACACCGAGCCAGTGCGCGCCGCTCGCGCCGCCGAACGGCCCGATCGGCACGCCGCCGGTCGCCGAGTCGATCAGGCTGTTGTGGAAGGTGGTCGCGTTCTGGCCCTCCAGCGCGCAGATCAGCGGCGCGGCGGCGGCGATCAGGACCAGCAGGGCGACCGCGACCAGCGCGGCGAGCGCCGCGCGGTCGGCGCGCAGCCGTTGCCACACCTGGTGGCGGCCGGGCGGGCGCGGGTCCACGTCCGGGCTCCGAGGGACCGTCGAGGTCTCGCTCATCGGGGAGGGGTCCTTACTTGACCGAGATGCGGGACAGGTCGTAGAGCCCGTTCCACTGGCTGACGTAGGTGTTCTTCACGTCCTTGCCGTAGAGCCGCTTGTAGACCGGGTGGTACAGCGGCACGGTGTACGCCTGCTTGCCGAGTTCGGCGTCCAGGCTGCCCCAGGCCTTGGCGGCCTGGGCCGAGTCGGTGAGCCGGTTGGCGGCGTCGATCTCGGCGTTGACCTTGGGGTCGTCCAGCTGGGCGGAGTTGTAGTTGCCGCCGTCGGCGAGGATCTGCCGCCCGTC
The DNA here is from genome assembly GCF_039529945.1 of Kitasatospora kazusensis. Taxonomy (NCBI): domain Bacteria; kingdom Bacillati; phylum Actinomycetota; class Actinomycetes; order Kitasatosporales; family Streptomycetaceae; genus Kitasatospora; species Kitasatospora kazusensis. The sequence continues at coordinate 81,262 of NZ_BAAANT010000021.1, read as the reverse complement.
GAAGACGGGTGCCAGGAACGGCCCGCCGGACGGCCAGTCGGCGCCCCAGCTGGCCAGGAACAGGCCCGGCTCGGTGGCGGGCTTCTGGTACTTGGTCTGGTAGTCGTCGTCGGCCGTGCCGTCGAGCTTGACGGTGATCCCGGCCTTGCCGAGCGCCTCCTGCACGGCGGCCGCGACCTCGGGGCCGCTGCCGTCGCCGGTCACGGTGGAGTGGCTGAGCGTGATGGTCAGCCCGTTCGGGTAACCGGCCTGCGCCAGCAGCTCCTTGGCCTTGGCCGGGTCGCCGTTCTGCCCGGCGGGGAAGTAGTCGTACGGGGTGTAGCCGAAGGCGGGCTGGTCGGGCAGGAAGGTGGTCGCGGGCTTGGCGACGGAGCTGCCGCCGACCGCGTTGACCACCGACTCGCGGTCGATCGCGTACGAGACCGCCTGGCGCACCCGGACGTCGTCGAACGGCTTCACCTTCGGGTTGAAGGCGAGGTACTGGGTCTCGCCGAAGAAGCCGGTGACGACCCGGCTCTTGAGTGCGGCGTCGCTGTTCAGCCGGGCCAGCACCGAGGCGTTCACGTTGGTGTCGCTGGTGACGGCACCCGCGTCGTCCCCCGTGCCGGCGGCGAGCCGCTGGTTGATGACGGACTGGTCCAGGCCGGAGTTCACCACGACCTTGTCCGGGCAGGCGAGGCGCTGGTCGTCGGCGGAGCGCGACCAGTTGGGGTTGCGGTCCAGCACGATGGTCTTGCCGCCGTCGTTGCTGACCACCTTGTAGGGGCCGGAGGAGACCGGGTGCTTCTGGTAACTCGTGCCGGTGTCCTTGTCCTTGGGGACCGGCGCGAACTGGGTGGCGGTGGCCAGGAACGGGAAGTCGCCCTCGGGCTTGCGCAGCTTGAAGACGATGGTGGTGTCGTCCGGCGTCTCGATCGAGGCGAGGTCGCCGCCCTTATACGGGCCCTGGTACGCCTCCCCGCCGATCAGCCAGTCGCGCAGGTACGGCGGGCCGCCGGGCAGCTCGGGGGCGAAGGAGCGCTCGACGCCGTACTTCACGTCGGCCGACCTGATCGGGGTGCCGTCCTCGAACTTCAGGCCCGGCTTGAGGTGGTAGGTCCAGACCGTGGCGTCCTGGTTGGGCTTGCCGGTGTCGGTGGCCAGGTCGGGCACGACCTTGGCGCTGTCCGGGCCGTCGGTGGTGTGGTTGCGGGTGGTCAGGGTCCGGAAGACCAGCGTGGGCACCTTGCCGCCGCCGGAGGTGTAGAGCTCGGCCGGGTCGAAGTTCCCCTGGCCGCGGTGGTTCAGCACCGTCAGGGTGCCGCCCTGGCAGGTCGCCGGGTCGAAGGCAGCCGAGGAGCCCTTGCTCCCTCCGGCGCCGCAGGCCGCGGTCAGCCCGGCCAGCAGTGCGACGGCGGAAGCCGCGACAGCGGCCCTGCTCTTGCTCATGGTGAACCTCTCGGGGGTACTTCGTGGACCACCGGATCACGGCGGTCCACAGGCGGGACGGAAGGGTCGAAGGCGGCGTTGGCGGAGACGGCGGCGGAACGACGCGGCGCGGCGAAGCCCGGGGAGTGGATCCGCGGCCGCGACCGGCCGGACACGAAGGGACGGGGTGCGACCGGCCCGAGCGCGCCCGATCGAGGCCGACCGGCCGGGCGAGGACATGTCACGACGGTACGCCGGAATATCGTGACGGACCGTCAGGATTCCTGGCGTCAGGGTCTCTTCGTCAGTTTCGCTTCGTCACCGACATCGACAGGCGACAGCGCCCACGAGGGTCACGGGCACGCCGAGCAGCGCCGGCTCAGTGGCGGCGCGGAGGCGGGACGGACCGTTCGGGGACATGCGGAAAACTTTGATGCCCTATAAGAAAATAGTCAAATCACTTGCCATAAATCGGTACAAATAGTGCATAATTCTGTACCTGGTATCGGTATCAGGACCGCACGGAGGCCTGCGGAAGGACTGACGGTGACCGGCCACCGGCCGGTCACGCACCACCCGCTCACGCGGCCCGGTCACGTACCGCAGGTCACGTACCGCAGGTCACCCACCGCCGGTCACCCACCGCCGGTCACCCACCGCGTCCGGGTCAGCGCTCGCCGTTCCCGGGCCGGCGGCTGCGCCCCGACCAGACCGGCTCCACCTGCTCCCAGTCCGGCTCCCAGGCCCGTACGGCCCGGCGCTCCAGGACCCGGCGGCGGGCGCCGTACCCGACCCGGGCCAGCACCGCCAGGCCGCTCAGCACGCCCAGCCCGTAGATCCCGGCGGCGGCCGTCAGCTCGGAGCCCGGGCGGGGACGCGAGGCCGGGCTCCCGGCGTCGTCGACCCAGAGGGCCACCCGGGTGCCCACCGGAGCCCCGCTGGGCACGTCGATCACGCCGCCGCGCCCGGTGGCCTGCGGGTACGCCCAGGCGGCCTGCGCCTGGGCCGCCGTCCCGACCGGGTTGTCCACCGCCGTCGCGACCGTGGTCGCGGTCACCTGGTGCCGGTGCAGGGCCGTCTGCCGCTCGGTCGCCCGCATACCGGCCAGCAGCACCAGCGCGACCAGCGTGGCCACGACCACCGACAGGACCATGCACGGCACCACCGCCACCAGCAGCCTGCTGCGCGAGCGGTCCACCGGGCGGCAGAGCGGATTGGAGTCCCTGCCGACGGCGCGCCGCAGGTGGGTGGCGGCCGACTCGTGCGGGACCGGCCGAGTGTGCGGGACGAATACGGCGGACATGACGCGCCTCCTCGGTAAGGAGCTGCGACCACCGGCCGGGCCGGAGGGGTACACCTGTCAGTCTGCCCCCGATTCACGCTCCACCCCCAGGCCGGGCCCGAGAATTCGCGGCGGATCGGCCCGCGCCCGGACGCCCGGCGGCGCGGAGCGGGCCGGGCCGCCGGATCCGGCCCGGCCGGGCCCGCGCACACGGCTCCTGCCGGGCCCGCGCCCGGCCCGGCCCGGCCCCGGCGTCAGCCGCGCAGGATGCCCCCGACTATGGAGCCGATCCCGGCGCCCTCACCGACAGCCACCGCGCCGTCGCGGGCCAGGTACGGCTCCAGCGCGTGGGCCAGGCCGGACAGCGGCATGCTCTGCAGCCAGATCCGGCCGGGGCCGGTCAGCGCCACCAGGAAGATGCCGTCACCGCCGAAGATCTTGTTGGCGATACCGGGGATCCGGGTGATGGTGAACTGCACCGACTCGTCGAACATGCCGACGTGCCCGGGGTGCACCAGCATGGTCTGCCCGGCGCCGAGGTTGTACTCGGTGACCTCGCCGGACAGCTCGATCCAGGCCCGGCCCTGGCCCTGGAGCCGCTGGAGCACGAAGCCCTCGCCGCCCCACAGCCCGCCGCGGAAGGTCTGCTGGAGGCCGACCGTGGGGGTGATCCCGGGGGTGCCGCAGATCCAGCCGTGGCGGTGCACCACGAGGCCCCGGCCCGGCGCGACGTCCACCGGCAGGATGTGGCCGGGCACCTTGGCGGCGAAGGCCACCAGACCCGTTCCGTTCTGCGCCTGGTACTGCGTCAGGAAGATGCCGCCACCGCCGACCGCGCGCTTCAGGGTGTTCATGAAGCCGCCCTTGCCCCCGGCGTTGGTGGTCTGCGACATCTGCATGTTGGCCGACATCCACGACAGCTCGCCGTGGGGGGAGATCACCGTCTCGCCCTGCGCCAACTCGATCTCCAGCACCGGCATCGTGCTGCCCTTGACCACAGCCTGCATACTGCTCACTCCCCCAGTCGAACCTGTCGAACCCGACCGGATCCGGTCGGATCCGGTCGGCCGCGGTCGGACCCTGTCGAATCCCGTTGGACCACGGCACTTCACGGCACATCACGGCACATCACGGCGGGCCCGGCCGACCCCGGTCGGCGGACCACGGCCGCACGGTACCGCGTCACCCCTGCCCCGACCAGGGCGGGGGCGGGAACGGCCGTCACCGGCCCACCCCGTCCGTACGACTGTCCGAGGCGGAGGCTATGCTTCCCCCCACCGCGCAGCGGTGCCGGTCGACCAGGGGAGAGACGTGCAGAAGTCCGAGCAGGACCGTGACATGACGGGACTTCAGACCGACCGTCCCCATCCCGCCCGCATCTACGACTACTGGTTGGGCGGCAAGGACAACTTCCCGCCCGACCGTAGCGCCGCCGAGCACGCCATCAGCGTCTCGGCGGACATCCCGGCGGCGGCCCGCGAGAACCGGGGCTTCCTGCAGCGCGCGGTCCGGATGTGCGCCGAGGCCGGCATCCGGCAGTTCATCGACATCGGCGCCGGCCTGCCCTCCCCCGGCAACGTGCACGAGGCGGCCCACAGCGTCACGCCCGACGCCCGGGTGGTCTACGTCGACAACGACCCGATCGTGCTGACCCACGGCCGGGCCCTGCTCGCCGACAACCGCTCGACCACCGTACTGACCGGCGACGTCCGCCAGTTGGACGAATTGCTGGACCGGCCGGAGCTGCTGGACCTGGTGGACCTCTCACAGCCGGTGGCCGTGCTGCTCGTCGCCGTCCTGCACTTCGTCACGGACGAGCAGGCCCGGGAGGCGGTGGAGAAGGTCCGCAGCCGGGTGGCGCCGGGCAGCTACCTGCTGCTTTCGCACAGCACCTTCGAGGGCAACCCCGAGCGGGCGGCCGCAGCCGCCAAGACCTGGGACAAGACCGAGACCGGCATCAACCTGCGCGGCCGGGCCCACGTCGAGACCTTCTTCGACGGCTGGGAACTGCTGGAGCCGGGCGTCGACTTCGTGCCGCTCTGGCGCCCGGACGGCCCGACCGAGAACACCACCCGCTGGATGTACGCCGGGGTCGGCCGCAAGGCCTGATCCGTCGGCGAGGGGCCCGGCCCCCGTGCGGCACCGGCGCGCGGGGCGCCCCTGGAGGAGCCGGCCGCCCATCGGCGGCGTTCCTCCAGGGGGTCTCCCCCCGGAGACGACACCGGGCCCTGGATTGGGGTCCACGACGAGGTCGGCGCCACGTCCATTGACGCACCCCGACCGCCCCATGTCATCAGCACAGATGAATGAAGCGTCAGCTTGGCCTGACTTCCATTCATTTTGGCTGACATCGGCCGCCTCCTGGACGGCCGGATCCCGTCCTCCGGGCCCGGCGGAATCCCGGGCCCGGAGCCGCCGGGCCCCGGAGCCCCAGGACCCGGAGCCCCAGGACCCGGCGGCTGCTCAGTCCCGCCCGGGGTGGAGTTCCGCCCTGACGCGCCGGCGGATCTCCTGCACGGCGGCCGAGTGCGTGAAAGCCTCGGTGACCAGGACCAGCCAGGCGCTCTCCGCGTCGGTGTCGGCGCGGACGGCGTGCGGGGTGTAGTCGGAGGCGGCGCGGTACCGGCAGCCGGCCGCGGCGGCCTCCAGCGCGGCCGCTATGACGGCCGCTTCGACGAGCGCGGCCGCCCGGGTCGCCGCCGTGTCCCCGGCACCCGGCCCGCCCTCGGCGGGCGTCGCGGCGGCGGCCGCCGCCCAGGCCGGCACCTGCGGGTGGAAGTACGGGCGCAGCGCCAGGTGTCCGTCGTGGATCTCGATGATGCGGCGGTAGCGGGCGAACTCCGCGTTCCGCAGCGCGCGGACGGCGCCCGCGCGCGCGGTCGGCGCTTCGAGCGCCGTCTGCGGGTGGGCCGCGTGCAGGGCCGACCAGAGCGGGCCGATCCGGCGGTAGTCGCGCACCGTGCGGAGCCAGCGGGCCGGCCCGGTCAGCCGGTTGCCCCAGGCCGTGACGGTCGCCCCGCTGATGCCGAGTACGAGCACGAGCAGGGCGACGGGTGCGGAGCCCGCGTCCTCCCCGGCCTCCTGCCGGCCGGTGGCCAGCCCGGCGAGCAGGGGGGAGACGCTCTGCGCCGTCCAGACCAGCCCCGCCACCCCGGCGGCGACGATCAGCCGCAGGCCGACCCGGAGCAGGCCCGGCCCGACGTGCCGGGCCGCCCGGTGGATCACCACCGTGAACAGGCCCACGCACCAGCAACTGTGCAGCGTGAACAGGGCGCTGTGCAGTCCGAGCGCCGACCTGCCGTCCGCCGCGACGACGAGTGTGCTGCCGTCCGCGGACGTCACCCCCGCCGCCAGGTAGGTCGCCGCGCACGCCGCCATCACCAGCAGCGAGCCCGCGGTCTGCCGGCGGCGGTGACGCGGCCGGTCCGGGTCGGGGGAGCGTACCGAGTACGCCATCAGGGTGAGGAAGTACTCCCCGGCGAGTTTGAGTTCGGCCCCGACGAGCGGCAGCGCGTCGCGGGCGGGGGCGGCCCAGACCCGGACGAGGGCGCTGGTGGCGGGTGCCAGCACGGCCAGCGAGAGGCCCATGCAGAGGGTGAAGCCGACCACGTACCGCGCCCCGGCCGAGGACCAGCGGGCCGGCCAGAGCCGGTGCGCCGCACCGAGGACGGCGACGGCGCAGGCCAGATATCCAAAGAAGTTGATCATTGGTCAGACGGACTCGGACGGACCGTGCGGTGGCGCCGCGTCGAACAGTGAGCCGAGCCGGGCCGCCGTCGTGCCCGCCGGACCGAATCCGCCCGCCGGGCGGGCGGGCGGCGGGCCGGCCACGCGTCCGGCCGGCCGGCGGTCCGCCGCGCGGTGCAGGACGAGCGAGGCGAACACCTCGGCCTCCTGCTCCTGGACCTCGGTGTAGACGCTGCGGCCGAGCACCCGGTTGATCAACTCGCTGGAGAGGCTGGGCGCCAGGGCCGCCGCGACGGCCGGGCTGAGCACGGTGCTGCCGCGGTGGCCGCACAGCAGGTGCCCGACCTCGTGGAGCACGATGTGCTGCTGGTGCAGGGGGGTGGTGTCGCGCGGGTAGCCGATGTACTCGGCCCGGTCCGTGGTCACCAGGACCCCGCACGGGCTGCACGTGGAGGAGGGCAGCGGCACCAGCTCCACCGGACGCCCCAGCCGGGAGGACACCAGGTCCGCGAGGACGGCGGCGTCGAACTCCGTCGGCACGTTCAGGGTGTCGGCGATTCGCCGGCACCGCCGCCAGAGCTTCCTGCGCTGCCACGCTCCACCGGTCGCCACGCGTTCCCTCCCAGTCTCCGGGTCACCGATGCACCGCACACGGTGGTATCGATCCTAGGAGTGGCCGACGGTTCCCGGTATCAGTCGGACCGGCGGGATTTGGACTCCCGGCGCGCGATCGCCTCGATCATGTCGCTGATCGTGCCGAGGCCCTCCGGCGAGAGGGTGACCGCGCGCAGCGCGACGTCCCGGACTCCGGCGTCCCGCAGGGCGCCGAGCAGGGCGAGTTCCTCGGCGATCCGGTCGCCGGCCTCGTCGTCGAAGAAGTAGGCGTGCGGGACCTGGAAGAACTGGGCCAGCGACTCCAGGTGACGCTTGGTCGGGTTGTCCCGCCGCCCGGTCCGCAGCTGCCAGAGGTAGGTGGTCGAGAAGGACTCGCCGGTGGCCTCCCGGCAGGCGCGGGCCACCTCTTCGTTGCTGTGCGGCTCGCCGCCCGGTCGCCGGACAGTCCGGAACAGCTTCTCGATCTTCTCGGCGAGCGTGGACGCTCCCGTCTCGGCTGGGGTCACCGCACGCCTCCCTCGCTAGGTCCTGGACGCCCATCCTAATGCGCGTCAGGCCGAACCCGAACGGGGTGAGCCGAGTTGTCGTAGAGCTCTCACCGAACCTGCACCCCGCCCGGCGCCCCGCGCCCGCCGACACCGGGCCTCCCACTCCGGGCCGCCGGGGTACGCGGCCGCCCGGAAAGCGCTGGCCGCGGCCGGCCCCGCGCTGGCATGCTGGCCGCGTGGAGAGACCGGAGATCTGGATCAGCTTTGCCCCTGAACTGCACGTCTTCGTCGCTGCGGCGCAGCGGCGGGGCCGGACGGCGGTGCGCACCGACGGCGCCTCGACGCTCGGCCACGTGGTGGAGTCCCTCGGGGCGCCGCTCACCGAGGTCGGCGTGCTGACCGCCGACGGGCGGGAGGTGCGCACCTCCCACATCCCGGCGGACGGCGAGGAGATCACCGTGCTCGGCGTACCCCGGCCCCAGCAGCTCCCGGGGCCGGCCCGGTTCCTGCTCGACGTCCACCTCGGCACCCTCGCGCGGCGGCTGCGGCTGCTGGGCGTGGACACCGCGTACGAGAGCCTGGACATCGGCGACGCCGCGCTGGCCGCCCGCTCGGCCGCCGAGCAGCGGGTGATGCTCTCCCGCGACCGGGGCCTGCTGCGCCGCCGCGAGCTCTGGGCGGGTGCGTACGTCTACAGCCACCGGCCGGCCGAGCAGCTCAAGGACGTGCTGTCCCGCTTCGCGCCCCCGCTCGCGCCCTGGACCAGGTGCACGGCCTGCAACGGGACGCTGCGCGCCGCGAGCAAGGAGGACCTGCACGAGCAGTTGCACGACGGCACCGAGCGCTCGTACGACACCTTCGCCCAGTGCACCGACTGCGGCCAGGCGTACTGGCGCGGGGCCCACCACTCCCGCCTGAACGACATCGTCGAAGAGAGCCTCCAGGAGTTCGGCGGGCCGCCGGACCGCGTCCGGCACTGATCGGGCGCCGATCCGGCACCGACCTGAATATCTTGACATCGAGATACATCCGGGCCATCCTCGGCCATATATCTTGATGTCGAGATACTTTCAGGAGTTGCGATGACCTCCGTCCGCTGGGACCCCGCTCAGTACCTCCGCTACGCCGACGAGCGCACCCGCCCGCTGCACGACCTGCTCTCCCGGGTGCCCGCCCTCCCCTGCGGGCCCGGCCCCGTGGTCCTGGACATCGGCTGCGGCCCGGGCAACTCCACCGCCGTCCTGCGCGGGCGCTGGCCCGGGGCCCGGATCACCGGCATCGACAGCTCGCCCGAGATGCTGGCCATCGCCCGCGCCGAGGGCGAGCCGAACGCCGACTACCTGCTGGCCGACGCCGCCGGGTACGACCCGGCCCCCGCCGCGCCCGACCTGATCGTCAGCAACTCCACCCTGCACTGGCTGCCCGGCCACCGGGAGCTGCTGCCCCGCTGGGCCGCCGCCCTGCGCCCCGGTGCAAGCCTCGCCTTCCAGGTCCCCGGCAACTTCGACGCCCCCAGCCACACCCTGCTCGCCGGACTCGCCCGCAGCGCCCGCTGGGCCGGGGCCCTCGGCCCGGCCGGCGAGCGGGTCGGTGTCCACTCGCCCGCCGAGTACCTGGAGACGCTGGCCGCGGCGGACTGCACGGTCGACGTCTGGGAGACCACCTACAGCACCCTGCTCCCCGGCCCCGACCCGGTCCTCGACTGGACGAAGGGCACCGCGCTGCGCCCCGTCCTCACCCGGCTGACCGATCCCGCCGACCGCGAGCGCTTCACCGCCGAGTACGCCGCCCTGCTCCGCGAGGCCTACCCGTCCGGCCCGTACGGCACGGTCTTCCCGTTCCGCCGGATCTTCGCGGTCGCCACCCGTCGTTAGACCCCGACCGTCGGCGAAGGGCCACCCGGCACTACCCGGGAATGCGCCCCGCGCACCGCCCGGGTGGTCCTAGTGTGGAGTGATGACGACCCAGGTGATCGTGCTCAACGGCGGCTCCAGCGCCGGGAAATCCGGTCTCGCCCGGTGCCTTCAGGCCGTTCTGCCGGACCCGTGGCTGACCTTCGGAATCGACACGCTGATCGAGGGCATGCCCGCGTCGCTGCGGACCTCGGAGGCGGGAATCCACTTCGCCCCGGACGGCACCGTGCTGCTCGGGTCAGCGTTCCGGTCACTGGAGGAGGCCTGGATCAAGGGCATCGCCGCGATGGCCCGCGCGGGTGCCCGGGTCGTCGTCGACGAGGTGTTCCTCGGCGGAGCGGCCTCCCAACTGCGATGGCAGGAGGCACTGCACGGCCTGCGGGTGCTCTGGGTCGGCGTCAGGTGCGAGACCGAGGTCGCCGCGGGCCGTGAGCTCGCACGCGGCGACCGGGCACTCGGAACGGCCGAAGCGCAGGCGGAACTGGTCCACCAGGGCGTGCACTACGACCTGGAGGTGGACACCACCGGGACCGAGCCGCTGGCCTGCGCGCGGATCGTCGCGGCCCACGTCGTCAGCTGACCCGACGACGCGGCACCGGATCAGCACCGAGTCAGCCGGTCGCCGTCACCGTGGAGCCGTCGCCGCCATCGCCGCCGCGCCTCAACGCCGCAGGGCGACCGCTCCGTAGCAGGCGGCCTCGGCGTCGGCGACCGGCTCCGCCGCGGAGGTCTCGTCGGGCCGCCACCGGGGAGTGGCGGCGACCCCCGGGTCGAGCAGTTCCCAGCCGCTGAACAGCCGGGCGAACTCCTCCCGGGTCCGGGCCTGTACGGGGGTGCCGGCGTTCGCGTAGACCTGCTCCACCCGCGCGATGTCCTCGGGGGCGAAGTCCTGGGTCGCGTGGCTGACCACCAGGGCGCTGCCCGGGGGCAGTTCCGCCTTGAACGCCTCCACCAGCCGGTGCGCGCCGGTCGCCGCGGTGTCCGGTACGAAGTGCAGGATCGCGTTCAGGCTCAGCGCGATCGGCCGGGAGAAGTCGAGGAGTTCGCGGGCGGCGGAGAGGACGCTCTCCGGTTCGCGGACGTCGGCGTGCACGTAGGCGGTCCGGCCCTCGGGGGCGCTGTGCAGCAGGTGCTGGGCGTGGGTGAGCACGATCGGGTCGTTGTCCGCGTAGACCACCCGGGACTGCGGGGCGATCCGTTGGGCGATCTCGTGCAGGTTCGGCGAGGTCGGGATACCGGTGCCGATGTCGAGGAACTGCCGGATCCCGGCCTCGGCGAGGGCCCGGGTGGAGCGGTGCATGAACGCCCGGTTGGCACGCGCGGCCGAACGGGCCCACGGGAAGACCGCCAGCGCGTGGGCGGCCGCCTCCCGGTCGGGGGCGAAGTTGGTCGTCCCGCCGAGGTAGAAGTCGTACATCCGGGCCGAGTGTGCGACGTGCACGTCGAGATTGACCTCGACGGTCGGTTCGATGTCGCTCCGGGTCGTGTCGCCGGTCATCCGCTCCCCCATGTGTCACCCGTCCGCCGGTCCGTCCGCGGCGGTCCGCCGCGGCCCGCGCCGCACTGGCGGGGCCTGGCGGACCCTGGCGCGGCCTGTCCCCACCTATGCCCACGGCGACGACGGGGCAAGCAGGAACCGCCCCCGTCGTTCCCGGAGGTCGATCGTATCCGATCGCAAGAAGGTGACACCTGATCGGTTCTGACGTCTGATCACCAGTGGACCGGGGATTTCCGACGGCAGATCACCTCATCATCCGATCACTTCACAATCCGGGCCCGCATGGGATCCAATGTTCCCGTGGGGGAAAGGAGTTCCCCCCTTGGCAGCCGCCACGACCGGCCCGCACCCCCGGGCGGCCAGACGCGGCGGACGGCCGGGCGGCGCCCCTCGAACGGGTGACCGCCGGGGAGGATTGGAACGTGACCGAGAACGACTGGGCGGTACGGTCGGCCAACCGGCCCCGCTTGACGTTCGACGCGTTCTGCGAGACGCACGAGCGCGCCTGGACCGGCATCGCCCGGGCGCGGCTGCACGACGAGGCGGACGTGGCCAGGACGGTCGAGGCCATGAAGGCCGACCTGTGGCGGAACTGGGCGATCGCCCTGCGCCAGCCCGTCCCGGCCTGCTACGCCTGGATGCTGATCAAGGAGCGGGTGGCGGACACCCTGGCCGAGGCCGCACTGAAGACCGTACGGCCCGCGGTCGAGGCCGCGGTGCCGCCCTGGGTGGAGCTGGTGGGCCTGTTCTCGGGCCTGGCCCGGCTCGGACCGGCGGCGCCCGGCGACCCGGCCGACCTCTACCGGGCCTTCCTCCAACTGCCCGAGCGCCAGTACGACGTGGTGGTCCTGCGGCACCTGCTCGGACTGAAGGACGCCATGATCGCCGACTACCTGGGCACCACCGAGGCGAACGTCCGGAGCACCGCGGGCCAGGCGGCCAGACGGCTCACCCGCAAGCTCGACCGCCACCGGGACCAGGGAGGCACACCGTGACCGGACCGGACCGGCTGCTCGCCGACACCCCGTACGCGCTGCGCGAGCAGCCGCGCCGCGAGCCGGCGGCCGCCCCGCCGGACGGCGCCGACGGCCTGCCCTGGCGGCGGCTGATGACCGCGCCCGCGCCCTTCCCGTCCGAACACCAGCAGGCGGCGCACGAACTGGACCTGCTCGCCGCCCTCGTCCTGGCCCAGCCGCCGGCCGCCGCCTCGCTGGACCTGCTGGTCAACGACCGGCACATCCACCCCGAGGGGGCACTCGTCCTCGGCGCCCTGCTCCAGGTGACCGGCCACCCGGACGGGGCGCAGCTCTGGTGGCAGTTCGCGGCCGGCGGCGGCAACTACACGGCCGCCTCCTGTCTGAACCTGCTGCACCGCAGCCGCGGGGAACCCCTGGACGCGGACTTCTGGCGCCTCCAGGCCGAACAACTCGCCGCCGACCCCCGGCCCGTGCGGCAGGTCCTCGACTCACCGCGCGAGCTGCTGCCCCGGCACGTCCGCGCCGACATCATCGCCCGCTGCCACGAAGGCCTCGACCTGCGGCTGCCGCCCCGGCTGGCGGCCGTGGTCAACCAGCTTCCGGTGCACGGCGACGACGAGGACTACGGCGAGATCCGGCAGCTCTCGGCCGGCCTGGTCCGCAACCTGGCCGACGCCGCGGCCGGAGCTTGACCCGCGCCGCACGCACGCCCACCCGGGCCGGTCGTCAGAACGGCTCGCTGCCCCGGCCGTTGATCTCCATCCACAGCTCACCGGCCGCGTGCTCGACGGCGACGAAGCTCCCGTCGCGGCCGTCCGGCAGCCTCAGCCTGCCCCACCGCTGGCCGGACGACGCCCAGAAGCCGTCGCCGCCGTCGGCACTGCGATCGGCACTCTGTTCGGCCTGCACCGTGCCCCACCAGCGCGACAGGTCGTCGGCCGGGTGTTCGGCGTACAGATCGGCCTCGACCGGGATCGCCTTGCCGCCGCTGAGGACGTTGGCCGGCCCGTGGTACCTGCTCATCGTCCCAGCGTAGACCGCATCACGGCCCGGCGCGCGGGTCAGTTCTCCGGTGCCCAGGCCACGCAGGCGATCATGGACACCGGGAAGCTGTAGACCGTGTTCTCGTCCGCGGTGAGCCGGACGTGCACCCAGTCGTCCTCCCGGCGCACCGCCAGGCCGTCCATCTGCGCACCGAAGACCACTCCGCCGACCACCACGATCTCGCGGAACACCACGGTCGCGGTCACGAAGTCACCCATACAGTCAGCCTGCGCCCGGTGGAAGCCCGCCGCACCCGGGCGGCGGCCCGCGACGGCCGGGCGGGCCGCCGGCTACGCGTCGTACCCGGCCGGGATGCCGTCCGCCTCCCACTCGATCCGGGCCACCGCGTGCGCCGGGAGCGAGACGAGCCGTCTCCCGTCCCGCTCGACCCAGACCCACCCCCGGCCGTCCACGTACACGCTGCCCTGGAGCGAGTCGTCGGCCGTGGCACCGGGATTGACGTGGCCCTCCTCGTGCACGAGCCGGACGGTCGCGGGGCTTCCCACCGGCCGTCCTGTCCCCGACCGCCGGTCGCGTTCCTCTTGCTGGTCCATACCCAGGATGGTCCGGCCCGGCGCCCCTCCCCGCCACCGCACTCCCCCGGCGGCCGCACCGGGGGCGGGCCCGGCCACCGGCCGGACGGACCTACGGCGCCGCGGCACCCGGTGCGAGGCTCGGCGCGCCCCGCACCACCAGGTCGGCGAGCAGCTCGCGGGTCGCGTCCGCGACGGTGGCCACCGCCTGGTCGAACACCTCGCGGTTGTGCGCGGCGGGCGCCCGGAACCCGGAGACCTTGCGGACGTACTGCAAGGCCGCCGCATGGATGTCCTCCTCGGTGACCTCGGGCGTCACGGGAGCACGGAGGGTCTTGATGCTTCGGCACATGCCCCCAGTCTGCCCCTACCCGCCCGTGAGCGGGCCCGCGGCCGAGGACCCGGCGGACACCGGCCCGCTCTGGCCCGTCACCCCGGACTCCGAGTGCGGGGAGCCCCCGGCGGGTGATCCGGACCGCCGGGTCGAGGCCGCGTTCGCACTCGGTCCCTGGCCCGACGCGGACCCCGAGGAGACCCCGGCCGAGGCGGACGACCCGGACGACCCGCCGGACGACGCCCCGGACGATCCGCCGGAGGACGCGCCCGAGGACGCGCCGGACTGCGGCGATCCCGAACCGGAAGAAGCCGAACCCGACTCCGGCGACGAAGCCGAGGACGAGGACGCCGAGTGGGACGCACTCGCGCTGCCGCTCCCGACCGACGCGGCGAAGGACTCCCCGCTCGACGGATCGACCACCACGATCCTGTTCACCGGGCTCGGGGCCGGGCTGACCACGACCACCTCGTGCTCCTGGAAGGCCGGCCAGGCCGTGCCGGCGAAGACCGGGTTGGCGCTCAGCGCGGCCGGCGGCAGCAGCGGGTTGCCGCAGGCGCAGCGGGCCCTGGGCAGACCCCGGGAGTCGACCAGCACCGCCGTACCGGCCTGCAGGACGGACTGGAAGGGCGTCGCCACCCCGTCGCGGAAGCCGTGGTTGGTGACCCGGGTGTCCACCCGCAGGACGACCGGGGTGAGCGAGCGCAGGTAGGCCGGGATCGCGCTCGGGTCGATGCCCTCGACGCCGGCCCAGGCCCGGGCCTTGGCCTCGTTGCCGGGGCTGGTGAGGAAGTCCGACAGCTTGGGGACGTCGCAGCTGGCGATCTGCGTGCTGCCGCCGTACAGGCCGACGGCGGCGCCCTGGACGGTCCGCTCCGCTCCGGAGACGCTCGCGGCCACGGACGGCGGGGACACCGGGGACGGCGTGGCCGAGACGGCCGCGACCGAACCGGTGAACGGGTCCGGCCCGGTGGCCGCGACCGGCTGGAGGGCGACCTGCTGCGCGGCCTGGACCGTGCCCTTGCCCCCCTGGTTGGTCAGCACCACGGTCAGGACACCGGCCGCCACCAGCACACCCGCCCCCAGCGCGATGCCCCGCCGCCCGTGCCACCACGGCCGCCGGGGCCGCCCGCCGGAGGCCACGACGAGCGTCCGGGGCCCGCCGGGAGGCTGGGACGGGGGCTGGGAGAGCGGGCCCGAGCCCGGCGGCACCCCGCCGGTGCTCGTCGGCGTCGGACCCACCTCACCGGACGGCCCGGACAGCGGCCCCGACGGCGGACCGGACGGCGACCCGGACGCGGCTCCGGAGCCTCCCCCGGACGGCGGACCGCCGCCCGTGGAACCGGACGGCCCGGACGACCCGGCAGGCGGCGGCCCCGAGGACGGACCGGTCAGCCCCTCGGCGGACGGGTCCGACGGCGGCTCCGACGGCGGTAGGGAACTCACGACTCGCCTCCACGGCTCTGCTGGCTCCCCCCATCGGCCTCATTGTCTGCGCGTCCCCGCTCCCCCGCGCAACCGCTGGCCCCGGGCCCTCCGGGCCTCCGGCCCGCCCCGCCGGTGGCCCGCCCACGGCGGCGGACGCCGCGACCGCCGCCCGAGCGGTCGCCGAAGCCGCGACCGTCACCCAGTCTGGAGAGCGTGCACCAGAGCGCCGATCCCGGTACCCCCGGCCCCGGAACCCCCCGCCCCGGAACCCCCCGCCCCGGAGCCTCCGCCGCACCGCACCCCGCCGCCGCGTCACGCGCCGCGAGGGGCCTGCGGGTCTGGGGCGAGGCCCTGGCGGCCGTCCTGCTCGCCCTGCTGGCCATGACGGCCGTCGCCGCGCTCGGCCTGTGGTCCGCCCACGCCCGCGAACTGCCCGGCGGCGCGTTCCCCTCCGTGCTCGCCGCGACGGTGCTGACGGCCGTCGGGGTGCCGGTCGAGCTGACCGGCAGCGCCGCGTTCGTGGCGCAGGCGCACGGCGGGATCACCGTGCTGCCGCTCTCGGTGACGCTGGTCGGTGCGCTGGTTCTCGGTGCGGTGTTCCTGCGTCCGCTGCGGCTGCACGCCGTCGTCCCGCCCGGCGAGCTGGCCGGGCGCGCGGCGCGGACGGCCTTGCTCTGGGCAGGTCTGGTCCTACTGCTCCGGCTGCCCGCGCAGCACACCTTCACGCTCTCCACCGGTGACCAGCTGCTGGACGAGCTGGGCGGCGCGTTCGGCGGCGCGCCGACCGTCGGCTTCCGCACCGAGCCGTTGTCGGCGCTCGCGCACGGGCTGCTCTGGGTGCTGGTCGTGCTGGCGCTCACCCTGCTGGCCTCCCGGCGCGCGCCGCTGCCGACCGCGCTGCTGCGCTACCAGGCCGCCGTCCGCCCGGCCGGGCACGCCGTGCTGGTGCTGCTGCTCGGGTACGTCCTCCTCGGGCTGGTGGCGGGGCTCGCCTCCGCCGCCACCGACGGGCACGCCCGCGACACCTTCTCGGTGCTGCTGCTGGGCCTGCCCAACCTCGCCTGGCTGGCGCTGGGCCTCGGCCTCGGCGGCTCCTGGCACGGGCACGTCAGCGGCGCCCTCGGGCTGCCGATGCCCGAGGCGCTCGCCGCCGTGCTGAAGACCTCCGCGTCCCGCGACGTCACTCTGGACGTGAGTGCGCTCGCCCAGCAGGACGGGCGCGCCTGGCTGCTGCCCGTCCTCGCGGCCGTCCTGCTGCTGGTCACCGGCTTCGCGGCGGCCCGGCGCTCACCGCCCGGCCTGCGGGTCTGGCAGCACGCGGTGCACCTGGCCGTGGCGCTGGCGGCCGCGGCGCTGCTGATCGGGCTGCTCACCCGGATCACGGCCTCGTACGGGCTGTCGCTGCTGGGCCTCGGGGGCAGCGGCGGCATCTCGCTCCAGCCCGACCTGCTGGTCTCCGTCCCGCTGGCCGCCCTCTGGGGTGCGGTGGCCGGCGCGGTGGGGGGCGCCCTGGCGGCCCGGGTCGGGCCCGACCGCGGTTCCGGCTCCGCCGGATAGCGGGTGCGGCGCGCGGCGCCGGTCCACCCGGCTCCTGGACGGGCAGGCGTCAGCGGCCGGTCCGGAACACCGGCAGCGCCCAGTCCGGCGGCATCGGCGGCGCCGAGGGCTCGGGCACCACCGGGACCACCTCGGTCGGGGTGGGCGGCACCACCCGGGCGTCGGCGGCCTCACCCGCCGCCCTGAGCGCCGCGACGAAGGCCAGGCAGCTGTCGTAGCGCTCCCCGGGGGTCTTGGCGAGCGCCTTGGCGAGCACCGCGTCGATGCCGGCGGGCAGGTCGGGGCGGAGCGTGGTGACCGCGGGGGGCGGGTCGTTCAGGTGGGCCCAGAGCAGCGCGAGGTCGTCGTCGCGGCGGAACGGCGGTGCGCCGGTGAACTCCTCGTAGACCACGCAGCCGAGGCTGTAGACGTCGCAGCGGCCGTCCACGGGTTTGCCGGAGATCTGCTCGGGCGCGACGTAGTCGAGGGTGCCGACGAACTGGCCGACCGTGGTCAGGCCGGTGAGCGAGAGGGACTTCTTGGTCAGGCCGAAGTCGGTCAGGTAGACGTGTTCGGGGTGGTCGCTGTCGGTGCCCTCCGCGATCAGGATGTTGCCGGGTTTGACGTCCCGGTGGACGAGGTCGTGGGCGTGCGCGGCGTCCAGCGCGGAGGCGACCTGGGTGGTGATCCGGACGGTCTGGCGGACGGAGAGCGGGCCCTGGCCGTCCAGCAGCACCCGCAGGTCGCGTCCGCGCACGTAGCGCATGGCGATGTAGAGCATCCCGTCCGCCTCGTCCGCCTCGTACACCGGGACGATGTTCGGGTGGTCGATGGCCGCGGCGATCTTCGACTCGCGGGCGAAGCGCTGCCGGAAGACGTCGTTGCGGGCGAGTTCGGGGGCGAGCAGTTTGACCGCGACCGTCCGGCCCAGCCGCAGGTCCTCGGCCTGGTAGACCACCGCCATCCCGCCGCGCCCGATCACCCGGCCCAGCCGGTAGCCGGCCAGCTGCTGCCCGCTGAGGTCCGGCGGCCCGCTCACCCGGCGCCCTCCTCGGCGGGCGGCGGGTCGACGGTGGCGTACGTCTGCAGCCGGGTGCCGTCGCAGTGGTACCAGCGCCCGTGGTCGAGGTCGAGCAGCCAGGCGGCCGGGCCGTCCAGCACCGCGCCGACCCGCAGGCCCCGGCTGTGGGTGCGGAAGGTCTCCAGGTCGATCCGCCCGTCGGCGAGTTCGTCGACCAGCCGGCGGTACGAGGCGAGTGCCCGCTCCAGCTGGGCCAGCAGCGGGCGCGGGTCGGCGGTGGCGCCGAGCGGGGCGACGGTGCCGGGCGGGTGGTGCGGGAGGGCGACCAGCAGGCGGCCGTCCACCCAGGCGGACCAGCCGTTCGAACAGACCACATGGGCCCAGTCCCCGCTGGTCAGGTCGAGCCGGACGGGGAGCAGCGGGTCGAGTCTGGCGGTCGGGCGGGACGGGTCCGGCGCGGCCCAGGTGGGCAGGCCGTCCCCGGGGACGACGTGGGTGGGCCGGAACTCCTGCGGTCCGTCCATGGGCGCCGACTACCCGCTACCCGCGCATGATGGCGGGCTCGTGCCGCCGCAGCAGCCGGATCACCAGGAAGCCGAGCAGTACCGAGAGCGCCACCAGCATGCCCATGTCGAGCAGCCAGGCGGCCTGGGTGTGCTTGAACAGCGGGTCGTCGGTGAGTTTGCCGGGGACGGCCTGGTGCAGGTCGATGGTGGCGGACATCGCGCCGAGCGCCCACCGGGACGGGACGAGCCAGGAGAGCTGGTTGAGGCCGGGCACGCCGTTCAGCTGGAGCAGCGCGCCGCAGAAGACCACCTGCACGATGGCGAGCAGCACCAGCAGCGGCATGGTGACCTCCTCCTTCTTCACCAGGGCGGAGACGAAGAGGCCGAGCATCATGGCGGTGAAGGAGAGCAGCGCGACGGCGAGGGTGATCTCCAGCAGCGGTGGCAGGAAGATCCCGCCGCCGCCCTGCGGCCGGATCTTCACCCCGACCAGGCCGACCATGGTGAGCACCACCGCCTGGACGACGGTGATCGTGCCGAGCACCACGATCTTCGAGCAGAGGTACGCCGATCTGGACAGCCCGACGGCTCGTTCGCGCTGGTAGATCACGCGCTCCTTGACCAGCTCGCGCACCGCGTTGGCGGCTCCGGTGAGGACGCCGCCGACGCAGAGGATCAGCAGTGCGTTGAGGGCGCTGTTCTCGTCGAGTTTGCTGCCGGCCAGGGC
Source organism: Kitasatospora kazusensis (assembly GCF_039529945.1). Taxonomy (NCBI): domain Bacteria; kingdom Bacillati; phylum Actinomycetota; class Actinomycetes; order Kitasatosporales; family Streptomycetaceae; genus Kitasatospora; species Kitasatospora kazusensis. The sequence continues at coordinate 62,266 of NZ_BAAANT010000021.1, read as the reverse complement.
GCGGGCCATCGCGCCCATCACGAACGGCAGCGCGATCATGACGGCGAGGAAGGTCCGGTCGGCGCTGAGCGCGGTGGCGTAGCGGCGGACCAGGGTGCCGAGCTGCGCGAACCAGCCCTGCGGGGGCGGCGGCGCGACGGGCACCGGGGCGGTCCCTTGGCTGCGGCGCGGGCGTTCCATCGCGTCGGCGATGTAGCGGCGGTGCTCGTCGGAGTCGCGGTACTGACCCGCCCAGTCCCGCGCGGTGTCGTTCTCGAAGGCCTCGAAGGCCTCCGGCCACTGCGGGAAGCCGACGAAGCCGAGGGTCTCGCCGGGCGGTCCGTAGAACGCGGTCTTCCCGCCGGGGGCGAGCAGCAGCAGGCGGTCGCAGAGGTCGAGGCTGAGCACGCTGTGGGTGACGACGATGACGGTGCGGCCGTCGTCGGCCAGGTCGCGCAGCATGTGCATCACCGAGCGGTCCATCCCGGGGTCCAGGCCCGAGGTCGGCTCGTCGAGGAAGAGCAGCGAGGGCTTGGTGAGCAGCTCCAGCGCGACGCTGACCCGCTTGCGCTGGCCGCCGGAGAGGCTGGAGATGACCTGGTCGGCGCGCTGCTCCAGGCCGAGCTCGCCGATCACCTCCTCCACCCGGGCGGCCCGTTCGGCGGGCGCGGTGTCGCCGGGGAAGCGCAGTTCGGCGGCGTAGCGCAGGGCGCGGCGGACGGTGAGCTGGGTGTGCAGGATGTCGTCCTGGGGGACGAGTCCGATCCGGCGGCGCAGCTCGGCGTAGTCGCGGTAGAGGTCGCGGCCGTCGTAGCGGACGGTGCCCTGGTCGGCGGGGCGCAGCCCGGTGAGGGCGTTCAGCAGGGTGGACTTGCCGGCGCCGCTGGGCCCGGCGACGGCGAGCAGGCACTTCTGGCCCACCGGGAAGGTGATGCCGTCGAGCAGGACCTTGCCGCCATCGACCGTGACCACCAGGCCCTCGACGTTCAGGTCGACGTCGCCGGTGTCGACGAACTCCTGGAGCTGGTCGCCGACCAGGCAGAACATCGAGTGCCCGATGCCGATCAGGTCGTCGGCGCCGACGACGGCCCGCAGCACGGGCTGGCCGTTCAGGTAGGTGCCGTTGTGGCTGCCGCTGTCGGCGATCTCGTAGCGGCCGTCCGGCCTGGCCAGCAGTTCGGCGTGGTGCCGGGAGACCGACAGGTCCGGGACGACCAGGTCGTTGTCGGTGGCCCGGCCGATCCGGATCACCTTCGCGGGCAGCGGGCGGACGGTGGTCGGCGGGCGGTAGGAGCCGGTGAGCGAGGTGAGCGCAGAGGGGGCGGAGGGCGCGGGCCGGCCGACCGCGGTGGGCTCGGGGAGGGCGCTGACCGTCGCGCACGGGCCGTCCGGGCTGCCGAAACTGACGGTGGTGCCGGGGTCGAGGTCCAGGTGCTGCACGCGGTGGCCGTGTGTCCAGGTGCCGTTGGTCGAGCCGGTGTCGTCCAGCGTCCAGTGGCCGTCGTCCACGTGGAGCAGCGCGTGGTGCCAGGAGACCCGGGGGTCGGCGAGCACGATGTCACCGGTCGGGTCCCGGCCGACGTTGTACGAGCGGCTCGGGCTCATCACCTGCGAGTCGCCGTCGGTCTCCAGTACGAGCTGCGGCGCCCCTGGGGCGGCCTGTCGGGCTCCCATACGGTCGATGCTAGTCCTGGCCGGGGACGGCCGCTCGGCCGGATGTGGCGCGCCCGACTTGCACGGGTAACCGCCCGTACAGGTGATTCGGGGAGTCGGGCGGTACCGTGGCGGGTAGCTCTTGACGCATGCTCACTCATTGGCCGTCGGCCGCACACCGGGGAGGCGTTGTGAACACCTGGGCGACCTGGACCACACAGGGGATCCTGGCAGGACACGGTGGAGTGCAGACCGCGGAGGTCGGCACCATCACAGGGGATCTCACCCTGCACACGATGTGGATCGACGGTGAGGCACGGCTGACCGTGCAGTACTCCGGCTCACTGGACTGGTACACCGTCGACGGCAGCCCGGTCGCGGCGGCCGACGAGACCACCGCCCGCAACGTCCACCAGGCGATGGTGGAGGCGGCGAAGGCCGGTGGCGGTGCCCGGGCGCCGCACTGACGCACGGCGGCGGGCGGCCCTCGCGGCCGCCGCGGCACTGCCCGTCCTGCTGCTGCCCGCCTGTACGGCGGGCGGCGGCGGGCCGGTCCCGACGCAGGTGGCGACGGCCGCGCGCAGCGCGACACCGCTCTCGGCCGGGGACTGGACCACCTACCACCGCGACCCGGCCCGCACCGGCGTGGCGCCGGGCGCGGCGCCCGTCCGCTCGCTGACCAGGGCCTGGTCGGCCGCGCTCGACGGCGCGGTCTACGGCCAGCCGCTGGTGGTGGGCGCGCGGGTGCTGGCCGCCACCGAGAACAACACCCTCTACGGCCTGGACGCCGCGAGCGGCGCGGTGCTCTGGAGCACGCACCTCGGCCCGCCCGCGACCGCCGCCGAGCTGCCGTGCGGGAACATCGATCCGCTGGGGATCACCGGCACCCCGGTCTACGACCCGTCCAGCGGGCTGGTCTACGCCGTCGCCGAGCTGTCCGGGGGCCGGCACGAGCTGGCCGGGCTGGACGCCGCCACCGGCGCGGTGGTCGTCCGGCGGGAGGTCGAGCCGCCGAAGGGCGATCCGCTCGCGCACCAGCAGCGGGCCGCGCTGACGCTGCTGGACGGGCGGGTGGTGGTCGCGTTCGGCGGCCTGTTCGGGGACTGCGGCACCTACGTCGGCAGCGTGCTGGCCGTCCCGGCGACGGGCGCGGGGCCGATCCTCTCGTACGCCGTGCCGACCGCCCGCGAGGGCGGGATCTGGGCCGCCGGCGGGCCGGTGGTGGACGGCGGGCGGCTGCTGGTGTCGGTGGGCAACGGCGCCGAGACCAGCGGCACGAACCAGGGCTCGGACTCGGTGCTCGCGCTCGCGCTCCCGTCCTCGCTCCCGTCCTCGCTCACCACCTCGCTCCCGCCCTCGCCCTCGCCCTCGCTCACCACCTCGCTCCCGCCCTCGCCCTCGCCCTCGACGGAGCTGGTCCGGACGGACTTCTTCGCGCCGTCGAGCTGGCAGCAGGACAACGCCGACGACCTCGACCTGGGCTCGCTCTCCCCCGTCCGGGTCGGCCGGTTCGTGCTGGCCGTCGGCAAGCGCGGCACCGGGTACGTGCTGGACGCCGCGCACTTCGGCGGGGTCGGCGGCGAGCTGTCGCAGGCCGCGCTCTGCCCGGCGTACGGCGGCGCGGCGGTCACCGGCTCCACCGTGTACCTGCCGTGCCAGGACCAGTTGCTCCAGGTCACCGTGGGGGACGACGGGAGGCTCGGGACGGGGTGGCGGCTGCCGCTGCGCGGCGCGGGCTCGCCGGTGGTCGGCGGCGGCGCGGTGTGGGTGCTGGACTACGGGCAGGGGCGGCTGTACGCGCTCGACCCGGCGGACGGGCGGGTGCTGGAACAGACCGCGGTGGGGCCCGTCCCGCACTTCGCCGCGCCGGTGCTGACGGGTGGCCGGGTGCTGGTCGGCACCATGGCGGGGGTCACGGCATTCGGGACGGACTGAGCCGTATCCGACGGTGCATCCCCTTTGCGCGTGAAAACTGACTGATCATCACTGTTATTCTGTGCACGACAGACGGGGGCGCTCCAGCCAGCCGGTACCGGCCTTGCGGGGGGGCTGACACGTCCATCTCCGCGCGTCCGGTGCGGGTGGGGCCTTTCCTGCCCCTGCCCGCTTCCCCACGCGAGGAGCCCACCTTGCCCCTGCCCGCACGCATACGCCGCCGCACGCTGCCGTTCGCGGCCGTCGCGCTCGCCGCGACCCTGCTCGCCGGTTCCGCCCAGGCCGACTCCCCCAGCCCGGCCGACCCGGCGCTGACCGCCGACATCGACGCGATCCTCGCGGACGCCCGGCTGGCCGGCGCCCAGGCCGGCGTCGAGGTCCTGGACACCAGCACCGGCCAGGTGGTCTACCAGCACCAGGCCGACTCGCTGCTGACCCCGGCCTCCACCCTGAAGAACGTCACCTCGGCCGCCGCGCTCGACCTGCTCGGCCCGGACCACGTCTTCACCACCGAGGTCCGCACCACCGGCGACCGCTACGGCAGCGTGCTGGACGGCGACCTCGTCCTGCGCGGCGGTGGCGACCCGACCCTGCTGACCCAGGACCTGGACGATCTGGCCGCCAAGGTGGCCGCCGCCGGCATCACCACCGTCACCGGCCGGGTGCTGGCCGACGGCAGCCGCTACGACAACGTCCCGCTCGGCCCGGGCTGGGCCTGGGACGACGAGCCCGTCTCGTACAGCCCGCAGATCTCCGGCCTCACCGTCTCCACCGACGCCGAGTACACGATGGACAACGTCCAGGTGACGGTCACGCCGGGCACCCAGGGCGGGCCCGCGAACATCTCGCTCAACCCGGCCGAGACCCCCGTCCAGCTGGTCGGCCAGGTCACCACCGGCGCGGCCGGCAGCCCGGCGACGGCGTACGCGACCCGCCTGAACGGCGTGAACCAGATCGCGCTGTCCGGCAGCCTGCCCGTCGGGGCGGCTCCGGCCACCTACTGGACCACCGTGGCGGACCCGACCACGCTGACCGGCGACGTCTTCGCGGGCGCGCTCGCCCGGCACGGCGTCAACGTGTTCAACCCGGTCCGGACGGCGACCGGCAGCGAGACCTCGCAGCCGCTGCTGTCCCACGACTCGCAGCCGCTCGCCAACGTGATCCTCCCGATGCTCAAGATCAGCAACAACGGCATGGCCGAGCAGCTGATCAAGGAGATCGGCAAGGTCAAGGGCGGTCAGGGCAGCTGGGCCACCGGCGTCGCCCAGGTCAAGGGCTTCCTGGCCGCCAACGGGCTGGCGAGCCCGGTCGGCCGGCAGGTCGACGGCTCGGGCCTGTCCCGCTACGACCTGATCAGCCCCGCCAAGATGACCGGCCTGCTGAAGGTCGCCGCCACCAAGCCCTGGTTCCAGAGCTGGTACGACGCGCTGCCGGTGGCCGGGAACCCGGACCGGATGGTCGGCGGCACGCTCGCCAACCGGATGCGCGGCACCGCCGCCGTGAACAACGTGCACGCCAAGACCGGCTCGATGAGCGGCGTCGACAACATCACCGGCTACGCCACCACGCCGGACGGGCGCCGGCTGGCCTTCACCGTCATGGTGAACAACTTCGCCGGGGTCACCCCCCGGCCGCTGCTGGACGCCATCGCCGTCCGCCTGGCCGCCGGTCCGGCCGCCGCCCCCGCCATCGCCAAGTCGCTGAAGGCTCCCGCCCCCGCCCAGGCCCCGCTGCGGGCGCGCGCGGCGCACAACGCGCCGGCCGACGACTCCTTCACCACCCGCTGGGACGACTGCGAGACGCTCAGCCACTGCTGAACCCTCACGCCCGGGCGGCTCGTTGACGAACCATCCGGGTGACCTCCCCCGTAACCGGGCCCTGCCGACCGTCGTTGGCAGGGCCCCGGCACTTTTGGAGGCACCATGTCCGGCGCGAGGGCCATGATCGACAAGGCCGAGAGCTACCTCGGCTACCGCGAAGGCGCGGCGAACAGCAACCGCTTCTCCACCGAGATGGGCCGCCCGGCCGAAGCCTGGTGCGCCGACTTCGTCTCGGCCGTCGCCCTGGAGAGCGGCAACGCGGCACACTTCCCCGACACCGCCTCCTGCTCCGACGCCCGGGGCTGGTTCGAGCAGCGCGGCCGGCTCTCCGTCTACCCCGCGATCGGCGCCCAGGTCCTCTTCGGCGCCCCCGGCAACCCGCTCGGCCCCGGCGGCGAACACACCGGCATCTGCGTCTCCTACGACACCGACACCCTCACCGTGGTGGCCGGCAACACCAACACCGACGGCTCCCCGGAGGGCGACGGCGTCTACAGCCGCACCTACCAGCGCCGCTCCGCGTACGTCGACTCCTACGGCTACCCCGACTACCCCGAGGGCCTGGTCTGCGCGGACCCCGCCTGGCGCGGCCGGGCGGGCGTCATCTACTTCGGGCACGAGGCGAGCGTGGCCGACCTGCCCACGCAGTCGCTCACCGGCGCCATCCCGGCCCAGCAAGAGCGGCAGGTCGTCATCGACGGGCAGCCGTACGGCCCCGGCGCGAGCGGCGCCCACCTCGCCACCCTGCGCGAGATGCTGGTCGCCGCCGGCTGCTCCCGCTACGCCGACCTGCCTTCCCCCGGCCCGGACTGGAGCGACGCCGACACCGCGAGCTTCCGCGCCTACCAGCTCCGGATCGGCGACACCGGCCCCGACGCGGACGGCATCCCCGGCCCCCGCCAACTCCACCACCTGGAACGCGAATACGGCGGCCGCCCCTACACCGTCCAGCCCGGCGACACCCTCTCGGCGATCGCCGCCGAATTCGGCACCACCGTCGAACGCCTCGCCGAGGCCAACGCCCTCACCGACCCGGACCACATCGAAGCCGGGCAGATCCTACGGATCGTCCGGTAACCCGGACCGCGTGAACGAAACGTCGTAGCCCCGGTGCGGACCACTCGGTCCGCACCGGGGCTACGGCGTGAAACGGCCTGTCTGATCAGACCGTCGGGAAGTCGCCCGCCTTGACCCCGTCGACGAACGCCGACCAGGCGTCGGCGGGGAAGACCAACGCGGGCCCGCCGGGGTCCTTGCTGTCGCGGACGGGCATCACACCGGGGACACCGTCCGCCACCTCGATGCAGTCACCGCCCTGACTGCCACTGAAAGTCGACTTCCGCCAGGCGAGAGCGGGGAGCTCCGGGTTGCTGGTCATGTACTCAATCCCTCCATAGCGGTGGCGATCAGCACTGCCGTAGCCTGCGGCGACAGCGCGTCAGCCCGGATCAGATCGAAGATCAGACTACACCGCCTCACCTCATGAGGTTCGGTGATCATTTGCCCTGTCGCATGCCCCTCGACGTAGGCCACGTTGGGCCCTTCAGCGAAGGACAGCAGAGCCATCGGACCATCAAGACTGGCGTGCGCCCCTGCGCTGTCCGCCAACACTTGGATGATCACCTGGGGACTTCTTCCGGCATCCAACAAATGACCCAGTTGGGCCCGGAGCACCGCCTGCCCGCCAATGGGGCGACGCAGCACATTCTCTTCGAGAATGACCCAGAGCTGGGGCGCCGAGGGCGCGGCGAGGATCTTCTGTCGTTCGAGCCTCGCGGCGACCTTCTCCTCGACGTCGTTCAGCCGCCCGGCGCTGATCACAGCCCTGGCGTAGTCCTCGGTCTGGAGTAGGCCAGGGACAACCTGAACTTGGAACGAGCTGATGTCGGTTGCCGCCGCTTCGAGGTCAACGAAGCCCCGGAACCAGGATGGGAAAGATCCCCGGCTCACCAGCGGCCAGAGCCGCGAGAGCGCCCCATCAGTGCCCAGTGCGGCATCGCAGCGCTCGGCGAAGTCCTGGGAAGGAAGCCGACGGGCCGTTTCTACCAGGCCGACCAGCGCACCCGTGTAGTTCACGATCTCCCCCAGCTGCTCCTGGGTTATCCCGGCGGCCGATCGGAAACGACGCAATTCCGATCCGAAAAAGGCGAGTACAGATGACGACGGGTCAAGTTCGCGCGCAGGTGGCATCGGTAGGCAATCCCCTGTCCGACTCGGTGCTCGTTGGACTGTTCCCCCTGGTGAGGGTAGTCGCGCGCGCCGATGCTTGAAGGACAGAAGGCCAAATCTCCTCCCGCCGCTTGATACCCGGTGCCCTGAAAGAGAGTTCCCCATGCCCGGAATGCTTGCCCGACCGCCGGCCGACGCCGGTGAGGATTCCCGCTGGCTGCCGTACACCCCCAGCGCACCCCGGGCCGCGCGGCAGCTCCTGCGGGACCTGCTTGCCGATCTGGACGGCGGGGAGCGTTACGCCGAGACCGGCGAGCTGCTGCTCAGCGAGCTGGTGACCAACGCCGTCACGCACGCGAAGTCGCGGGGGCATCTGTTGTGGGTCCGGCTGGAGCTGTACGCGGGGTCGTTGCGGATCGAGGTGCACGACGCGGGCGAGGGCCGGCCGGTGGTGCGGTCGGTGGGCGGGGACGACGAGCGCGGGCGCGGGCTGCTGCTCGTACGGGAGCTGGCCGAGAGCTGGGGATGCTGTCCGCGTGCGGGCGGGGTCGGGAAGTTCACCTGGTGCACGGTCGCTCCGGTGGCCGGCGGTGCGCGGTGAGGCGGAGGAAGGACCGGCCCGGCGGGATCGGCGCTGTCGTGGTCGAGATCGACGGCGTGACCGCGCCCGCCCGCTTCGACGAACTACCCGATGCCCTGGCCGCGCTGTGGGAGTCGCTGCGGGCGCTACCGCTCGGCGCGGTGCAGGCGGACGCCTTCCACTACTTCCTCACCCGGCCGGACGCGGCCGAGCACGTCACCGAGTTCGTCCGACGTGACGGCGCCCTGCTGCTCTCGTTCGCCATGGGCGGCCGGTCGCACGCGGTGCGGCTGCGGCCGGTCGGTGAGGCGGAACAGTGCTGACCGACTCGGCGTAGGCCGTGAGGGGCCAGGCCGGGCCGGTGCCGTGCTTCGGGCGCACGGCAGCCCCCGGCCCCGCCCGCTCCGCCGTGTCCGCCCGGCCGGAGTGCCGTGTCCGATTGCCGCCAGCAGCCCGGGCCCGGTTCGCAGAAGGTTGGTGACGGCTCGTGCACCGCATGGCGAGTCTCTATCGACCCCCATCCTGCGAGAGGCGAACGGAAGCGGCGTGGGCCAGGGAGTCGAACCGTTACGAGCGCGTCGCAACGCCCGGATGCTCCGACCGAACGGTTCGGCGTCGCCTCAAGGACTGGACTGAGCAGGAGATTTCCGCACAGGCCCACGCCCTCGCCCTGGCGGCGTACGACCGCTCCCCGACCACCAACAGAAGGAAAGGGCCCAGAAGAGGAGGTCGGACTTCCCGGCCGCCCTGACGGGTGGGGAACGGCACCAGGACTCCGTCCAGGATCCCCCGCAGGACCCCCGGCGGGCACGGGCTCGACCACGAAAGCGGCGGCGAACGGTGTCACCAGCCGTAGAGGCACAGCCGTTGCCCGGCGGCACCGAGATGTGACGTGTGGGGCAGGGCCGGCAGCCGGTGCTGTCGGCCCACCCCAGCGGTCCGTCCACGAGTGGAGGATCAGTGCCAAGCGGTGCAGATGTACTGGCCCTGATCGGTGAGGCACGCGCGCGTCACATAGGGAGGCCCGTCGTAGATCGGGTCCGTCCACCCGCCGTCCTGGTTGTACAGCGGGTTGATCCAGCCCGTCCAGGTGCGGCCGTTATCTGACGACTGGTCCATGTAGACGGCGTGGGAGGCGGCACTCGTGAACCCCTCTGCCTGGGCGTACTCGTGGTGGTCGCTTCCGAGTGCAGTCGCCAGTCGGATCGACCCGATGGACGAGTCGACTTCCTGGCAGTAGTAGACGCCCGATTCCCCGCAGTTGTTGTAGGCAGGGGCCATCGTGGCAGCGTGCGCGGCGGTTGCGCCGACGGTGGCGATGGTCAGGCTCGACGCTGCCACGCCGAGTGCGACGAGGCTTGCTCGGACGCGAGTGAGTATCGACATGTTGGTTCCCCCGAAGAGCTGCGGATCGCATGTACGGGCCGGTCAGCCCGCACTCATCGTGGAGCACCTCCTCACCCGTGTACAGAGGACGAACCGCCTCGGGTGTTAGTGGCCAGTTCAGATTCCCCACTCGCGGCCAGTTGGCGGGGAGTCATCTGGCCGCGGATGTCACAACGCACAGTCGCCGACGGGTTGCAGTTCGATGTGCGCGCTCATGGAGGCGCGTTCCCCGAGTCCTTACCCTGTCCGTTGACGCAGAGCGATCATGAGGCCATGGCATTGTCGACGGAGTTGACGGAGTTGTTGGGCGTGCGGCACCCGATCGTGCTGGCGCCGATGGGCGGTTCGGCCGGCGGCGCACTGGCGGCGGCCGTCTCCCGAGCGGGCGGGCTCGGGCTGTTGGGCGGCGCGTACGGGGACCGGGAGTGGTTGGCGCGAGAGCTGCCGATCGTGGCGGAGGGTACCGATCAGCCGTGGGGTGTCGGCTTTCTGAACCGGGCGGTCGATGCCGGCGCGGTGGAGCAGGCGTTGGAGTTCCGACCTGCGGCGGTGATGCTCTCCTTCGGCGACCCGAGCCCGTTCGTCGATCGAATCCGCCGTTCGGGCGCGGTTCTGATGGTTCAGGTCACCGATCTTGAGGAGGCCAGGCGGGCCCTGGCCCTGGGTGCCGCCGGAGCTCTCATCGGCACCCGCTTCCAGACCACGACCGAGGCCCTGGTCGCCCCCTCCGTCAGCAAGGCCCTCATCGAAGGACGCGGACAGGACACCGAACGCAACAGCGTGTTGGACATCGCCCGCGGCGCGAGCTGGCCGACGGAGAAGTACACCGCCCGCACACTCGGCCACCCCTATCTCGACCGATGGCGCGACCGGGAAACCGAGTTGGCCGGCGACTTGCAGGCCCGTCAGGACTACCAGGACGACGTGGCACGCGGGGTGATTCCACCGATGCCGGTCTGGGCAGGCGAGGCAGTCGACCTCATCACCGATCTACCGTGCGCAGCTGACCTCGTCACCGCCTTGGCTGCCCGGGCCGAGGACGCACTTGCCCAAGCCGGAAGGCGCCAGCCGGATGTGCTGAAAGGCACAAGTCCGGTCCTGAGGGGGTCGGGTCACGGCAACGTGACCCGGCTACCCGACCCGAGAGTTCCCACCGCTCACAGTACAGACCCAATAGCGGCCGCCGTATTCCCTTGGCCTGGTGCTCGGTCAGTTGGGGGCCAAGGACCTGGCCAAGGGATTCGCGGCGAGCCGGTGGTTCCGGCGGGGCTACGGGCGGATCGCGGTCACAGGACCGCGTGGTCGGCGCTTCCCGGGAAGTCGGTGCTCAGAGCGACGTCGCGTCCGGCGTCGAACTCGGTGCGCAGCTGGGTCAGCTTGGCGTCGATCCTGCGCTGGGCGTCGCTGCCGAGCACGATCCAGTGCCGGAGTTCCTCGGATCCTGCGGCCTGGTAGATCACCTTGGCCGCCTGCTCCGGGTCGCCGGGGAACATGGCGGGGGTGAGGTTGCCCATCATGGCCCGGAAGGCGCCGGCTGTTGCCGCGTAGTCGGCGATGGCGGGGCCGGAGGCGCGGGTGCGCTGCTCGATCCCGGTGCGGAAGGATCCCGGCTGGATGATCATGGCTCGCAGGCCCAGGGGTTCGATCTCCTGCCACAGGGCCTCGGTGAACCCTTCGAGGGCGAACTTGCTTGCGGAGTAGTAGCCGTTGGCGGCGAGGCTGGCCAGGCCGTCCATCGACGAGACGTTGATGACGGTGCCGCTCCCGCGCTTGCGCATGCCGGGCAGGACGAGTCGGGTCAGGGCGACCGGGCCGAAGAAGTTGATCTCGAACAGGCGGCGGTAGTCGTCCTCCTCCTGTTCTTCCAGGGCACCGATGAAGTCGATGGCCGCGTTGTTGACCAGGATGTCGATGCCGCCGAAGTGCTCCTCGGCCCGGCGCACCCCCTCGGCGCGCTGCTGGGGATCGCTGACGTCGAGGGGCAGCGCCAGCGCCGTGTTCGGGTAGCGGGCGGCGAGTTCGCTTGTCGCCTCGACGGTCGAGGCGGTGACGACGGCCTGGTCGCCCTGCGCGAGGACGTACTCGGCAAGAGCCTTGCCCAGGCCGCGCGAGGCACCGGTGATGAGCCAGGTCCTGGAGTTCATGGTGTTCTCCTGTTTTCGGGGTGTACGGGAAGTCGGATGTGTTGGCGTTGCGGTGTTAGTCGTCGGTCTCGGAGTAGTCGGATGCACGGCTTGCCTGGGCCCAGTTCTCGGCCTCGGTGGCACGCACGTCCGCGGCTTTGCGGGCGATGGCGAGGGCGTCGCTGCCCAGCAGGAGCCGGCGCGGGGGGTTGTCGGCGCTGACGACGTCGATGATGATCTTGGCGGCGCGGGCGGGGTCGCCGGGCTGGATGCCGTCGTTCTCCTGGCGGTACCGGTTGATGGCGCCGACGGTCTCCTCGTAGTCGGGGCCCACGGGGTGCAGTTCCATCGAGGAGCCCTGCCAGTCGGTGCGGAAGGCTCCGGGCTCGACGATGACAACCTTCACGCCGAAGGGTGCGGTCTCGGCGGCGAGGACTTCGGAGAAGCCCTCGACCGCGAACTTCGCCACCTGGTAGGCGCCCATGCCGGAAATGCCGCCCACCCGTCCGCCCAGCGAGGAGAACTGCACGAACACCCCTGACCGCTGGCTGCGGAACACCGGCAACGCCGCTCGTGTCACGTTGACGACCCCGAAGAGATTGGTCTCGATCTGGGCCCGGAAGTCGTCTTCGGAGACCTCTTCGATCGGCGCGCTGTTCGCGTAGCCGGCGTTGTTCACCACCACGTCCAGGCCGCCGAAGGCCTCCACTCCCGCGCACACAGCAGCTGCGGCCGCAACGGCGTCGGTGACGTCCAATGCCACCGCGCGCGCCCTGTCCCCGAACTTCGCTACCAGTTCGTCCAACTGCTCCGGGCGGCGCGCGGTGGCCACCACCCGGTCGCCCGCCTCCAGCACCGCCTCGGCGAGGTGACGCCCGAACCCTCATGACGCCCCTGTGATCAACCATGTCCTGCCCATGGGTATGACCGTTCCTTCCTCGTTCCCGCGATGCTGCTCGGTTTCCCGGCCTGCCTCATACGCCGAGGCGTGGACTGCTTCCCGTGTCAGCGGAATCGGCAATCCTCTTCAGCGCGGCCCGATGCTTCGACTCTCGGTCACCTGGGAGCTTTTCCGCGTCAGTCATATGACGGCCGGTTTGGCCGCTCTCCTACTACCGTCACCCAGCGTGTTCTTCGCGGACGGAACAGCTGGTCAGGGACCCTTAGGTCTTTCGCCTCGGGCAGCGCAGCCGATGGTGCCGGCAATTCGCTGACCAGCCGGTAGGTCATTCGACTCATCGGCCTTGTTCGGTGACGCGAAAATGTCAACGAACTTGCCGGTCAGACTGCTGCGACGTGATCGCAGTGACAGGCAAGAGAGGGGTCCTCGGCCCGCTTCCGTAATCGGCAGTCAGTTGACCGATCCGGTCTCGGGGCCCGGCTCGCAGACTGAGATGCTGTCGGACCACTCAGAAGGGAACACGTATGTCTGTCATCAGCAGCCCGCTGCCGGACGAGGAGCGCGACATTGCGGGCAAGGCCCTGCAGGCGACCCTGGTCGATCTGCTCGACCTGTCCCTCGTGGCCGGGCAGGGCACAGATGCGCGGGGCCTGCCCACTGCCTCCCCGTGCTATCACCCTGCCCGACCGACTCCGTCCAGCAGGTGCTGCACTGCCCGCGCCATTCCAGTGGCAAAAGCGGTTGGCTGCCCGGGACAACAGTTGCCGCTGCCCTCCTCTGGTAGCCCGTTTGTTGCGGTCAGACGTGCTCGGCGGACCGCTCCGCGGGTCGCGCCGGACTGCCGTTCGCGATCAGCGAGCGTGCAGGGGACCAGCGAACGACTTGCGCAGGGACGAAGGGGCAACCGCGGGAAGCAGCGATGCCGGCAGCTGCCCTTCAGGGAGCCCGGCTTCCGCGTCAGCTGAATATCGATGCGGGTTCCGCCGTCCGTGGTCCTCGTTGGGTGCAGATCTTCCGAGGGTACATAGAAGGCCGGCGTGACCTGCGCAGTTACACATAGGCCTGTTCTGTGAGGCGCCTCGCGCAGTCGGCATCCGTGCTGGTCGGCGCGACTCGTCACCAGAGCTCGCATGTTCCGGTGTCGAAATAGCAGGACGTGAATCCTCCTGATCGGCCACCAACGACGAATCTGCAGGTCACAGACCTATGGCAAACCCTCAGAAGATCTGCACCCATTGCGGTTCGACTCGTCTCACAGCACCTTTGCGCCCTGGCTCCTGACGCCAGGGCCCCGACGGCCCGTGCGCCTGGCGGGTGGCCGACGCAGTCCGCCCGCCACGGAGAGCAAGTATACAAGTGTAGACTTAGGATGTGGCGATCCATTGCCGCGCGCCGCCGTGGCGCGGGGCAGGCCCCGAAAGGAAGGCACGATCATGAACCTCGATCTCCTGGGAAAGCGCGCACTGATCACCGGTTCGAGCTCCGGATTGGGCGAGGCCACCGCGAAGTTGCTGGCTGCCGAAGGTGCCACGGTGGTGATCCACGGACGGAACAGGGACCGAGTGGAGCAGGTGGCGAAGGAGATCCGGCAGTCCGGGGGGACGGCGACCACGGCGCTGGGCGATTTGGCCACCGAGGACGGCGCTGCCGAGACCACGCGTGCGGCGACCGCAGAGGGCCCGATCGACATCCTGGTGAACAACGCCGGCTTCTACAGGCATCTGGCCTGGGCGGACGCCACGCCTGCGGAGTGGAACGACACCTACAACGTCAACGTCGTCTCGGGCGTGCGAATGATCCAGCACCTGGTCCCGGCGATGCGGGAACGCGGCTGGGGACGGGTTGTCACGATCGGCGGCGGCCTGGCCTCCCAGCCGATGAACACCCACCCGCAGTACAACGCCACTCTCGCGGCCCGCCACAATCTCGCGGTCTCCTTGGCCCGAGAGCTCAAGGGCACAGGCGTCACCTCGAACGTGGTCTCCCCCGGCGCGATTCTCGTCGAGGCGACGAAGGAACTCGTCACCCACATCGGTCCCGACCGCGGGTGGGGCGACACGTGGGAGGAGATACAGCCGAACGCCGTCGAGGCACTCATCCCCAACGACCAGGAACGATTCGGCGAGCCCGATGAGATCGCTGCAGCGGTGGCCTACCTCTGCAGCGCCTACGCCCAGTACATCAGCGGAGCCACGATCCGCGTCGACGGCGGGCTCATCCGTTCCGCCTTCTGATCAGAGGTCCCGCGACCTCCACCGATCCGAAACCCGGAACGTCGGCGCTCGGCCTGGCCAGTCGCCTGCGCCAGACAGTGCGATCCCAGCCAACAGTTGCGCGAGCCGCTCATCGAGGGCTGCAGCCGGAGCCTGTCTCTCCCCTCGTAACGTAGAAACCATGGCCGGAGGGGAAGCCGGACATCCTGGTCTCTACGTTACGAAGGGAGACACACCTTCGGACAGCGAGCCACCGACCACGGACTGCACACCGTTGTCCGGGAAATGTTTGCGCGTCGCCCCCAATATTCCGGGTGCAACAGGCAATGACCTCGATCTGCCTACCCCGCAGACGCGTCTCTGACTGGGGCGGGCCCGGCATCAGCCTCCTGGGCAATGGGTTCCAGCATGGCTGCCAGGAGTTCAGTGAGCCGCTCGTTGTCGACCCCTGCTAGCGCGTGGGTGCCGATGACAGTGCGCATCAGCCATGTCCCTGCGGTTAGGGCGAGCCCGAGCTGAGCGCGGAGTTCCGCCTCGGAGCCACCGATCAGCCCTGCAAGGCGCGCACCCACATGGGTCTCGATGCCTCTCCGAACGATGTCCGCAGCCTCGGGATCGGACGCGGACCGCAGGGTGAGGAGAAAAGGATCGAGGCGTTCGGTGTCCGGTGCCGTGTTCTCGGCAAGTGCCTGCGCGATGGCGCGGGGCAATCCGGAGCGTTCGGCGCCGACAACGGTCGGCGGCCCGAAGGAGCGGTCGACCACTTCGGCGAACAGGCCCTGCTTCGAGCCGAAGTAGCGGTTGATCATCATGGCTGACACGCCCGCCCGTTCCGTGATCTGCCGGACGCCGGCACCGGCGTATCCGTTCTCGGTGAACTCGATGACGGCGGCGGCAAGGATGGCTTCACGGGTCACTGCGGCGTCGCGCCGACGAGCGGGCTGTGCAGCACTCATGGATATGAGCATACGACGCGCTATCTACAGTCGTAGACATATTGACCCGAAACGCTAATGCTCCGCCGCCGGTGGGCGGCCAGGTGGCGGGCGAGGAACTCGACGACACGGGTGCGGGACGTCGAGCGTGGCAACATAGGTGACCACCGTGAAGCCTCTGGTAGCTATGGACATGATCTTGTGGTTGGACCTGTCCTACCAGAGGCTTTGCGTCTGTCCGCAACGACGGCGGACCGTCCCGGACCGGGCCCGCTCAGCTCCCGGATTCCGTGCGGGTGAAGACGTGCGAGCGGCCGATCGGGGTGAAGCCACGGCGGGCGTACCAGCAGCGTGGCCAGTCGTCGGGGTCGGCGAGGAGGAAGACCAGGCTGTAGCCCGATGCGTGCTGCAGGGCCGTGGCGAGGATGGTGTCCGCGTAGCCGCGCCGGACATGGGCGTCAGCGGTGACGACGTCCTCGATCTGGGCGATCCCGTGGGCGGCATCGAGGTAGGTGTCGGCCCAGGCGCAGACCGTGCCGTTCTCATCGCGGACAGCGAGGAAGCGGACCTGCTCGGCGCCGCGGAGCCGGGCTGTCCGGCGGTCTGCGAGCTGGTGGACCGCATCGTCCTCGGCCTGGGGCATCCAGATACGGAGCTGGCGGACCAGGGCAGGAAGCAGGTCGCCAAGAGCGACCGTCTGCGCGGGCGAGCCGGGGACGGTGGAAGAGCCGGAATAGGTCATGACGAGCTCGGTCTCGTGGGCGTAGCCGGCTGCGGTGAGGGCGGGCGCGCAGCCGGTGCCGACGGCGTCGTCGAGGATCGTGATCCGGCGGTGGCGCAGGTGGCCGAGAGCGGTATCGGCCAGAGCGGGGAGGTCGGAGGGAGCCGTCGGCCCCTCGATGACGAGCTGGTTGTGTTCGTGGGAGGCCGCGTACTCCTGGTCCAGGACCACCACACCGCCGGGAATCTCGGTCACCGCAGCGGCCTGCCGCCGGGCGAAGGACGCGCGGAAGGCCGCGATGCGCTGGAGATCCATGGCTGACATGCCATCAGTCTACGGACCGATCCCACCTGAAGTGATCACCGCTGAGAAAACCTCAGTCACTCCGTCTGCCTCCGCCGGGGATCCGCTCGTGCGAGTCCGGAAGAACCTACAAGAGCGTTCACGCAGATCCGGTCAGAGCCAATTTCAACAGGCCTCATCAACCTCTGCGGTGGGCCTCCGTACCTCGAACTGGAAGCATCCGTATTCCAGTGCCCGGACATGCACGAGCACCACGTCCGGGTCGCTGAACGCATCGTCGAAGGCTGCATCGAAGCCGCCCGTGGCGTCGGTCGGAATCTCCAGCAGGCGCCCACCGGCGATACGGCCCCGGGCGTCGTAGCGGCGCACGGTACGCAGGGCGCCCGGCCGATCGAAGGGGTAGTTCTCGCCAGGGACGAACCCGCCACAGTCATCGGCGTGGATGAAGACGGGGCCCTGTTCGTCGTAGGCGCCAGGACGTTCACCCGTCGCAGCGGCCCAGCGCCGCAACGGAGCATAGGAAACAAGGGCGATCCGATCGCCGAGCGCGATGGGGCGCAGGCAGCAACGCAGCGGGGATCCTGTGTCGTCGCGGGTCGCGACGTACGGGGTACAGGGGCGGCCTGCGTCGTCGGCAACCCTCAGTTCCTCGAAGGCTGCCGCGTCGATGGGAAGTACGGTGTACCTGGTCATGCGCCCATGCTTGCTCGACGTACGCACGCGTGCTGGCAGGAATCAGACATCGCGTTAACGCGACGGCTGACGGACGGTGCCCGTCCGCGAGCACGTGACAACTGGACCTGCTGGGCTTCAGCCCGCCGGCACCGCGTCCCGGGCGGTGCTGCCGTCCAGCACGGCACGGGTCACCTCCACCAGGCTCAGCCTGGTCGCATCCGACGGCAACACCGCCGCGCGGCAGAAGACGTGGCGGTGGGTGGGCACGCGCTTCAAGACAGCATGTCGGAACCTGCAGAGCACGGCCATGTCACAGCTGCTCAGCCCGGTCCACTCACCCATCTGCGTCAAGCTGCAGCTCGCCGACCAGCGAGAATGCATGTGGGGAACTGGTTCGTGCCACTCCACCGACGAACCCGCTGCTCACTCCTGGGAGACTGCGACTCCAATCTGATCTTGTTCTTTAAGGTCGGATCGGGCCAGTGGCGATGTGCGGCACCGGGTCGCCGACCGCCCCGAGCAAATCCGTTGGCACCGAGAGCCTTCAGACGACAAGACTGCCCTGGTGAACACCCTGCCGCCGCTGCCCGGCCCGCTCCCTCTGCCAGTACCGGACCCGCGTGTCCGCGACGTCGTTCTCGACTGTGCGGGCATGGACGCCTTGGTGGCCGACCTGGTTCTGCCCGGCGACGCGTCGATGTACGTCATGAGCGCGATGGAAACGTCCCGCGAGCTCATCCGGCACTCCTACTACCGGTACGAGTTCGCCACAGTTGCCGTCACGCATTCCCTGTTCGCTCTGGAGCACGTCCTTGCCGAGCGTCTGGCCGTCAACGAACCGGTCCAGGACCTCATCGAGCGGGCCGCCGATGCAGGGCTCATCCCGGCCGAACTCGCTGCCGAGCTCGACCGCAGCCGACTATTGCGCGACAAGCTCACGCAGGGCACTGTGACAAGTGCCGCCCTCGGCCCGGTCAGGGCCGTCACCATGGTGCGTGCCGTCTTCGATGCTGTTTCCCTGCTCCTTCCCCCACCATCTGCGGCAGAGGTGGCAGCTGTCGACATGAACGGAGCGCAGCCTGAAGACCGACTCGCCCGGCTGTGGGAGGAACACCGGCGCGCCCTGTACCCGGACAGCTTCCGCGGCATTGACATTGAGGGTGTGGAGCTGATCCTCCTGGACGCCGACGTCGCCGGCCTCGTTCAGAGAGAGCTGAACGGTGGGCTCGACGACAGTGGCATTGCCATCCTCCGGGCTTGCATCGCCGACCTCGACAAGGTCGTGACCCTGATCAACTCGGAGTACTGCGCCTCCTACTTCGCGAGACTTCGGACGATGGCCAAGCTCGCAGCAGCCCGCTACATCCCCACCGCGACCTGACGCATGGAGCCCACATTGGATCTCCCACGACACTTGTCAGGGTCCGGCCCGGTCGCGTTCGATGATGGTCTCGGGGCGTCGGACGGTTTTGCCCACGTCGTAGCGAGTGGCGGGATGCCGGTTCTTGGAGCCGAGCGGCCTGCCGGGGCCGGGCTGGGTGGGTTTGGGCACACGGGCCGGACAGGGCAAAGTCGGGCGGAGGTTTCTGAACCCGCGTCGGACTCGGGCAGGGGTAAGCCTGTTCGGTTCGGCCGGTCGTTCCCAGGGCCGGCGGACGTCCTCGGCGAGTGGGCGGGCGAGGCGAAGCTGGGTGTGAGCGGTGACGATCAGCCACGTCCATCGGTCGGCGGCTTGTGGAGTACGGAGCTTCGGGCGGGTCCAGCCGAGCGTCTGCTTGATCATCCGGAAGGTGTGTTCCAGATCGAATCTCCTGAGGAAGGCCTGCCACCGCACGTCGACGTCGCCGGTGGTCATGCCGGTGGTGGACCATAACCACAGGGGTAGCGGGTCTCCGCCGCCGGGCAGACGGTCGACCTCCAGGCGGATCAACGTTCCTTCGAGGGTGGGGAGTTCACCGTCGTGGTCGATCCACGCGGAGCGAGTGGTGAGCCGGGGGTGGATACGGTCCCAGGCCATCGCGTTCGCGGTGGCAGAACGAGCGGGCATCGCTGGTGGCGGCGCCGGGCCGCAACCAGGGCGAGACGTCCACCGCCAGGACCGGGCGGCCGTCGGCGGCCCGCGGCAGTGGCAGTGGCAGTGGCAGTGGCAGTGGCAGGCCAACCAATGCGGTCCGCAGCCGCTCGACGTCCAGGCATCCCTTGTTCGGCGCGCCGTACAGGGCCCCGTGCCCGCGTCGGCGTTCGGGAGCGAGCGCCAGGTCCACCAGGGTCTTCACCGACCCGTCGGTGCACAGCACCGCGTCGGTGAGCTCGAACAGCGCGTCACGCCGTCCGGTCAGGTAGTCGTAGAAGACCCCGCGGAAGCGTGACAGTTCCGCGAACGGCTCGCACTGCACGCCCCGCTCCACCAGACTCACCATCACGGCCTTCGCGTCAAGTCCTTTATCTCTTGGTCGAGTTCAGGATCACGCGAAGGCCGTACCGCCGTCCCGGGAACACTCGGACGAGTGATCGTCGTGGCCTGGTGCCGGGCTGTCTGCCTGGGTCATGCCCCCGGAGCCTCCGTCACGGGCAGGCACTCGGCGAGCAGGTTGACGACGTCGCGCCAGGCTCGCTGTGCGTGCCGTGGATGGTAGCCGACGCCGGGGACCGTGGGGTGGTCGACCGGGGGGTGGTGGAAGGCGTGCAAGGCGCCGCCGTAGACCGTGAGGCGCCAGTCGACGCCTGCGGCCTGCATCTCGGCGGTGAACGCGTTCCGTTGCGCGGGCGGCATGATCGGGTCTTCCGACCCGACCCCGGCCCACACCGGGCAGCGAATGCGCGCCGCCTCGCCCGGCCGGCCCGTGGTAGTTGCGTTGACTGTCCCGATCGCGCGCAGGTTGGCGCCGTCGCGCCCGAGTTCCAGCCCGATGGCGCCCCCGGTGCCGTAGCCGATGGCGGCGATCCGGTCGGGGTCGGTCCGCGGTTCGGTGCGCAGCACGTCGAGCGCAGCATGGCCGATGCCCCGCATCCGGTCCGGATCGGCGAGCAGCGGCAGGCACCGGGCCAGCATCTCCTCGGGGTGGCCCACATAGCGCCCGCCGTGAAGGTCGAAGGCCAGCGCTACATATCCCAGTTCGGCGAGAGCGTCGGCCCGGCGGCGCTCGACGTCGCTGAGCCCCATGCCCTCTGGTCCGAGCAGCACCGCGGGCCGGCGGTCGGCACCAGCGGGGAGCGCGAGGTGCCCGATCATCGTCAAACCGTCCGCCGGGTACTCGACCGTGCGCGTCGTAATCGTCCTCATGAGACTGGACTGTAGTGACCGTCGAGCCCGGTCCGGCCGGTGTTCCGCCGCTGGCAGAACAGCGCGCGTGTCCCTCTGAAATACGGGGGCCGGACTCAGGGCTTCAAGATCATTCCGTTGCCCCTCTGACGCGCATCTCGATCACACCCCCGGTAGCCGTGCCACCGTCCCAGGAACACCGGACGAGTGATCACCGGGCCCGCCCGTTCGAAGCCGGACGTTAAAGGCAAGCTCAGCGGGCGGCGTCGCGATACACCCACGATAGAGACATATTGAGGTACTCGGCAGTCTGCTTGGCATCCATGAACTGTGGCGATACAACTCCTCCAGGTCACTCATGGGCCCAATCGGTGAGCCGCGCAGCACACCCTCCCGGACTCGCTGGTTCGGATGAACCGGAAGGCCCGTGCTGTTGATCAGAAACTCATGGGGTTCTCGTTCAGGGCGTAGCGGACATGTGGGCCGCCTCAGCCGCCGTGGGTGCGCGCCCCACCACCTGGAGCACCGCCGACCGGATGCCGGGTGACGCCTGTTGCACCGCGTCTGACATGGTGGCATGTGTGATGATCTCATTGGCGGCAGCCGGCGGAATGGCCCTGGTCGAACTAGGAATGGCGTTGACGCCGGGCCCGAACATGGTCTATTTGGTGTCTCGGAGCGTCAGCCAGGGCCGCGTAGCCGGGCTTGTCTCGCTGGTCGGGACTGCGGTGGGCTTCCTCGTGTACATGACTTTGGCCAACGTGGGGTTGGCGGTGGTCTTCGTTGCCGTCCCGTGGCTGTACATCGGTTTCAAGGCTGCCGGCGCCGCCTACCTCGCAGTCCTGGCCTGGCAGGCGCTCAGGCAGGGAGGACGCGGGTTGTTCGAGCCACGCAGCCTCCAGCGCGACTCGCACTGGAGGCTGCTGCGGATGGGGCTGATCACCAACCTGCTCAACCCGAAGGTCGCCATCCTGTACCTCGCGCTCATCCCGCAGTTCATCGATCCCGCTCGCGGCCACACCACGGCCCAAGGGTTCACTCTCGGCGCCGTGCAGATAGCGGTGGGCCTCACCGTGAACGCGCTGATCGTGCTCGCGGCCGGATCGATCGCCGGCCTGCTCAAGAGCCGCCCGGCATGGGCCAAGTGGCAACGCTGGACCACTGGGAGCCTTCTCGGTGCCGTCGCGATCGTCCTCGCCCGGGAGGTGCCCGCCCGCGCACGGGCTTGACCTTCAAGTGGACCAGGACCGCCGACCAGATCATCGACGCCATCGGACGCTACTGCGCGAGGGGCTCCGGACAGGAGCGCCAGGAGCGTCGCGGCACCGGCGCGAGACGCAGCTGCTGCGGGACGGACTTCAGGTGCGTCGAGAGGTCCGGCAGGGGTGCTGAGTCCCCCGCGGTGAACCACACCAGGACGTCCTCGCCGGTCCGCACGGGCAGGGCGGGGAAGGTGTTCTCCGCGTGCTCGGTGCGGTGGACCGCCAGCGGCGGTGTGCCGGCGGTCAGCTCCGGGCGCAGATGCTGCTCGAAGTGGTCGGCGAAGGCGGCGGCGTCCAGGGGATGGCAGATGGTCGCGACGACCGGCCCGGCGCCGTCCGGGGCGGTGAAGCCCGGACCGCGCAGCAGGAGAACGTCGTCCGAGTCCAGCATGGTGGCGTTGGCCGCGTCGCGGTGGGCCTGCCAGACGGGGCCGTAGTAGAAGGCTTGCAGCGCTCGCGCCCGTTCCGCCATGTCCGGGAAACTGCGCAGCCAGACGAAGCGGTCCGGGTGGTCCAGGTCCCGGAACCGGCCGCCGACGGTGATGCCTACGGCTTCCTGACCGGTCACGAACTCCCGCTCGAAGAGCTCGATCAGGGTGTCGCGGGCGCCCGGGTGGAGGGTGTACTGGCGGAGTTCGACGATGGTCATGAGGCGTCCTTCGGCTGGGCCCGGCTGAGCTCCATGACCCAGTTGAGCTCCCAGCTCTGCCCGTCGTCCACCGAGAACTCCTGCTCCCAGCGGGCCGAGTCGGCCGTCAGCCGCTGCCAGACGAAGTGGACCCGGATCGGGCGCCCCCGATAGGTGTCCTCGCCGTAGAAGTCGCCCCGGCCGCCGACGAAGTTGCCCACGACGGGCGGGCCGAGCCGGCCGGTGCGGCTGTCGGCCCAGTGGATCGACCACTCCTTGCGTTCCTGGTCGAAAAGCCGGAGGGTCACGCCCTGGTGCCCCAGGGTCGAAAAGGTGATCTCGTCGATGTTGCCGCTCCCGCCGAACAGCGGGCGGACGACGGCGTGGCCGGGGAACTCCTCCCAGCTGCCACCGCCGACCAGAAGCTCGGTCAGCCTGCGGTTGGCCACGTCCCAGGAGCCGTGGAGGAAGTCGAAGTCGTTCATGGTCCGGAGACTAAAGCCGGTTCACTGCCATCTCCTGTCAGTGGATACTGACAGCCATGCGCGCCGGCCGACTGATCTCGCTGCTCCTGCTCCTTCAGAACCGGGGCCGGATGACGGCCTGCCAGCTCGCCGATGAACTGGAGGTCTCGGTCCGGACGGTCTACCGGGACGTCGAGGCGCTCGCCGCAGCCGGCATCCCGCTGTACGGGGACGCCGGGCACGGCGGCGGCTACCAGCTGCTCGACGGGTACCGCACCCGGCTGACGGGGCTCACAGCCGATGAGGCGCAGGCCGTCTTCCTGGCCGGGTTGCCCGGCCCGGCCGCCGAGTTGGGCCTCGGCGAGGTGCTGGCCGCCGCCCAGCTCAAGCTGCGGGCCGCCCTCCCGGCGGAGCTGCGGGAGCAGGCCGGGCGGATCCAGGAGCGCTTCCACCTCGACGCACCCGGCTGGTACGGGAACGTGGACGAGACGCCGCACCTGGCGGCCGTCGCCGCCGCGGTCTGGGATCGGCACGCGGTGTGGGTCCGCTACCGGCGGTGGAAGGCTCCCACCGAGGTCGAGCGGCGGCTGGAGCCGTACGGACTGGTGCTCAAGGCCGGCCGCTGGTACCTGGTCGCCGCCGAGGGCGGCGGCACCGCGCGTACGTACCGGGTCGACCAGATCCTCGAACTACGTGCTCTGGAGGAGCAGTTCGAGTCACCTGCGGGCTTCGACCTGGCCGCCCACTGGCGGGACCGGCTCGCCGACTTTCACGCCCGACTGCACACCGGAGAGGCGGTGGTGCGGCTGTCGCCGCGCGGTGTCGCCCGGGTCCGCGAGCAGCTGGGCCACGCGGTCGGCCGGGCGGTCGCGGACGGTGGGGTGGTCGAGGCGGACAGCTGGACCAGGGCGGCCGTGCCCATCGAGTCGCTCGACCACGCCCACGGCGAGTTCCTGAAACTGGGCGCCGACTTGGAGGTCCTCGAACCACATGAGTTGCGGGCCCGCCTCGTGGCGACCGTCCGCGAACTTGCCGACCGGTACGGTGCATAGGCCCTGTCCGGAACCCTCGCACAGTAGCGTCCGACGGCATCGATGATCTGACCGGCGGTTGTCTTCGTGGTCCTGGTCGATTCGACGGCCGGCGCGCTACGCGCAGCGGTCGCGGACCTGCGGCTGATCCCCAGGAGAACAGCCACCACCGAGACGCTCAGCTCGGTCCCAGTCGGCGCTGCCTGTATCGAGGTCCTCGTCCTGCGCGGACCGGCCCGCCCGTCGCGCGCCCGCTCGGCAGCCGGTCCGGGCAACCGACGGGGTGAGCGGAGCGGTAGTTGGTACCGGCGGGAACGCCGTCCCGCGAGCTGCGGCCGTGACCGCTGGTCGAACCGAACCCCGAGCCGGACCATGCTCGCGGTCGACATAGTGACCCGTCAGCTGTCCGACTCAGGCTGCGCGTTGCCCGGCGCGCCTGTCTGGAGTGAGACCGACCGGAGGCCGTTCGCCGGAGCAGCATCGCTTCCTTGCGTTAATCCTGGGTGGCGTTCAGCTTTCCCGCCTCGTCCCTGATGCGTTCGGCCGCCCTGTCCAGGAAGTGGACCACGATCGACCGCTCGGTCTCACTGAGTCCGGCCGCGGCGTCCTCGACGGCCGCCACCAGGGGCAGCAATGCCCTGACGATCTCCGCGCGCGCGTGCTGGGTGGGCTGCACCACCGTCCGGCGCCGGTCCGTCCGGTGTGGTACCCGGGTCACGTGTCCGGCCTCCTCCAGCCGGTCCACCAGCACGGTGGCCGACGCGGAGCGGATACCGAGCCGCTGGGCGATGTCCATCGGGCCAAGACCTTCGGGAGCACCCAGCAGGTGCTCCATCGCGGTGACGTCGTTCACCCCGAGGCCCAGGTGCCGGGCGAGGGCCTGTTCGGCGTCCCGGTTCGCCAGCAGCACCTGGCGCAGAGCCCAGGAGACCGGCCCTCCGAGTTCGCCCCCGCGTGGCGGCGGCGCGGCCTGCGTCCGTGCGCCGTCCTCGACTGCCTCGGCCACTGGCCACACCACCTTCCGTCGCGCTGTCCCGCCTATTGTCCTCCGGCCGGCTCCCCGTCCGTACCGGCGGGTGCGCCGGCCGCGCCGTGCCGCGGGCGGCCGGGCCACCACACGCGCTCGCCCAGGCTGTGTACCAGGGCCGGCACCAGCAGCGAACGCACGACGGTGGTGTCCAGCAGGACGCCGAACGCCACGATGAAAGCGATCTGCAAGAGGAACGCGAGCGGGATGACGCCCAGGGCGGAGAAGGTGGCTGCCAGGACGACACCCGCGGAGGTGATCACACCTCCGGTGGCGGTCAGTCCGCGCAGGACCCCCGAGCGGGTGCCGAGATGCCGGGACTCCTCGCGGACACGGGTCATCAGGAAGATGTTGTAGTCGACCCCGAGAGCCACCAGGAACACGAATCCGTACAGCGGGACCGAGGCGTCCGCGCCGTGCAGGCCGAAGACGGCGGGGAAGACCAGGGCGCTCACGCCGAGGGTGGCCGCGAAGTTCAGCATGACGGTCGCAATCAGCAGCAGCGGCGCCACCAGGGCCCGCAGCAGCAGGATCAGGATGAACGTGATGATCGCCAGCACCACCGGGATGATGACGAGCCGGTCGTGTGCGGCGGTGTCCTGGATGTCGGACTGCTGAGCGGTGTAGCCGCCGACCAGGGCCTGGGCGCCCGGCACCCGGTGCACGGCGGCGCGCAGCCGGTGCACCGTGTCCTGCGCGGCACGGCTGTCGGCGGGATCTGCGAGGACGGCGTCCAGCACACGTACGGGACCTGTCGTGCCGTCGGGCGCTGCGGCGGCGGCAGCGACTCCCGGGGTCGCCCGGACCGCGGCCAGGACGGCGTCGGTCCGGTCCGCGCGGGTCAGGATCACTGCGGGGTTGCCCTGTCCTGCGGGGAAGTGGGCGTCGACGACCCGCTGGGCGGTGACCGAGGGCTCGGTGTGGATGAACGTCTCCGCCAGGGGAAGGCCGCGCGCGGAGAACAGCGGCAGCGCGCAGGCGGCCGCGGCCAGGGCGGCCAGGGACCACACCCACACCCGGCGGGGGTGGGCGCCGACCAGGCGGGCGACACGGGTCCAGAGCCCGGAACTCGCGCCCTGTCCGGGGCGGGGTCGGGTCGGCCAGTACGCGGCGCGCCCCAACAGCACCAGCACGGCGGGCAGGAACGTCAACGCGCTCAGGCCGGCGCACACCACCCCGATCGCACCGACCGGGCCGAGCGCCCGGGTGTTCGTCAGATCGCTCAGCAGCAGCGCCAGCAGGCCCAGCGCGACGGTGGTGGCGCTGGCCACGACCGGCTCGAAGGAGCGGCGCCACGCGGTGCGCATCGCCGTGAACCGGTCCGGCGCGTGCATGAGTTCCTCGCGGAAGCGCGCGCTGAGCAGAAGCGCGTAGTCGGTCGCCGCACCGATCACCAGGATCGACAGGATCCCTTGTACCTGCCCGTCGATCCGGACCACCCCGTGCCGGGCGAGCACGTAGACGACGCCGCTGGCCAGCCCCAGTGCGAAGACGGCACTGACGATCACCGCCAGCGGCAGCAGGACACTGCGATAGACCAGCACCAGGATGATCAGCACCACCCCCAGCGCCACGCCGAGCAACAACCCGTCGATCCCGGAGAAGGCGTCGACCAGGTCCGCCTGGCTCGCCGCCGGCCCGGCCAGGTACACGCTCGTGCCGG
Organism: Kitasatospora kazusensis; assembly: GCF_039529945.1. Classification (NCBI taxonomy): domain Bacteria; kingdom Bacillati; phylum Actinomycetota; class Actinomycetes; order Kitasatosporales; family Streptomycetaceae; genus Kitasatospora; species Kitasatospora kazusensis. Next base: position 35,536 of record NZ_BAAANT010000021.1, on the reverse strand, counting down.
CGACCGCCGCCCGGGAGCGCACGAGGTCCACCGTCGCCCGCAGCCGGTCACCCAGATCCGTCCGCAGGGGAACCACTGCCTCAAGCGCCCGGCCGTCCTTGGACGGCACCACCGCACCGGGGGTACCCGCCAGCGCGGACAGCCCCGTCAGGCCCGCGAGCGCCCGCTGCGCCCCGTCCGCTGCGGCGGCGGGGAGCGCGGCCGGGGCCGAGGACCACACGACCACCAGCGGGACGGACTCCCGGGTGTCCATGGCCCGCTGAGCGGCCAGGACCTTCGTCGACTCGGCGCTCTGCGGGAGGAACGCCGCACTGTCGTTGGTCGCGACCTGCCCGAGCTTTCCGGCGAACGGCCCGAGGCCGCCGCCGATCGCCAGCCACAGCACGACGAGCACCACCGGAAGAAGCCACCGCCACCGGCGTACGGCTCTGGTCGAGGACAACACGACCCCCTATTTGCTAGATAAACTTGCTACCTGTCTTCCTAGGTATAGCACAGGAGTAAAACCATGCCCGCCGCCACCACATCTGCCACACAGCCACACAGCCGGACAGAACCGGCCATCCGACATTCCTGACGGACACGGCAATTCGGCAGGGTGACACTGGCCGGCCCTGCCGAGGAGATCCCCCAACCGGCCGCCTCTCCCAGGCACGGAAGGGCCACGTCGTCACTCGGCGTAGCTCTGGCCACAGGCTCACAGCAGCCCCGGCGCAGCTCAGCGGCGCGATCCGTACCGCTGAGCACCACTCACCGGCAACTCCGCAGCGTGATCGTCCTCGTCGGCGTTGAGCCCGGCGATCACGGACTCGATACTCGACACTGAGCCCCGGGGAGCGTCGGCGGGAGCTACGGGGCTTCGTGGTACAGCGCGTACCACCCAGCGGGGCGGAGTGTGCGGGAGGATGGCGCGCATGGATCAACTCGGTGCCGCGCTGCGGGCGTGGCGGGACCGGCTGGATCCCGCGACGGTGGGCTTCGCACACGGCTCACCCCGTCGGGTCCCCGGTCTGCGACGCGCGGAGCTGGCGACGCTGGCCGGCATCTCGGTCGAGTACGTGGTCCAGTTGGAGCAGGGACGGGTGGCGACACCCTCGGCGCAGGTCTGCTCGGCCCTGGCTCGCGCCCTGCACCTGTCCGACGACGAGCATGCTCACCTTTTGCGCATGGCCGGTCACACGGCGGATCCGGCCAGGGTTCCACGAACGATCCCAGGGAGCCTGTACCGGATCGTGGACCAGCTCGCCGGCAACCCGCTGGCGATCTACGACGCCACCTGGCAGTTGCTGCACTGGAATCCGCTGTTCGCGGCCACGTTCGGCGATCCCACGGTCCGCGGTGTGGGAGACCGCAACGTCCTGGTCTGGCAGTTCCTGGGTGAGCTGCCCCGGGTTCGGCAGACGGCGGCCGAGCGGGTGGCGTTCGAGGAGTCCCTCGTCGCGGACCTGCGCACGACGACGGGCCGGTACCCCGACGATCCCGACCTCGCGGCGTTGGTATCGAGGCTGAACCTCAGCCCACGGTTCTGCGAGTTGTGGAGCCGCGGAGCGGTGGGCGGTCACCAGAGTGCGCACAAACTCGTCCGGCACCCGGATGTCGGAGACATCGCCATGAACTCCGACATCCTCAACACCCAGGACACGAACCTTCGCCTCGTGGTGTACACGCCGCAGCCAGGCACCGACGCCCGCAGCAAACTCGAATTCCTTGCGGCCATTGGCGTCCAGAGGATGTCTCCGCAGACATGAAGGCCCGCGTTCCGCCCCGTCCGGTGGACCAGGCTGCTGGGTGGTACGCGCGGTACCAGGAAGTTCCGTAGCTCCCGCCAACCCTCCCGGGAACCCAGCATGGAGTGCGTGAACAGCGCACGACCGTGCTGTTCGGACCAGGAGGAACCAGCATGACCACCACTTTCGTCACCGGGGCCAACAAGTCCCTCGGCTTTGAAACCGCTCGTCGCCTCGTCGAGGCGGGGCACACCGTCCTCCTCGGTGCCCGCCACCCTGAGCGCGGTCGGGCCGCGGCCGAGTCGCTCGGCGCCCGGTTCGTTCAGATCGACGTGACCGACGATGCCTCGGTCCAGGCCGCGGCCGCGGATGTCGCCGCGCATGAGGGGACGATCGACGTCCTGATCAACAACGCCGGCGTCCTCGGCAAGGTCGGCCCCGTCGAGGAGTACACCGCGGCCGACGTGAGCGCCGTGCTCGACGTGAACGTCGTCGGGATCGTGCGCGTCACGCACGCCTTCCTCCCGCTGCTGCGCAAGTCACCGAACCCCGTCATCGTCAACGTGTCCAGCGGGATGGGCTCCTTCGGCATGACCCAGGACCCGGCGCGGATCGAGTCACAGTACGCCCTGCCCCTCTACTGCGCCTCGAAGGCCGCGGTCACGATGCTCACGACGCAGTACGCCAAGGAACTGAAGGACGTGAAGGTCAACGCCGCAGACCCCGGGCAGACCGCGACCGACTTCACCGGCGGCCTCGGACACAGCGTCGCCGACGGCGCAGAGTCCATCGTGACCCTCGCGACGATCGGCCCGGACGGGCCGACGGGACAGTTCATCGACCGATCCGGGAACCTCCCGTGGTGAACCCGCCCTGAGCTCAAAGGACATCTTCGCCGCCATGGAGTTCCTGAAGGAAACCGGCTTCTCGGTACAGGTAGCGGGGGAAATCGCTCAGGAGAAGTCCAAGGTGTCCACGGCAGCGGGAAAGGGTCGTAGGACGTCGGGAACTGCTGGTCGGCAGCGACAGTAGTCCCCGGGCGCACGAGCCGGGCCCACGGGAAAGGTGGGCCCGACCCGTACAGGTCGAGCGTCGCTGCAGCGCGCTGAACAGCGAGAATGCATGTGGGAAAATGGTTCGCGTCGCTCCGCCGATGAGCTCCCTGCCCACTCCGGAGAGACTGCGACTCCTATCTGATGATCCGTCAGAGAGGTCGGCATTGATCCGAGTAGACGCTGCCACGGGCAGCTACACCTGGGACTCGCGACACCTTCGGATCCCTGTCCAAGACCCGATCCTCATCCGACACAACAGACCGCCGTGCTCCGACCGGAAGCAGTTCCCAGCCTTCCTCGGCTCCTGTTGAACCACTACAAAAGGCCAGGTCAACGCACCCACTCCAGCGCTTCGACTGCAGGCTCGGGGCGAGTGGCCGCAGACGGCGGCACCCCCTTCGCCTCACCGAACCCGGAGCCTTCCCTTCACGTCGCGCGCTGTACGATCTCATCACTGCCTCGGGCGATGAAGTTCTGCGAGTTCTTCGGCGGCGGACAGAACATCCACCCCTCGAAACTCGCCGACGGCTGGAACATGCCGCACCAGCTCCACCCGACCCGTGAGGTGTGGCAGGGCCTGGTCCGCCGGTTCTGAGACCGGTAGTTGTTGACGCGTTGGACGCCGTGGACAGCCCGTCCTCACGGACGAGGCCCGCGAAGTCATCGTCGGACGTGGGGTGAAGTCCGAGCCCTGTGACCTGCACATACGCGTGCGATCGGAATCCTGGGCCGATGACGCCCGACCTCGTCCCGTCAATACGCATACCCATGGCACATCTTGATGGCTGCTCAGAATCCATCGGTCCGACGGGGGCCGTACGGCGGGGACACCCGGGGGTGCCCGAGGGTGGGGCCGGTTCCGGTCATCAGGGCGTTAGCAGAACGCACGCGGCACGTGAGCCGGGCCCGGCAGGGTCTGGGTACGGGCCCTCCGGCTCCGGGCACCGAGTGGCGGCCGGTACGGAGTGAACGGCCGCCGTGCGGTGGTGCGTTCCTGGTACAGCACGACGACCGTGCGGCCTGCGGGCCCGCTTCACTTGACGGACGAACAGCGCATCCCAGGGGTGACCCATGATCAACTCACTGCCCCGACCTCAGAGTCCGGCATCGCAGGGCCTCAGCATCCGGGCCCTGGGCGAACTGGAAGTGACGATCGACGGCCGACCGGTGCCGTTGGGCCCGGTCAAGCAGCGGCTGACTCTCGCCGTCCTGGTCAGCCGCCCCAACACCACGGTGTCGGTCGATCTGCTGGCGGAAGCCGTCTGGGCCGACGAACCACCGGCCTCCGCCCGCAAGAACCTGCAGTCCTACATCTGCTCGCTGCGCAAGCTGCTCGCCCCTGCGGGCCGCCCCGACCGGCTGGTCCGCCACGCCGGCGGCTACGTGCTGAGGGTCTCTCCCGCCGAGCTGGACCTGCTCCGGTTCGAGGAACTCCTGCGCGCCGGACGGCAGGCCGTTCAGCTGGGCGCGGCGGAGCACGGCGCCCGCCTGCTGCGCGAGGCACTGGACCTGTGGAGCGGACCGCTGCTGAGTGACCTGTCGGCCGGGCAGGCCATCTGGCAGGAGGCTGACCGCTACGCGGCGCGCCGGGTAGCGGTCTGCGAGGACTGGGCCGAGGTCGAACTGGGGCTCGGCCACGCACCGGCGGTCGCCGAACTGCTGGCGGAGACCGTTCGCGAGCACCCGCTGCGCGAGCGGCTGCGCGCGGCCCACATGACCGCGCTCTACCGCGCGGGACGGAAGACCGAGGCGCTGGCTTCCTACGACGACATCCGCCAGTACCTGGCCCGGGAACTGGGGCTCGACGTCAGCCCGACCCTGGAGGCCGTCCACCGCGGCGTACTGGAGGACCGCCTGGTGGAGGACCGCCCGGTGGAGGACCACGGCGGGCCGGGCCGACCGCGACACTCCGTCACGGAGTCCGTCACCCCCCAGCCGCGGCATCCGGTTGTCGCGCTGCCCGCCGACCTGCCGGACTTCACCGGGCGCGAGCCGTACATCCAGGACCTGCGGCAGGCGCTCCTGGGCGAGGGACGGCTCGTCGTGCTGCACGGGCCGGTCGGCGTGGGCAAGACCAGCCTCGCCGTGCATGTCTGTCATCAGCTGCAGGCGGAGTACCCCGACGGTGTGCTCAGCGTGCGGCTCCGCCAGGAGAACGGTTCGCCGCGGCCGGCCGCGTCGGTGCTGGCCGAACTCTTCCGCGCCGCTGGGCTGCTGGGTTCCGTCCCGCGGTCGGCCCTGCGGGCCGTCGCGCAGGAGGACTGCGAGGAGGCCGCCGCCGTCTGGCGTTCCTGGGTCGCCCGCCACCGGGTCCTGGTGCTGCTCGACGACGCACCGGACGAGGAGAGCGTGCGCCGCCTGCTTCCCGGCACCGGTTCGGGCTCCGTCCTGGTCACCAGCCGTCGCATTCTCGTCGGCCTCGGCCCGCTGCACCAGGTCGGACTCGGCCCGTTCACCCAGAACGAGTCCGTCACCCTGCTGTCGCGGATCACCGGTGATGCCTGGCTGGCCGGTGACCGCGCCGCCGCCGAACGAATCGCCGGCGCACTCGGCCGACTCCCGCTCGCCCTCCGGGTCAGCGGCACCAAACTCGCCCTGCTCAAGTACCTGACGCCCCAGGAGTACGCGGCCCGGCTGGAGAAGTGCCCGTCCCTGCTCGACGAGCTGACCGCGGGTGAACTCTCGGTACGCAGCCGCCTCGCGGCGTGGTGGCACAGCCTGCCCGAGGAGGTCCGGTGCCAGTTGCACCGTCTCGGGCACCTTCCCAGGCCGCTCTTCACCCTGGCCGACGCGACCGCCGCCCTGCAGTGCAACGAACACGTCGCCAGCCGGACCGTCGAAAGCCTGATGGAAGTGGGCCTCCTCGGCTACCCGACGGCCGAGGTCTCCGCGCACATGGCACTGTACGAGATGCCGGTCCTCACCCAGCTCTACGCCCGCGAGAGCGCCGCGGCGTGACCAGGGCGTCCCCTCCCTGGCGCCGAGAGCCGGGTTCCGCACCGGGTGGGGCGGCTCGTCAGCCGGCCCTGAGGGCGTTCGCCGGCCCAGCGGCGGAGCGGGGCCCGGTGGCGGGGCGGGGCTCGGTGGCGGGGCGGGGCCCGGCGAACCGCTGCCAGTGCCCTCCCCCTCGGTCCATGTCGTCCTCCTTGCACGCCTGGACGTCGTTGGGGAAGACCCGCCCGGCCGTGGTCCCGCCCCGCCGCGGGATCCCGGACCGGTCGGGGAAGTTGAGGAAGGCCACCATCGAGAACTTCGGCTCCGCGTCCCGGCCCACCTCGACCCGGTGGAACGTGGGATCGTAGCGGCCCTCGGACCAGCGGTGGAGGATGGAACCGGGCAGGACCAGGGTGCCGTCCCGCGCCGGCTGGACGGCGGTCCCCGCGTCGCGCCACAGCGTCAGCCCCGGCCGGTCGGTGACCAGTGCCGACAGGACGCTGCCGTCGGGGTGCATCCCGATGCCGGCCGAGCGGCGGCGCAGCGGTGCGTAGCGGATCACCCGGTACCGCACGGTGAGCGCGGGGTACCACGACCGCGGGATGCCCACCTCGGCGGCGCTCAGCGCCAGTGCCCGGTCCAGGCTCTCCTTGAGGGTCTCCAGGTCGGCCCCGGCCTGCGGGTTCCCGTGCAGGAACGCCGCGCCCCGCCGTCCGCCGGCCGGGTCGCCGTCGAGCGACTCCAGGAAGGCGGGGTCGGGCGTGAACGGCGTACCCAGTCCTCGGGAGGCCAGCCAGAAGCTCTGCCGGTCCGCCCGCAGCCGGTCGAGGCCGGGGAAGGTGTCCTGGGGCGCGAGGCCGGTCAGGAGGTCCTTCAAGGCCGCCATCGACGCCTCCACGCCCGCGGCCTCGCGCGGTGTCCAGACGAACAGGGCGCCCGTACCGTCGCGGAAGAGGCGGTCGATCTCACCTGCGTCGGCCGGACCCAGCAGCCTGGCGTACATGTGCACTCATCCTTTCGGGACGGCGGGGACGCGTGCGGAGAGGGACTCGTGCCGACCGGGCCAGCCGCCGTAGCGGGCCATCTGCACGACGCCGTCGGGCGGAACCCGGTGGCACTCGACGGCGCCGCGGATCATCCGGCTGTCCAGGACGGCCTGGTAGGGCGTACGGACGAAGGTCGCCGCCATCAAGCGGTCGATGCCGCCGTCGCCCACTGGGCCGAGGGACAGCGAGCGCCAGCGCGCTATCTCCTCGACGGCCGAAGCCGGCAGGCTCTCGATCGGGTGGGACCGCTTGCGGCCGTCCGCGGCCAGCCGGACGGTCGACCAGAAGCCGAACAGCAGCAGCACCAGGCGCTTCTCGTGCGCCGATCCGCGCAGTTGCTCGACCGTACGGCCGGAGCGGCGGAAGTCCGCGATCCAGCCGTCGACGAACGCGGCGGTCTCCAGGTTCGCCCGCCTGGCGGGGAGGGGGAGCTGTGCCTGGGTCAGGCCGGCCAGGTCCACCTCCCGGGTCAGCGTGGCACCGCGCCAGCCGCTCCACTCGGGGTCGTTGCGACGGTGCAGCAGCACCGGTCGCGCCCGGTCGGGGTTGGCCGGCGGCAGCTCGCGCTGGGTCTTGGCCCAGATCTCCTGGAACACCGCCGCGATGGCGTGCTGCCGTACGGTGGGTGTGCCTTCGAACGGGGGGAAAGGCCGGATCTGACCACGGCCGGGAGGTTTGACGAGGCCGGTGGGCTTGGCAGAGCCGCCGGACCTGGCAGAACCGGGGGACTTGGCGGGGCCGGGGGGCTTGGCAGCCGACAGGAGCATGAGCGTGCCTCTTCGGAGGGGAGTTACGAGATCAGCTTTCTGTGCAGTCGGCGGACCGCGCAGACGAAGGCGATCGCCGCCAGCACGAGGAGATAGGCGATGTGCACCGCCGTCTGCGGGCCCACGGTGTCGAACGTGATGTCCCGCATCAGCTGGATCGCCTGGTAGAGCGGAAACACCTGGACCGCCCACTGCAGCGCCTTCGGATAGGTCGACAGCGGGTAGAAGGTGGTCGAGAACAGGAACTGCACCATGGTCGCGGTGGTGACGAACGAGTAGTCCTGCCAGCTCCGCAGGTAGGTGGTGGCCAGCATGCCGGTCGCTGCGAAGGACGCGCCGACCAGCAACGCCGCGGCCAGGCAGACGACCGCGGCGACGGGGCCGACCAGGCCCGTCGCCAGCATCACGGCGAGGAAGCCGGCCGAGTACATGCCGCCCCGGATCAGGGCCCAGGACATCTCGCCGATGACGATGTCCAGGGTGCCCAGCGGGGTCGACAGCACCGTGTCGTAGAACTTCGAGCGAAGTTTCCCGAAGACGTTGAACGTGGCGTCGTGCAGAGCGCCGTTCATCGCCGAGACGGCGAGCAGCGCGGGCGCCACGAAGGTGATGTAGCGCATCGGGTGGTGGTCCGGTCCGGTCACCGGGCCGATCATGGTTCCGAATCCCGCGCCGAAGACGGCCAGGAACAGCAGCGGCTCCACGAAACCGGAGGCGATCAGCAGCCAGATGTGGCGGCCCACCATGGCGGAGCGCCCGATCAGAGCCCGGGCGCGGCGGGCATAGATCCCCGGTGGCAGGACTGCGGACAGGGTGAGCGGTGATTCGACCACTGGCATGGCTGGAAACCCTTCAGAACCTCAGCCGCCGGGTGAACCGCCGACGTGCCATTGCGTATCCGGCTGCGAGGAAGAGCAGCAGGTAGCCGGTGTGGACGGACAGTGTCGCGACGTTCAGGCCGCCGAAGGCCGCCTCCCGCGCCAGTTCGTTGCCGTGCCAGACCGGTGTCACCCAGGCGACCGGCTGGAGCCAGCCCGGCAGTTGGCTCACCGGGAAGTACGTACCGGCGGCCAGCGTCATCGGGAGGATGACGAAGCGTGAGAGAACCGTGAACCACGGGCCTTCGCGTTCGAGCGAGGCGACGAACGCCATCACCGGTACGGCGACGGCCAGTCCGGTCAGCATCGCGAAGAACAGCGAGAGGACGACCCCCGGTCCCGTCACCACGCCGAACACCGCCGCGATCACCAGGAACGCCACGGCCGACTCCAGCACCTGGACGGCGACCCAGAGCACCTGCCCGTTCAGCAGGTCGACCGGCTCCAACGGGCTGGACACCGCGGCCCAGTAGGTCCGGGTCCACCGGAATCCGTCGAGCAGCGGGTAGGTGGACTCGCCGACGGCGTTCTGCACCGCCCTGGTGACCAGGATCCCCGGGACGAGGTAGACCGCGTAGGGCTGCCCCCAGGTGTTCGGCCCGGGACGGATGTGCGCGCCCAGGGTCAGGCCCAGCGCGAGCAGGTAGAGCGTCGGCTGCAGCACGCTGGAGATGAAGGTGGACCGCCAGGTGACGCGGTGCCGGATCCAGAGGTTCCCCAGCACGCAACGTGCCGCCTGCCAGGACGTTTGCGGGGCCGGTTGCCACGGCGTGGGGGGTGCCGGCGCGGCGGGTGCGGCCGGCGGGGTGGACGCGGTGGACGCGGTGTCAAGCATGGGCCGATCCCTTCAGTCCACGAGTTCGCGGCCGGTGATGCGCAGGTAGACGTCTTCGAGCGTGCTGCGCCGCATCAGGCTGGATTCCGGGCGGATGCCGCGGGCCCGCACGGCGTTCAGCGCCGCCTCGGCGTCGTGTGTGAAGAGCAGCACCCGGTCGGCCAGCACCTCGGTCCGGTCACCGAGACCGGCGACGGCGTCCGCCTGCGCGGTGTCGCCGGCCGGGAAGCGCAGTTCGAGGACCTCCCGGCTGGAGTAGCGTTCGATCAGTTCGGCGGGCGTTCCCTCGGCGACGATCCGCCCCTGGTCCATCACGGCCAGGCGATCGCACAGTTGCTCGGCCTCGTCCATGTAGTGGGTGGTGATGATCAGGGTCACGCCCTGCCGCTTGAGGGCGCTGAGCCGTTCCCAGACCACCTGTCGCGCCTGCGGGTCGAGGGCCGTGGTCGGCTCGTCGAGCAGCAGGATCTCCGGGTCGTTGACCAGTGACCGCGCGATGGTGAGCCGTCGCCTCATGCCCCCGGAAAGCGCGTCGACCCGGCTGTCGCCCCGGTCCGACAGCTGCGCGAACTCCAGCAGTTGGACCGATTTCTCCCGCAAGTGGCCACGGGACAGGCCGAAGTAGCGCCCGTAGACCAGCAGGTTCTGGTTCACGTTCAGTTCGGTGTCCAGGTTGTCCTGCTGGGCCACCACGCCCAGTCGGGCCCGGATCTGCGGCCCGGCCAGGTCGGGATCGAGGCCGAGCACCGACAGCTCGCCGCCGGAGCGTGGCGAGACGCAGGCCAGCATCCGCATGGTCGAGGTCTTGCCGGCGCCGTTCGGTCCGAGCAGGCCGAACGCCTCGCCGCGCCGGATCCGGATGTCGATTCCCCGGACGGCGTGGTGGTCGCCGTAGCTCTTGTGCAGTCCCGAGGCGCTCACCAGAACGGCTTCGGCCTCGGCCGGTTCAACCGTCCCGGCCACGGCCGGTTCTGCCGCGTCGGCCACGGCCGGTTCTGCCGCGTCGGCCACGGCCGGTTCTGCCGCGTCAATCATGCCCATGAGCCGAGCTCCTGTAGCGAAGGGGAGCGATGAGGAAAGCGGATGGAGGAGGTGGGGCAGGGCCCCGCACCGCGCCGGGCGGGTGCAGGGCCCTGTCCGGTTCCTGCTGTGACCGGGGTGCACCGGCTCTCTTGGAGCCGGTGCGCGGAGTGCCCCTGGTCAGATGACGTGGCCCTCGGCGAAAGCCTGGCCCACGACCTGGTCGATACGCTCCGACTTGCTCTCCTGGTGGGCGCTGACCTCGGGGGTCTCGGTCTCGTCCTGCTCCGGGGCGGTGTTGATGTTCTCGGACATGGGAGCCTCCTGTAGGCGAAAGGGGATGGTGGTTGCACACCGTGCACACCGTGCGCCGACCGGCTCCGGGGGATTCACCCCGGGGCTTCCTGCCGACACCGAGAACACTAGGAACGGCCGGTACAGAAACAGCTGGTCACGGGAACGGAATCGAACGCTCCGCACGTCAGAGGCGCTTGCAGGTCCGGTGGGCCGGTCCGGCAGCCGCACGGAATCCGCCCGGACCGGCCCTGGGAAGAGCCCCGTTGCCGTTCCGGGCGCCCCCGCAACGATGTGCGGACCGGTTCTGTACCCCGTCCGTACCGCAGAGCGAGAGGCTGGCAGGTGGAGTTGTGAGCCCGTATCCGACCCACTCGGAGAAAAAAGGGGGGACGGCCATGAGGACGTCGACAGGTCTGGAACCATCAGCTGCCCGGCAGGACTTCACCGCACTGGGCTCACTGGTCGGTGACGTACCCGGGTTCCTCGCCACGGCCTGGCGCCGGGAGGCCCGCGTCCTGCGGCCGGACCGGCCTCCGCTGGACGCCGTGACGCTCACCGACCTGGACCGGGTGCTGCTCGGCAGCAGGCTGCGGCTTCCCTATCTGGAGATGCTCAAGGCCGGCCGGCACCAGCCGCCGGACCGCTTCACCGGCAACCGCCTGGTCGGCGGAGTGAGTTACCACGGCTGGGCGGACCGGGCCGGCGTGCTGCGGGAACTCGCCGACGGCGCCACGCTGCTGCTGCGCAACGTCGAGCACTGGCACGAGCCCGTCGCGGCCCTGACCCGCTGTCTGGCCGGCGAACTCGGACGCCGGGTCGAGGCGTTCGTGTTCGTGACCCCGCCGGGTGCGCAGGGTCTGCGCACGCACCGGGACGACGCGGACGTCTTCGTCGTGCAGCTGAACGGCCGCAAGCGGTGGAACGTGCACCGCCCACCACAGGACGGCGACTGGGCTGCCGCGCCGGAGCCGAATCCCGGGCCACCGATTCTGGAAGCGGCCGTGGAGACCGGCGAAGTGCTCTACATCCCGCGCGGCGCCCCGCACTCGGCGGTGGGTGATCAGGAAGGCCTCTCCGTCCATCTGTCCTTGACCGTCCGTCAGGCCGGTACGGACGATCTGCAGGCGGCGTTGCGCGAACGGCTCGAATCGGGACCGCGGGTCGCGCCGCTGCCGGTGGACGAGGCGGGCATGCTGGCGGCCGCGGCGGAGCTGCTGGCCCGGTACCGCCGCTGCCTGGACTCGTTGACACCCGCGCAACTGGTCGACGCGGCCGACACGGCTGTCCGCACGGCGCTCCAAGGGACCGGGCAGGCGGATGCCGGGCCGCTGCCCTCGGTCCTGGACTTCGCCCGGTCGCTCGTCGGGCCGGCAGCGGACGCGCCGGCCTGACGGACACACCGGCCCGACGGACACACCGGCCCGACGGCAGCGGCGAAAGCCCGGGGAGATCCGCGAAAGCCCGAGCCCGGGGAAGCACGGCCGGCAGATCCGGTCGGGCTTCCCCGGGCTCGGGCACACGCGCGGCCAGACCGTCAGGCCGTGCCGATGTCCCGGTCCCGGGACTGGGCGCGCAGCGACCTGACGAGCTCGTCGCGGCCCTCCAGCACCAGCCGGCGCAGCGGGGGCGCAGCGTCCGGGTGCTCGGCCAACCACGCGTCGGCGGCCCGTACCGTGGCCTCGCTGACCTGGAGTGCGGGGAACAGGCCGCGTACCAGCGTCGTGCCGATCGCGGCCGGCCGCTCGGACCAGAGACGTTCGATGACCTCGAAGTAGCGTGCGGCATACGGCGCCAGCAGCTCGCGGTGAGCCGGATGGACAAGGCCCGCGACGGTGCCTGCGACCAGTGCCCTGGACAGGCGGGTGGACTCCACCGTGTCCGTCCACGCCGCCTTCTTGGCCTCGGCGAGGGGGCGGGCGGCCAGGCAGCGGGCCAGGCGCAGCCGGCCGGCCGCGGTGTTGTCGCGGTCCAGTTCGGCCGCCAGCTCTTCCTCCCCCACGCTGCCGTGGGCGGCCAGCAACTCCAGGAAGCTCCACCGCAGTTCCTGGTCGATGTCGAGCCCGTCGACCGCGGCGGCGCCGGACAGCAGGTCACCGAGCAGCACCAGCTCCGGCGGCGTCGAGGCCACCGCGGCCAGGAACCGCGCCCACGCCAGCTGGTGCCCGCTGCCGGGTTCGGCGGCCGCCAGCTCACGCCTGGCGCCGGCGCCGAGCAGGCGGCGGGCCTCCTCCCGGTGCGTCGGCGCCGTGAACCGTTCCAATGCCTGCGTCGCCCAGGTGTGCAGCGACTGGAGGACGCCGATGTCACTCTCCTGCCCGGCGAACCGCAGGACCATGGCCAGGAAGTCGCGGGCCGGCAGCAGCCCGTCCCGGGCCATGTTCCACAGCGCTGTCCAGCACACGGCACGGGTCAACGGGTCCGGGAGGGAGCCGAGATGGTCGCGCAGGGTGGCCAGCGACGTCTCGTCGAAGCGGATCAGGCAGTAGCCGAGATCCTCGTCGTTGACCACGACCAGGTCGGGCCGCCCGGCTCCGGCGAGCTCGGCGACCACCGTACGCGGACCCGCCAGCTCGGCCTCGGCACGGGCGTAGCGCTCCAACGTCCCTGCGGCCGAAAGGCGGTAGAGGCCGACGGCGATCCGGTGCGGACGCAGCTCGGGCTGCTCAGGGGTGGCCTGCTGCCGCACGGCGAGTTCGGCGATCCGGCCGTCTTCGTCGTAACAGACCTGCGGTGTCAGCGTGTTGACGCCGGAAGTCTGCAGCCAGGCGTGTGCCCAGGCGGTCAGGTCGCGGCCTGAGGTCTCCGCCAGTACGGCGAGCAGATCGGCCAGCCGGGCGGTGCCGTAGGCGTGGCGCCGGAAGTACAGCCGCGCGCCGTCCAGGAAGGCGCTTCGGCCCACATAGGCGGCCAGTTGCTTGAGTACGGAGGCGCCCTTGGCGTAGGTGATCCCGTCGAAGTTGAGCCCGGCCGAGCGCAGGTCGGGGATGTCGGCGGCGATCGGGTGCGTGGTCGGCAACTGGTCGGCGTGGTAGGCCCAGGACTTGCTCCGGTTCGCGAACGCCACCCACCCGCCGTCGAACCGGGTGGCCTCGACCATCGAGAACGTGGCCATGAAGTCCGCGAACGACTCCTTGAGCCACAGGTCGTCCCACCACTGCATGGTGACCAGGCCGCCGAACCACATGTGCGCCATCTCGTGCAGGACGACATTGGCCCGGGTCTGGTACTGCGCATCGGTCGCCCTGCCGCGGAAGAGGAATTCCTCCCGGAGCACGACACACCCCGGATTCTCCATCGCGCCCATGTTGTACTCGGGCACGAAGGCCTGGGCGTAGCCCCCGAACGGGTAGTCGAAGCCGAACTGATCGTGGAAGAAGTCCAGGCCCTGCCGGGTGAGCGTGAACAGCTCTTCGGCGTCCAGGTGTTCGGCGATCGAGGCCCGGCACAGCAGCGTGAGCGGGATCTCCAGCGTGCTGCCGCCTTCGAGGGTGCGCGTGTACCGGTCACGGACCAGGTGGTAGGGGCCGGCGACGATCGCGCTGAGATAGCCCGCGATCGGCCGGGTCGGGGCGAACCGCCAGGTGCCGGCGTCCGGTTCGCCCTGGTGGCTGTTGCTCGCCACGGTCCAGTGCTCCGGCGCGGTCACCGTGATGGTGAACGGCGCCTTGAGGTCCGGCTGTTCGAACACGGCGAAGACCCGGCGGGCCTCGGCCGGCTCGTGCTGGGTGTACAGGTAGACCTCGCCGTCCAGCGGGTCCACGAACCGGTGCAGGCCCTCGCCGCTGCGGCTGTACGCGCAGTCGGCCGTCACCACCAGCCGGTTCACCGCGGCCGGACCGGACAGCGAGATCCGGGTCCCGTCGAACACCGTCGCTGGGTCCAGCCGCTCGCCGTTGAGCAGGACGGAGTCGACCGAGGGCGCGATCAGGTCCACGAAGGTGCCGTCACCGGGGCGGGCGCAGCGGAAGTCGATCGTGCTCACGGAGCGGAAGGTGGGGCAGTCGGGGTCCATGGCCGATCGCAGGTCCAGTGCGACGGCGTAGCCGTCCACCGTGATCAGCCCGGACCGCTGCCCGGCCTCCTCGCGTGTCAGGTTGTCGCCGGGCACCGGGCTCCTTCGGAGGAACAGTCGCAGGGAGAAGAGGAAAGGGAGAGGAGGAGCTGGAGAGGAGGAACGGTCGGACGAGCAGTGGGTCAGCGGTCGGTGAGGTCGACGAAGTCGACCTGCTTGCGGCTGCCGGTGCTGAGGAAGTCATGGCTGCCGACCGTGCGCAAGCGCAACTCGACGCTGCTGTCGCTCTGCCGGCAGGTCGCGCGCAACAGCTCCTCCATCGCTCGCAGGTCTTCCGTGCGGCACGCGGGCAGTGGTCTGACCAGGGCCTCGATCAGGTCGGTGCGGCGCTTGACGAGCTGGTAGCGCTCGACGGGGAACTGCCGGATCAGCCGGGTGAGGGTCAGGACGGCGAGCTTGGTGCCGCCCGGCAGCTCGATCGCCCAGTTGCTGCGGCCGGCGGTCAGTTGCAGGACGTCGGAGGTCCGTCCGCAGGCACACGGCCCCTCGGCCGGCCGTAGTGCGCCGAGGTCTCCGGTGCGGTACCTGATGAACGGCATCACCCGGTTCATCAGATTGGTGATCACGATCTCGCCCTGCTTCCCGTCCGCGACCGGGTGCCCGTCGTCGTCCACCACCTCCACCCACAGCCGCTCGTCCATCACGTGCCGGGTGCCGAAGGCGCATTCGGCGGCGATGGCGCCCATCTCGCGCATCGCGTAGGTGTCCCGGACCGGGGCCTGGAAGCCCTCCTCGATCCTGGCGCGCGCGGCGGGTGTCAGCAGTTCGCTCGTGGTGTGCACGGCGGCCGGGGCCGGCGGCATGGCGAGCCCGAGTTCGGCCACCAGATCGACGAACTCCACGCACTGCGAGGGCAGGCCGGTCACCGAGTCGGGCCGGAATTCGCGGATCCGGGCCACGGTGGCCCGCAGGGCGTCCTCGGTGCCCCGGAGCGTGCCGCTGCCCACCCGGGCGAAGCCGCGCGCGGTGGAGGTGAACTCGAACCAGCCGTGATGGCGGGCGTCGTACAGTTCCAGGATCCGCCGGTGGAAGACCCCGCCGGCCGTCTCCCGTTCCTCCAGTGCCAGGTTCAGCGCGGCCAGGTGGACGGCGTGGTGCTGGTCGGTCAGGAAGGTGAACGGGATTCCGGTGGTGCCCGAGGTGTGCACGGAGTAGCTCTGTTCCGGCCGCAGTTCGTCGTCGCAGTGGTCCGCGAAGCGGGCCTGGAGCTGCTGCTTGCTGCGCAGCGGGAAGGTGGCCAGGAACTCGGCCGGGTCCGCGGGCGCGGCCCGGTGGCGGCCGCGTTCGCGGTAGACCGGGACGTTGCGCACCGCGTGGTGGAGCAGCGCGGCCAGCCGGGAGCGGCGCAGGGCGTGCGCGGCCGCGGCGTCGTCGAGCATGGCCGCGTACCGCTGGTAGGCGGCGTACGTCCGTGGCCACAGCAACGCGCCGTCCAGGGCGGCCGCGTGCACCGCCTCCACTTCCGGATCAGCCGCTGCCCGCCCGGCCGCCGGTGGCGCGCTCGGTGAAGTCGCCATGGTCCCTCCCCGGTTCCGATCGCGTCCCACTGCGCGATGTCGCGGGAATGCTAGGCGCCAGGTCGCCGGAAACGGTCCACTCCCGGTACAACGCGCGGCAGCCCGGCGCGGCACAGCTCGGGCCGCCGGGGGCGGGATGCCGTCCCTGGTTGATCTTGAGGCCGGCGGCGGCGAACTGCCGGGTGCGGCACGGTCGCGACCGGCACCCCTGAGCCTGTACTGCCCCGCGCGTGAGCCTGTACTGCCCCGCGCGGGCGCGAGGCCGACCGCAGGCGCGAGGCCGAGCGGTCCGGCGGAGGCTGCGACGGGCCGGTGCCGGTGCCATGCTTGGGCACACAGGCGAGGACGGGCAGACCGGTATGGACACCGAAGCCGAGGACCGGGGTCAGCCGTCACGCCGGGGAGCGGCCCACCCGGGCCCGGCCCGGCCCGGCGGCGCCGGGACGCTCGCCCGGCTGCGGGCGCTCGGGGCCCGGCGCGGGGCGGGCGGGGACCTGGTGGCGACGACGGTGCGCCGTGCGGTACGGGTGGCGCTCGCGGCCTCGGCCGGGTTCTACCTCGGCCTGTACGGGCTGCACCAGCCGGTGGTCGCCCTCTACGCGCTGTTCGGACCGGTCGCGCTGGCCGGGCTGTCCCGGATCCCCGGGTCGGGGCGCCAGCGGGCCGCGACCATCCTGCGGGTGCTGCCGGCGGGCTGGCTGCTGGTGACGGCCGGAACGCTGCTGGCCGTCACCACCTGGGCGGCCGTGGCCGGGATGCTGGTCATCGGCTTCGTGCTGGCCCTGGCCGCCGTGGCAGGACCCCGACCGGGCGGCGCCTCACCCGGTCTGCAACTGCTCTACATCCTCCCGTGCTTCCCGCCGTACGCCCCGCAGGAGCTGGGCGAGCGGCTCGGCGGCGCGACCCTGGGCGTGGCCCTGCTCGCCCTGGCCGAGGCCCTCCTGCTGCCGGACCGGCCCGCGACCGGCTACCGGGAGCTGCTGGCGAAGGCGGTCGCGCTGGCGGGCCGCTGCGCCGCCGAGAGCGCGCGGCACGGCCGTCCGCTCTCCGCCGAGCTGCGGGACCGCAGCTCGGCGGCCGGGCAGACGCTGCGCCTGTCCGGCCTGCCGCCCGCCGAGCGGCCGGCCGGCCCCGGACGCCGGGACCGCGCACTCTCGCACGCCGGCGGGGCCGCCCGCCGGCTGCTGATGTGCCTGCACGACTTCCCGGGCGTGCCGGCCGACCCGGGGCCCGGTCTGGCCCGGAACACCCAGGCCGTACTGGAGCGGGTCGGCGACGCCACCACCCGCGCGGCGGCGGCGCTGCGCGGCGGACCGCCGCCGGACCCGGCCGCGCTGGAGGCGGCGACGGCGGAGTTCACCCGCAGGCGGGCGCTCCTCGCCGAAACGGCGCCGGGCGGTCTGCCGACGGCCGTGCTGGCGCGCCAGGCGGCCCTGGTCGAGACGGCCGAGGCGGCGCTGACGCTGGTCCGGGCGGTGGCGGTGGCGACGGACGGCCCGCTGCTCTCGGCGGAGCTGCGGGCCGGGTCCTTCTGGTACAGCGGGCTGAGTGCCCGGCGGCTCTGGTGGCGCCGGTTCACCGGCCATCTGAGCCCCCGCTCGGTGTACTTCCAGAACGCCGTACGGATCAGCGTCGGCCTGGCGGCCGCGCGGGCGGTGGCCGGCGCCGTCGCCCTGCCGCACGGCTTCTGGGTGATGCTGGCCGCACTGACCCTGACCCGGACCACGGCCGTCCAGACCCGCCGGACCGTCCGCCAGGCGCTCACCGGCACACTGGTCGGCGCGCTGGCGGCGGCCGGGCTGCTGGCGGCGATCGGCGAGAACACCGGGGTGTACGCCGCCGTCCTGCCGTTCGTCATGCTGGCCACGTTCTGCCTCGGCCCGACCCTGGGGGTGGGCTGGGCGCAGGCGCTGTTCACCCTGACCGTCGCCACGGCCTTCGCCCAACTCGCACCGACCACCTGGCAGTTGGCCGAGGTCAGACTTCTCGACGTACTCACCGGGAGCATGATCGGTCTGCTCTGCGGGCTGCTGGCCTGGCCCCGGGGGGCCCAGGAGGAACTGCGCCGGGACATCAGCCTCGTGCTGGACACCGTGGCGGCCACCATCACCAGCACGGCATCCGTCGTCGTCAACGGCCCGACGGACGGCCCGCCCCCCGACCGGTCGGTCCTGCACGCCCTGACCCTCGCCGAGTCGGCCTACGCCCAGTTCCAGTCCGAGCCGCCGGACGGCCGGACCGACCACCCGGACTGGCAGGCCGCGCTGATCTCGGGGCACCACGCCCTGCACGGCGCGCAGCGCCTGCTGCACCACCGGGAGTCGCCGGGCACCCCCGCTCCCGGCCCGCGCTCCGGCGCGTGGCTCGTCGGGTACGCCGACGGCGTGGCCCGCGAGTACGTACTGCTCGCCGACCGCCTCGCCCACCGCCCGGGCCGTTCGGACCGGACGGATTGGACCGACTGGACGGACTGGACACGCCCGGACCGGACACGCGCGGACCGGACACGCGCGGATCGGCGGCCCGTAGCGGACGCGCCGCCGTACGCGGACAGTCGCCCCGACACTCCCCCGGCCGGTCTCCCGCTGCTGTTCGACGCCGGGAGCTGGCTGTCCGGCCTGGCGGCCGACCTGGCCCGGATCGCTCCGGCCGCCGCCCGGCCGGGGCCGTCCGGCTGAGGTCGCCCACGGGTGCGCGCGGGAGCCCCAGGGGTCGTGCTCGCGACTACCTGGCGCCGTCCTCCTCGCGCTCCTGCTCCCGGGCCCCTTCCGCCGCCGCGAGGTCCTGCGCGTGGGCGGTCTGGTAGGAGGTGATGCCCTCTTCCGGGTCCGCCGCGCGGACGTCCTCGCCGTCCCGCTCGGCCTTGTCGCTGAACCTCTCGTACATGTCGGACATCGCCGGCTCCCTGGGTGCTCGGGCCCGTCGCCCCGGCCGCGCGGCCGTGACGGCACGCGGTCGGCCGGGCGTGTTGCTCACTCCAGCCTGCGCCCGCCCGGCCGGGCAGTCCAGTCACCCCGGCCCGCCTGCCCGGGGTCGAGTTCCGGCAGCAGGGACGGGTTGACGATCAGCAGGACGGTGCGGACGTCCTCGGCGGCCACGGCCGGCCAGAGCAGCTCGCGGGCCTCGCGGTACCGGTCGGCGAGGCGGCGGCGTTGCGGCTCGGGGAGCAGTGCGGCGCGGGCCGGGACGGAGTTGTGAGCGTTGTCGGCGATCTTGACGAGAGTGGCGGAGTGGTCGGTGGTGATCTGCGTGATCATGGTGCGGTAGTCCGTGCCCGGCACCTTGGTGACCCGCCGGACGGTCGCGACCACGGCTGTCGGCACCCCCGCGCGGAGCAGGTCCTCGGCGGTCAGCGCGGTGTCCTCCAGGACGTCGTGCAGCAACGCGGCCATCCGCAGCCCGGCCCCGAACGGCGCGACGCCCGCCGCCACCGCGCGGACGTGCTCGATGTACGGGACACCGCTCTTGTCGGTCAGCCCGGCGTACGCCTCGACCGCGAAGGCCTCGACCTCGGCGGGGGTCAGCACGGCCATGGAGGCTCCCGGGTGTGAGCGGTGATCAGTTCCGCCGCAATATAGTCGGCCTGACGGACAGGAAAGGACACCGAGGGCCGTGCAGGTGAACCCGATCTCCCCCGACCGCCTGGCGCAGCTGCTGGCCGAGCGCATCGCGGCGCTGCCGGCCGACGACGGCCGGTGGATCAGGGTCGCGGTGGACGGCGCCCCGGCCGCCCGGCCCGGCGAACTGGCGGACGCCCTGGTCGAGCCGCTGCGGCTGCGCGGCCGGCCCGTCCAGCGGGTGTCGGCCGACGACTTCCTGCGGCCCGCCTCCGTCCGGCTGGAGTACGGGCGGCACGACCCGGACGCCTACCACGACCTCTGGCTGGACGACGGCGCGCTGCTGCGCGAAGTCCTGGACCCGCTGGAGCCGGGCGGCAGCGGGCTGATCCTGCCCACCCTCCGCGACGCCGCCACCGACCGGGCCACCCGCGCGCCGTACATCCCGCTGCCGCCCGGCGGCGTGCTGGTGCTGGACGGGGCGCTGCTGCTCGGGCGCTGGCTCCCGTTCGACCTCACGGTGCACCTGACCCTCACCCCGGCGGCCCTGGCCCGCCGCACCCCGGCCGACCGGCAGTGGACCCTGCCCGCCTTCGCCCGCTACGCCGCCGAGACCGACCCGGCCACGGCGGCCGACCTGACCGTGCGGTCGGACGACCCCCGGCACCCGGCGCTGGTGCTGCCCTGAGCACGGCCGTTGTCAGTGGTGGGACGTACGCTCACCTGTCGTGGCGATCTCGGAGGACGGCGGGCTGAGCGGGCAGGGCGGGTGGACGGCCACCGGGCTACGCTGGCGCGGCGGGCTGCCGGTGCTGACGGCCGGTAACGGGCGGCGCTCGCACGAGCGGGTGGTCACCGGCGGGACGCGGGTCAGCTGGCTGGTCAGCGGGCCCCGGCGGTGCGGCGGGGTGCGGACGGGCGGGGTGCACCACCCGTGCCCGTACCGGGCGGTCGTCGAGCCGGGCGCGAAGTCGGCCCAGTGCGGGCCGTGCCAGGGGGCGGATCCCGGGCTGGCGCTGGCCCGCGACCAGATCCTGGACGACGGCCGCACCTACCGGCTCTACCTGGCCTGGTTCGGCGCGGGGCTGCTCAAGGTCGGGCTCACCGCCGAGCAGCGCGGCACCACCCGGCTGCTGGAACAGGCGGCGCTCGGGTACACCTTCGTCGCGCGCGGGCCGCTGCCGGCCGTCCGGCGGGCCGAGCTCACGGTCGCGCAGGCCGGGCTGGCCCGGGAGCGGCTGACCACCCGGGTGAAGGCGGCCCACTGGTGGGGGCTGCCCGGGACGGCGGCTCGGCGGCAGGAGCTGCTGGGGCTGCGGGCGGACGTGCTGCGGCTGCTCGACGGCCACGCGGTCGAGCTGTTCCCGGACGGTCCGGTGATCGACCAGGTGGAACTGTTCGGGCTGGCCGAGGACGCGCCGCCCGCCTACCGGGAGGTCGCGGCGTTCAGCTGCGGCGCCACCGTCAGCGGCACGCTCCGGGCACCGGTCGGACGGCACCTGTTCATCGACACCGTGGACGCGGTGGACGCCGTGGACACCGACGGTGGCGAGCCGCCGCTGCTGCTCGACACCCGGCTGCTCACCGGCTGGACCTTGGCACCCGCCGAACCCGGTCCGCCGACCGGGCTGGAGCTGCGGCTCTGCCGACGGCCGGCCGACCCCGGCGAGCAGGACGCACTCTTCTGACCTCTGGGCAACGTGCACCGGTGCGGCGGCGTGCCTTCCGGGTGGGTCAGGGGATGGCCGGGCGGGCCGGGCGGTAGACGGTGAGGCGGCGGGGGGTCTTGGCCAGGCGGAGGCGGTCGGGGGCCGGGACGGCTTCGCCGTCGACGGCGAGGTGGTCGACGTCGTGCAGGCCGGCGAGGTCGAGGGCGGTGAGGCGGGCCTCGCGGTAGACCGGGGAGCGGCCGAGCGTGCCGGTGAGGAAGGCCGCCAGCAGCCGGGTGCGGGCGAACGGGTGGCTGCCGTCCACCGCGCGGACGTCGAGCCGGCCGTCGTCCAGG
This sequence comes from Kitasatospora kazusensis, assembly GCF_039529945.1. NCBI lineage: Bacteria > Bacillati > Actinomycetota > Actinomycetes > Kitasatosporales > Streptomycetaceae > Kitasatospora > Kitasatospora kazusensis. The sequence continues at coordinate 13,826 of NZ_BAAANT010000021.1, read as the reverse complement.
CTGCTGCGGTGGCTCGGGGCGAAGCCCGGCGGGTCGTACGCGCCGTTGCCCGCGAACAGCATCCACAGGCTGCGCGGGGTTCCGGCGACTTCGAGCCGGACGGGTTCCGCCGTGGCCAGTACCCGGACCAGGGCGACCGCCAGCGCGGGCCACTTGCCGAGGCGGTCCTCCAGACTCTCGCGGACCCGGACGAGTTCCGGGTACACGCCGATGCTGAAGGTGTTCAGGAAGACCTGCCGGGTGCCCTCCCCCGACACCGTGGCGAGGTCGACCCCGGCGGCGCTGCCCTCCTGTACCGCCTCGGCGGTGGAGCGCAGGGTGTGGCTGCCGAGGTCGACCGCGAAGTGGTTCAGGGTGCCGCCCGGGAAGACCGCGAGCGGGAGGTCCTCGCGGTCGGCGACGCTCGCGGCCAGGTTGACCGTGCCGTCGCCGCCGCAGACCCCGAGGGCGCCACCGGACTCGGCGGCCCGGGCGGCGGCCTGGTCGATCAGCTTCACCAGGTCGTCGTCCGGCCCGCAGAGCCGGATGTCGGCCTCCGGCAGGGCGGCGCGCAGCTCCGCGACGATCTCCTCGGGCCCGTCGCCGCCGGGTAGTGCGCCGTTGCCCGCGCCGCTGTTGACCACCACGTGCAGCCCCGCGCCGCCCGGGAGGGCGGGCGCGTCGATCCGGGGCGGGGAGGTGGTGGCGGGCCGGTCGGCGCGGCGGGGCCACCAGCGCAGGGTCAGCGCGGCCACTCCCGCTCCCAGGGCGGCGCCCGCCAGGACGTCCCCGGGGTAGTGCACGCCGACGTAGACCCGGGACGCCATCACCCCCGCCGCCACGGGTGCGACGGCCAGCCCCAGCAGCGGGGACTCCAGGGCGACCGCGGTCGCGAAGGCCGCCGCCGAGGCGGAGTGCCCGGACGGGAAGGAGCTGCTGGCGGGCTGCCGGAGCAGCCGCCGGGCCACCGGCACCGGGTCGATCAGCGGCCGGGGCCGCCTGGTCGCGCCCTTGGCGAAGATGTTGGCGGCCGTGGAGGCGAGCAGCACCGAGCCGACGCCGCGCAGCGCGGCCCGGCGGGCGCCGCGGTGCCCGGTGGCGCCCAGCAGGGCCGCCGTGCCGAACCAGAGCTTCCCGTGGTCGGCGGCCCGGCTGAGCCGGGGCAGCCACGGGTCCGCGCCGCGCAGGCCTCGGACGGCAACCCGGACGAACAGCTCGCGGTCGAGGTCGTTCAGTGCTCCCATGACGCCATGTTAGGTACGGCTACCGGCGATCGGCCTGTTCGTCAGGGCCGGGCAGCAGCAGGCCGGCCACCGAGAGGGCGCCCCAGCCGACCGAGACGGCGACGGCGAGCGCCCGGCGCTCGCGCGGGAGGGTGCTGCCGAGCAGCGCGGCGTCGCCGAAGTCGGCCGCGATCCGGAGCAGGGCGGCCAGCCGCAGCGCGGCGCCGTCCGGGGCCAGCACCATGGCCAGGCCGGAGGCGGCGTCGCGCCAGGCCAGCGGCCGCAGGCTGGTCTCGGTGTCGGGGGCGACCTTGCCCGCCGCGTCGACCAGTCCGGACGGCCGGGCGAGCAGTGCGGGGCGGGCGGTGACGGCGAGGCCGTAGCCGGCGGTGGCGGCGCCGACGAGCCGGAGCAGGCGGGAGTGCATCGGGGTGGACCTCCAGGGGGTTCGGGGCCGGTCGGTGCGGAGGGTTCAGGGCCGGTCGGCGGCCGGGCGCCGGGCCCGGTCGGCGATGTTGCGCAGCATGCCGCCGAAGACCACGGAGTGGAAGGGTGCGACGCTCCACCAGTAGAGGTGTCCGCCCAGGCCGCGCGGGTGGAACAGGGCCCGCTGGCGGAGCACGGCGCCGCCCTGCGGGCCGTCCTCGACCGCGAGTTCCAGCCAGGCCAGGCCCGGCAGCCGCATCTCGGCGCGCAGCCGGAGCAGGCGGCCGGGTTCGATCTCCTCGACCCGCCAGAAGTCGAGCGAGTCGCCGACCCGCAGCCGGTGCGGGTCGCGCCGCCCCCGGCGCAGGCCGACGCCGCCGACCAGGCGGTCCAGCCAGCCCCGGACGGCCCAGGCGAGCGGGAAGGAGTACCAGCCGTTGCGGCCGCCGATGCCCTCGACCACGTCCCAGAGCGCCGCCGGGGTGGCGTCCACGGCGGTCTCGCGGGTGTCGTGGTAGAGGCTGCCGCCGGCCCAGTCCGGGTCGGTGGGCAGCGGGTCGCTGGGGGCGCCGGCCAGCGAGGCCGAGGACCAGCGGGTCGCCACGTCGGCCTCACGGACCCGCTTGAGGGCGAGCCGGACGGCGTCGTCGAAGCCGATCAGCCCGGCCGGCGGGTCGGGCAGGTGGGCCGCGATGTCGTGCTCGCCGCAGACCACCTCGTGCCGCAGTGACTCCACCAGCGGCCGGGCCAGCCCGCTCGGGACGGGGGTGACCAGGCCGACCCAGTGGCTGGAGAGCCCGGGGGTGAGCACCGGGACGGGCAGGATCACCCGGCGGGGCAGGCCGGAGACCCGGGCGTAGCGGATCATCATCTCCCGGTACGTCAGCACCTCGGGGCCGCCCAGGTCGAAGGTGCGGTTCACCTCGGGCGGCAGCCCGGCGGCGCCGACCAGGTAGCGCAGCACGTCCCGGACGGCGATCGGCTGGATCCGGGTGCCGACCCAGCTCGGGGTGACCATCACCGGCAGCCGTTCGGTCAGGTAGCGGAGCATCTCGAACGAGAGCGAGCCCGAGCCGAGGATCACCGCCGCCCGCAGCTCGGCGGTCGGCACTCCGGAGTCCCGCAGCACCCGTCCGACCTCGGCGCGCGAGCGCAGGTGCGGCGACAGTTCGGCCGCCGGTACGCCGGCCGGGGTGAGCCCGCCGAGGTAGACGATCCGGCGGACCCCGGCACGGGCGGCCGCCGCGCCGAAGGCCTCGGCGGCCGCCCGGTCGAGGCGCTCGAAGCCGGGTCCGGTGCCGAGCGAGTGGACGAGGTAGTAGGCGGTGTCGACGCCCTCGAAGGCGGCGGGCAGTGTCTGCGGCCGGGTGACGTCGCCCTGGACGGCCCCGACCCGGCCGCGCCAGGGCTGGTCCCGGAGCCGGCCGGGCTCGCGGACCAGGCAGGTCACCCGGTGTCCGGCCGCGAGCAGCTCGGGGACGAGACGGCCGCCGATGTAGCCGGTGGCGCCGGTGACCAGGCAGTGCTGGGGCTCGGGCACGGGGTCGGGACTCCTGTTCGGTGGTCGGCCGGTCACCGGGTATTCGTTGTCCGGGTCGTGCCGGTTTGGTGGGTATTCTGCCCGTGATCTGCTTACGAACCCCTGACGGAGCGTCGCCGGGCGCGGCCGGGCCCGGCGGGCGCGGTTAGCGTCACCGGTATGGAGATTCTGCTCACCGGCGGTGCCGGGTTCATCGGTTCGGCCGTCGCGACGCGGCTGGTGGCGGCGGGTCACGGCGTCCGGGTGCTGGACGCGCTGCTGCCCGCCGTTCACCCGTCCGGGCGGCCGCCGGCACTGCCGGGCGGTGTCGAGTTCCGGCAGGGGGACGTCCGGGACCGGGCGGCCGTGGAGCGGGCGCTGGAGGGGGTGGACGCGGTCTGCCACCAGGCGGCGATGGTCGGCCTGGGCCTGGATCTGGACGACGCGCCCGACTACGTGGGCTGCAACGACCTGGGCACGTCCGTGCTGCTGGCCGCGATGGCGCGCGGCGGGGTGCGGGAGCTGGTGCTCGCCGGGTCGATGGTCGTCTACGGCGAGGGGAGCTACCGCTGCCCCGAGCACGGCGAGGTCGCGCCCGGTCCCCGCAGGACGGCCGACCTGGACGCGGGCCGCTTCGAGCCGCCCTGCCCGCGGTGCGGCGCGCCGCTCGCCCCCGGTCTGGTCGGCGAGCAGGCGCCCGCCGACCCGCGCAACGTGTACGCCGTCACCAAGCTCGCCCAGGAGCAGCTGGCCGCCGCCTGGGCCCGTGCCTGCGGCGGGCGCGTCCTGTCGCTGCGCTACCACAACGTGTACGGGCCGGGGATGCCGCGCGACACGCCGTACGCGGGGGTGGCGTCCCTGTTCCGTTCGGCGCTGGCCCGGGGCGAGGCGCCCCGGGTGTTCGAGGACGGCGGGCAGCGGCGCGACTTCGTCCACGTACGGGACGTCGCGTCGGCGAACCTGGCGGCGCTGCGGGCCGTCGCGGCGCGCCCGGCGGGCAGCGCGCGGGCGTACAACGTCGGGAGCGGGGAGGTGCACACCGTCGGCGCGATGGCGCTCGCGCTGGCCGCCGCGTACGGCGGCCCGGCGCCGGTGGTCACCGGCGAGTACCGGCTCGGCGACGTCCGGCACATCACGGCGGACTCGGCGCGGCTGCGGGCCGAGCTGGGGTGGCGACCGGAGGTGTCGTTCGCCGAGGGGATGACGGAGTTCGCGGCGGCGCCCCTGCGGGGGTGAGGTGCGGCGCATCCAGGGGCGCGAGGAACTGCGCGAAGCGGAAGGTGCGGCGCCGTCACTCCCGATTTCGCGCAGTTCCTCGCGCCCCTGGGTGGGCCCTGCCTGGTGGGTGAGCCCTGCCTTGGGTGGGCCCTGCCCGGGTAGGCCCAACCCCCGAGGGGGAGGCGGGTCAGCGGGGGGCGACGGCCGCCGGGAGGGCGATCTCGAAGCAGCAGCCGCCGGTGACGTTGCGGACGCTGGCGCGGCCGGAGTGGGCCTCGACGATGCCCCGGACGATGGCGAGTCCGAGGCCGGCGCCGCTGTCGCCGTGGTCCTGGCGGGCGCCGGGTGCGGCGGCGCGGGGGGTACGGGCGGTGCCGCCGCGCCAGCCGGTCTCGAAGACCCGGGTCAGGTCCTGTTCGGGGATGCCGCCGCAGCCGTCGGTGACGGAGAGCACCACCTCGTCCGCCTCGCGGCGGGCCGCGACCGCCACCACGCCGTCCTCGGGGGTCGAGCGGATCGCGTTGACCAGCAGGTTTCCGAGCACCCGGGTGATCTCGCGGCCGTCCACCTCGACGGGCTCGGCCGCGACCTCCTCGCCCTCCAGCCGGATGCCGCGCTGGCGGGCCAGCGGGTAGGCCCCGGCGATGGCGTCGCCGACCAGGTCGTAGACCGACACCCGGGCGAGCGAGAGGCTCAGCGCACCCGCCTGGATCCGGGAGAGTTCGAACAGGTCGTCGACCATGCCGGCGAGGCGGTCCACCTCGGTGCGGATGCCGAGCAAGTAGCGGGCCGGGTCCTCGGCCACCCCGTCCTCCAGCGCCTCCGCCATCGCGCGCAGTCCGGCGAGCGGGGTCCGCAGGTCGTGCGAGATCCAGGCGATCAGTTCACGGCGGGAGTGCTCCAGCGCCTTCTCCCGGGTGCGGGATTCGGCGAGCCGGGCGCTGGTGGCGGACAGTTCCGCGCTCAGCGCCGCGAGTTCCGAGCCGAGCGGTTCGGCGGGGGCGGCGAAACCGGTGTCGCTGCCGACCGTGCGCGCGGCCAGCGTGAGGGCCCGGCTGCCCGCGACCGCCTGCCGGCCGAGCAGCGCGGCGGTGAGCAGCGAGACGACGGCCGCCATGCTGAGCACGGTTATCACCACGCCGAAGTCGTGGTCGGAGAGGAACATCGCCTGGGCGACGGCGGCGGTGCCCGAGGTCATGGCGAGCACGGTGACGACGGCGACGCAGAAGAGCGAGAGCGCGACGGAGCGGCGGCGCAGCAGCCGGATGACCGGCCAGCCGAGCAGGCCGGCGATGCCCGCGCCGAGGGCGGCGTAGAGGGCGATCAGGAGCAGGTCTTTCACGGCGGGTCAGCCCTTCACCGGGTCGAAACGGTAGCCGACGCCCCAGACCGTGCTGATCAGCACGGGCGCGGCGGGGTCGTCCTCGATCTTCTCGCGCAGTCGCCGCACGTGGACGGTGACGGTGGACAGGTCGCCGAAGTCCCAGCCCCAGACCTGCTGCATCAGCTCCTCCCGGCCGAAGGCCGTGCCGGGGTGCCGCAGCAGGAACGCGAGCAGGTCGAACTCGCGCAGGGTCAGGAGGAGTTCACGTCCGCCCCGGTGCGCCCGGCGGGCCTGCGGGTCCAGGCTCAGATCGCCCGCCGTGACCAGCCCGGGGGCGGGCGCGGGGGTGGCGGCGCGCGAGCGGCGCAGCACCGACTGGACCCTCAGGACGAGTTCGCGCGGGCTGAACGGCTTGGTGACGTAGTCGTCGGCGCCCAGCTCCAGGCCGAGGATGCGGTCCGCCTCGTCGCCCTTGGCCGTCAGCATCACCACCGGGAGGGCGGCGCCGTGGTCGGTGGCGCGCAGCCGGCGGCACACCTCCAGGCCGTCGATCTCCGGGAGCATCAGGTCGAGCACGAGCAGGTCCGGCCGGAAGGCCTCGGCGCGGGCCAGCGCCTCGCGGCCGTCGGCGGCCCGGTCGACCAGGTAGCCGGACCTGGTCAGGTAGCTCGCGACCACCTCGGCGACGGTGGGGTCGTCGTCCACCACCAGGATGCGGCCGGCGGGGGGCGGCGCGGCGGGGACGGGCTCGGCGGGTGTCTGTGTCACATCTCCGAGGATAGGAACATCGCGGTGCCACCCGGGTCTCCTGGCCGCCTCCGTACGACTTCCGTAAGGTGCCGATGCGGCAATTGTCCGGATTCCGGTCGGTAGCGTGAGCCGGGTGACCACTCCCCCTCTCTCCGTAGACGTGGTGCTGCCCTGCCTGGACGAGGCCGCGGCACTGCCCTGGGTACTCGGCCGGATCCCGGCAGGCTGGCGCGCGATCGTGGTGGACAACGGCTCCACCGACGGCTCCGCCGAGCTGGCCCGCTCGCTGGGCGCCACGGTGGTCGCCGAGCCCCGGCGCGGCTTCGGCGCCGCCTGCCACGCCGGGCTGCTGGCGGCCACCGCCGACGTGGTGTGCTTCCTGGACTGCGACGGCTCGCTCGACCCCGCCCAGCTGCCCCGGGTGGCCGGCCCGGTGCTGGCGGGCGCGGCGGATCTGGTGCTCGGCCGCCGACGGCCCACCGCCTTCACGGCCTGGCCGCCGCACGCCCGCCTCGCCAACGCGGAGCTGGCCCGGCGGCTGCGCGCCCGCACCGGGGCCGCGCTGCACGACCTCGGCCCGATGCGGGCCGCCCGGCGGGAGCGGCTGCTGGCCCTCGGGCTGGGCGACCGGCGCTCCGGCTACCCGCTGGAGATGGTCCTGACGGCCTCGGCGGCCGGGATGCGGATCACCGAGTGCGAGGTCGACTACCGGCCGCGCGCCGGCCGCTCCAAGGTGACCGGCACGCTGCGCGGCACCCGGCAGGCGGTGCGGGACATGCGGTCGGTGCTCGCCGCGCCGCCGCCCACCCTGCTGGTGATCGCCAAGGAGCCCGTCCCGGGCCGGGTGAAGACCCGGCTGACCCCGCCCTACACCCCCGAGCAGGCCGCCGCGCTGGCGGAGGCGGCCCTCGCGGACACTCTCGGCACCCTGTCGCAGGTGCCCGCCGGGCGGCGGCTGCTGGTGCTGGACGGTACTCCCGGCGGGTGGCTGCCGCCCGGCTGGGAGGTGGCGCCGCAGACGGGCGGCGGGCTGGACGAGCGGCTGGCGGCGGCGTTCGCGCTCGCCTCACCGGACGCGCCGGCCCTGCTGGTCGGGATGGACACCCCGCAGCTGACCGGGCGGATGCTGGCCGAGCCGCTGTCGGGGGCCCGGCGGGCCGGGGTGGACGCCTGGTACGGGCCTGCGGTGGACGGCGGGTTCTGGGCGCTCGGCCTGGCCCGGCCGACGGCCGGGCTCGCGCGGCAACTGCTGCTGGGTGTCCCGATGTCGACCGCCGGGACGGGCGCGGCGCTGCTGGAACGGCTCGCCGCCGCAGATCTGACGGTCTGTCAACTTCCTTCACTAGCCGACGTGGACACCGCCACGGAGGTGGACCGGGTCGCGGAGCTGGCGCCGGACGGACGGTTCGCGGCCTGCCGCCGCGCGATCGGCCCGCACCTGGCCGCCGGGCTCGATTCCCCTTCGGAGGTGGCGGGTTGAGCCTCACCACCGCGTGGGTCGACGATCCCTTCGCGGAGGCGATGCGGACCGGTCGCGGCCCGCTCTGGCTGCGGCGGTCGGACGGCGGACGGCAGCGGCTGGAGGTCGAGCGCTGGTGCGACCCCGCCTCCGGCGCGGACCACAGCCTGCTGCTGCGCTGCCTGCACCTCGCCACCCCCGTGCTCGACCTGGGCTGCGGGCCGGGCCGCCTGGTCGCGGAGCTGCTGGCCCTCGGCGTACCGGCGTTGGGGGTCGACGTGACGGACGCCGCCGTCGCGCGCACGCTCGGCCTGGGCGGGCCCGCCCTGTGCCGGTCGGTCTTCGACCGGCTGCCCGCCGAGGGCCGCTGGGGCACGGCCCTGCTCGCCGACGGCAACCTCGGGATCGGCGGCGACCCGGACGCCCTGCTCCGCCGTACCGCCGAACTCCTCGCGCCGGGCGGGGTGTTGCTGGTGGAGGTGGAGCCCCGGGAGATGGACGAGCGGTCCACCGTCCGGGTCGAGGGCCCGGACGGGCGCTGCGGCCCGCCGTTCGAGTGGGCCCGGCTCGGCGCCGACGCGACCGCCCTGCGGGCGGCCCGGGCCGGGCTGACCGAGGTCGAACGCTGGACCTCGCACGGACGGCGGTTCCTGTCCCTGTGCAACGACCGTCCTCTGACAGGGAGTTGACCGGAGGCTGAGGGGGCGCGGGGAGCTGCGCGAGATCGGAGGACAACGACCTGTGCCCTGCCGGTTTCGCGCAGCTCCCCGCGCCCCTGCCTGTGGCCGATCGGGCGCGGAACCTCTCGGTCAGAGGAACCCCACCGAGCGCAGCTTCAGGCGGTCCGAGCCGCCGCGACCCGCAGCGAGCAGCCAGTCGGGCCCCTGGCAGTCGGTGCCCACGAACACGACGGCCGGCGAGTTGGTCGCGTTCTCCGGTGCGTACGCGGGCGGCAGGTCGTCGTCGGCACCCGGCAGGTTGATGCACCTCCCGCTCACCGGGTTGTTCATGAAGCCGACCAGCTCGTAGCCGTCGGAGTTCCGGAACGTGTACCGGAACTGGCCGGTGGCGGCGAGGGCGGATCCGGGTACGGCCAGGACGAGTCCGATGGCGGAAACGGCGGCGACGGCGGCATTGCGAAGGCGCATGAGCGGGGGTACCTCTCCGGAAAAACGGGTGAATCCCTTGGGTCGTGACCAGCCTAGGGACGGCCGGGTCTGCCGAAACGTTTCTCCCAAGCGCCTTCGACGGTAGCCAGATTGACGCCACCGCAACCGATGATCCCCGCAGGTCAGAGCGGTGACGAACGGCATCGAACGGGCCGCCTTCCGCCCTCCGGGTGTCACTCGTTCCGGTGATCCACTGCGTCAGGCCGTTCCCTGACGTCTCCTCAGCCGCCGCACCAGCGCCCCCGCCAGCACCACCCCCAGTGCGGCCCCGTACGCCTCCTGCTGCACCTCGCCGCCCAGCAGGTAGAGCGCCTGCCCGGCCGCCGGGACGGCCAGCCACTCCCACCGCCCGTCGAGCGCGACCAGGGCCACCACCAGCAGCCCGTACCAGGGGTAGTTCGGCGCCACCAGCAGCAACGCGGTACCGGTCACCAGCAGCGCACCGCTCCACGGCCGCCGCGGGTCGCCCCGGCGCAGCACGTACAGCACGACCGCCAGCAGGACCGCCCCCGCCGCGTACGGCGCGAGCGCGTCGGAGCAGACCAGCCGCAGCAGCCCGAACCGCTCGATCCGGCCGTCGTCGTAGCCCTCCTCCTTCAGGTAACCCGGCAGGTAGCCGAGCACCCCGGCACCGGAGGCCGCCACGTACGGGACGTAGGCGAGCACGAAGGCGCCGAGCGCGACGGCGGGCAGCAGCAGGTCGCGCGGGCGCGGGCGGCGGGCCAGCAGGCCGGACAGCGCGCCGGGCAGGGCGAGGGCGGGGATGAGCTTGGTGGCGACGGCCGCGCCGAGCAGCGCGCCGCCCCTCACCGGCCGCCCGAGCGCCGCGCAGCCGAGGCCGCCGACCATCAACAGGGCGCCGAGGGTGTCCACATGGGCGTCGTTCACCGACCACACGGCCACCCCGGGACACCAGCCCCACAGGGCGGCCCGCCGGTCCCGACGCCGGATCAGCAGCAGCACCCCCGTCGTCGCGACCGCGAGCAGCGCCCCGCCGGCCTGCGGCCCGCGCACACCGCCCCCGAAGGGGTGCAGCGCGAGGAACCAGGCTTCGGCGACGGGCGGGTAGATGGTGTGCACGGCGGGCCGGTTGATGTGGGTGCAGTCCCCCGCCGCCGTCCGGCGCTCGTCCCAGCGCGTGCAGGAACCGCCCGGGAAGAGCCCGGGGTCACGGAGCCCGGCCAGCGCCGGGTCGTCCGGCGCGTGCGCGTACGGGGAGATCCCGGCGGCCTGCACCCGGCCGTCCCAGACGTACCGGTAGGCGTCGTCGCTGGTCCGCGGCGGGGCGAGCAGGCCGGTGGCCGCGACCGCGACGGCGCCCGCGAGCACCAGCCCGGTCACGTACCGCCCGGGGACCCGGCGGAGCAGCACCAGCGCGAGCGCGAACAGCGCGGCGTCGGCGAGGTACCAGTCGTGCAGCGGAAGGGGGTCGCCGAGCGTCCCGCCGCCGGTGACGGTGCGGGCGAGCGCGGCCGCCAGCGCGGCGAGCGCCAGGGCGCAGGGCAGGACGGTACGGAGCAGGGCCGTACGGGACAGGACGGTACGGGACAGGACGGTACGGGGACCAGCGGTACGGGAGGGCACCCGTTCACCCTGCCACCGGGAGGCCGCGCCCGGCCGCCGCGGCGGGGCTCCGTTCGACTTCCGTAAGGGGCGCCGCGTGCTCTGCGGAATCAGGGTCGCCTCCGGTGGCCCCAGGGCGGCGTCAACGGACAGCCCGGGAAATCCACATGAACAGATGAGAGCCTTCTCGAATTATCACGCTCCGCACGGGAACAATGACCCTGAGTCAGGAGGGAGTTCCACGTGCGCATTCCGCGACGCCAGAGAACCTCGCACCCTCTGCGGCCCGTTCGGCCGCCACGCCCCCACTGTCCGTCACTCTCCTCGGGTACCGTCCGCCGACCGGGCCCCGCTCACACCCTGCACCGTCCCGCCCGGCGGCGCGGCGGCATCGCCCTGACGGCCTGCAGTGCACTGGTGGCCGTGAGCGGCCTCCAGCCGGCCGCCGCGTCCCCCGCGCCCACCACCGTCCTCGGCGCGGCGCGCCGGGTCACGGTCAACGACCCGGCGCAGTACGTCAATCCGTTCGTCGGCACCCAGCAGGCCGCCGTGGACTACGGCAACGGCGGCGGCGCGGGCAACACCTTCCCAGGGGCCTCGGCGCCGCTGGGCATGGTCCAGTGGAGCCCCGACACCGTCACCTACCAGAACGGCGGCTACGACTACAACGACCAGCGGATCCGGGGGTTCAGCCTGACCCACATCTCCGGTGCGGGCTGCGGGGACTACGGGAACATCCCCTTCATGCCGGTGCTCGGCAGCAGCCCGGTCGCCGACTACTCCTTCTCGCACGCGCACGAGTCGGCCTCGCCGGGGACGTACTCCGTCACGTTCGACAACGGGTTGACCACCGACCTGGCCGTCACCCAGCGGTCGGGCATCGCCCGGTTCACCTACCCGGCCGGCCAGACCGCCTCGCTCACCGTCGACGCCGGGACGGCGTTCAACGCGGCCTCCGGCTCCATCTCCATCAGCGCCAACGGGATCGCGGGCTACACCGACAGCGGCGGGTTCTGCGGGATGGGCAACCGCTACCGGCTGTACTTCACGGTGGTCTTCGACCGGCCGTTCACCCGGTCCGGCATCGTCACCAACGGCGTCCTGGACACCGGCCGGACCTCCGCCACCGGGACGACGGACGGCCTCGCCCCGGAGCCCGCCCGGACCGGACCGGCGGTCGCGCAGCAGGCCCGGACGGGGACGGCGACCCCCGCCCCGCACCCGCAGATGACCGCGGCGGCCTCGAACGCGCTGGCCCTGGTGTCCTTCGACACCTCGGTCAACCGCACCGTCACCGCGAAGGTCGGCCTGTCCTTCGTCAGTGCGGACAACGCCTGGGCCAACCTCCAGGCGGAGCAGGGCGGGAACAGCTTCGCCACGGTCGCGGCCGGCACCCGGGCGGCGTGGAACGGCATGCTGGGCCGGCTCGCCGTCTCCGGCGGCAGTCTGCACGACACCCGGACCTTCTACACCGCGCTCTACCACGCTCTGCTGCACCCGAGCGTGCTGAGCGACACGGACGGCCGGTACCCCGGCTTCGACGGGCAGTTGCACAGCGTCCCGGCCGGCCATGCCCAGTACGCCGACTTCTCGGGCTGGGACATCTACCGCTCACAGGTCCAACTGCTCGCGTTCCTCGCGCCGCAGCAGGCGTCCGACATCGGCCAGTCGATCGTCAACCAAGGTGCCCAGGGCGGCTATCTGGACCGCTGGACCCTGGCGAACGGCGGTACCGGGGTGATGATCGGCGATCCGATGCCGATCATCGCGAGCGAGCTCTACGCGTTCGGCGCCACCGGGTTCGACGCCTGGGGCATGCTCTGGCAGGCCTGGCAGGGCACCGTGAAGGACAACGAGCGCGGCGGGCACGCGCAGTACGACGCCGAGGGCTTCGTCCCCGTCGGCACCGGCTCCGAGTGGGGGCCCGCCGCGGACACCCTGGAGTACGCCGCGGCCGACTTCGCGATCGGCCAACTGGCGGGCCGGCTGGGCGACTCGGCCATCCACGACATCATGCTGCACCGCTCCTCGAACTGGCGCAACCTGCTCAACCCCGACAGCCGCTACGTCCAGCCGCGCAACGCCGACCACAGCTGGCCGGCCTTCGACCCCAGTTGGCAGAACGGCTTCGTCGAGGGCAACAGCGCGCAGTACACCTGGCTGGCCACCCAGAACCCGCGCGGCCTGTTCGACGCGATGGGCGGCAACGACGCGGTGGTCGGCCGGCTCGACCCGTTCTTCTCCAACCTCAACGCCGGGCCGAACGCCGACAACGCCTACCTGGGCAACGAGCCCTCGCTCGGCGTCCCCTGGCTCTACGACTACGCCGGGCGCCCGTACCGGGCCCAGGCCGTGGTCCGCCAGGCACTGACCACCCTGTACTCGGACGCCCCGAACGGCGAGGTCGGCAACGACGACCTCGGCGAGATGTCCGCCTGGGCGGTCTGGGCGGCGCTCGGGATGTACCCGGAGGTCCCCGGCCGGGCCGAACTCGCCCTGGCCAGCCCGCTGTTCCCGAACATCACGATCACCCGGGGCAACGGCGTGACGATCGACATCAGCGCCCCCGGCGCCGCGGACGGCACCCCGTACGTCGGCTCACTGCTGCTCAACGGCGCCTGGTCGCAGAAGCCCTGGCTGAGCGAGGACTTCGTCCGTACCGGCGGCACCCTCCAGTTCGGGGTGAGCGGCAGCCCGTCCTGGTGGGGTTCGGCGCCGGCCGACGCACCGCCGTCCTTCGACGTCGGCCCGGCCAAGCCCGCCACGGGCCCGGTCACCGGACTCGCCGGCAAGTGCGTGGACGTCGACCACAGCCAGGCCGCCAACGGCACCAAGGTACAGCTGTGGACCTGCAACGGCACCGGCGCCCAGCAGTGGACCACCGCCTCGGACGGCTCCCTGCAGGCCTTCGGCCACTGCCTGGACGTCAGCGGGAGCGGGAACGCGGCCGGCACCGAGGTGCAGCTGTGGACCTGCAACGGCACCGGCGCCCAGCAGTGGTGGCCGCGCTCGGACGGCTCCTTGCTCAACCCGCCCTCGGGGCGCTGCCTCGACCTCCCGAACAGCGACACCACCGACGGCAGCCGGCTCCAGATCTGGGACTGCAACGGCACCGGCGCCCAGCGCTGGACGGTGCCCGCCTGACCCTGCGGCGGTACGCACGGCGGCGGGGCCGCACCCGCGCGCGGGTGCGGCC
>NZ_BAAANT010000020.1:0-119636 GCF_039529945.1 Kitasatospora kazusensis | reverse complement strand
CGGTGATGTCGGCGATCAGGTCGACGTTGCCGGCCTTGTTGTAGAAGTCGACCTTGCCGTTGACGACGGGGACGACCACCAGGTTCGGGATCACCTGCCCGGCGGTGAAGTTCAGGTTCGACGCGGTCGGCAGGCTGGTGCCGTCCGGGTAGACCGTCAGGAAGCCGCCGGAGCTCGGGGCCACGGCGGTGACGTTCAGGACCACGGCCGTCACCGAGCCCGGCAGACCGGCCTTGCCGGCGACCTGGAGCGAGACGGTGCTGTTCGGGCCGACCTTGGCCTTGGCGGCGCCGGTACCGTACCGGGTGTCGAGCAACCGGGTCGGGCCCGCGCTGGTGAAGGTCGAGTCGCCGGCCGGCGAGTAGTAGCCGGTGATGTCGGCGATCAGGTCGACGCTGCCGGCCTTGTTGTACAGGTCGATCTTCCCGTTGACGATCGGGACGATCACCAGGTTGGGGATGGTCTGGCCGGCGGTGAAGTTCAGGTTGGAGACCGTCGGCATCATGGTGCCGTCCGGGTAGACCGTCACGAAGCTGCCGGCGGTCGGCCCGGTGGCCGTCACGTTGAGCACGACTCCGGTGGCGGAGTCGGGGACGCCCGCGCTGCCGGCGACCTGGAGCGTGATGCTGCTGTTCGGGCCGACCTTGGCCTTGGGCGCGCCGGTGCCGTACCGGGTGTCGAGCAGCCGGGTCGGGGTGGTGCTGGTGAACTTCGAGGTGCCGTCCGGCGAGTAGTAGCCGGTGATGTCGGCGATCAGGTCGACGTTGCCGGCCTTGTTGTAGAAGTCGACCTTGCCGTTGACGACGGGGACGACCACCAGGTTCGGGATCACCTGGCCGGCGGTGAAGTTCAGGTTCGACGCGGTCGGCCGGGGCTGCCCGTTCGGGTAGACCGTCACGAAGCTGCCGGCCGAGGGCGCGACGGCGGTGACGTTCAGGATCACCGAGGTGGCGTTGGCGGGCACCTTGGTGTCGCCGCCGGCCACCTGGAGCGTGATCGTGCTGTTCGGGCCGACCTGGGCCTTGGGGGCGCCGATCGCCTGACGGGTGTCCAGCACCCGCGCCGGGCCGAACGGGGTGTAGCCGCTCGGTGCCGGGGTGGTGGCGTCGGCGACGTTGACGTCGTCCGCCTTCACGTACGCGATCCGGTGGTTGTACCGGATCTCGTAGTACTTGGTGGTGCCGACGATCACGATGTTGCCGGCGGGGTTCGAACCGTCCACGCTGGTGTGGTAGTTGTCACTGGCCACCGGGCCGGAGCCGAGGACGGCGTAGGACTGTCCGGCCGGGACGGTGGCCGTGGGGGAGAGCGGCGTGACGGCGTCCGGGGTGATGCCCGCCGGGTACGCCGAGGCCTCCGGGAAGGCCCGTCCGTAGACCGGGGCGGCACCGTTCCTGGACGTGACCACGAGCTGGCCCGTGCGGTCGTCGGCCGCGCCGTTCTGGCCGCCCGGGTTGAAGAACCAGGCCTTGGTGCCGCCGAACCAGACGGCCGTCCAGTCGCCGGCGACCTCCGCCACCACGAAGGACTGCCCGGAGACGGCCTTCGCGCGACCGTCCGAGGCGTCGGTGCCGCCGCTGTTCACCAGCGGGTAGTTGGTGCCGGGGCCGGTGTACAGGTAGACGAAGTTGCCGGGCGCCGCAGGGCAGGGCTGGCCCGGGTACTCCTTGCTCGGGTCGGCCCCGCAGCCGGTCACCTTGGGCTCGTTGGCCTGGGTCAGCGGCGGATCGATGACGACCTTGCCGCCGGCCAGCAGCGAGCCGCCGGCGTTGGACCTGATCGGCGCGCCGACCAGGTCCATGTAGTGGTCCCAGTCCCAGGTCGTCCCCGGGTCCCAGTGTTCGCCGCCGACGTTGTACGCCGGAACGGGGAGGTCGTCGTGGCCGAGGATGTGCTGGCGGTCCAGCGGGATGCCGAAGCGGGCGGCCAGGTACTTGGTGAGCGTCGCGGAGTTCTGGTACTGCTGCTCGGTGTACCAGGACGCGTTGGGGATGGCCCAACCCTCGTGCTCGATACCGATGCTGTGCATGTTGATGTACCGGTTGCCCGCGTGCCAGGCGACGTCCTTGGTGGCCACCAGCTGGGTCACCTTGTTGGCGTTGGCGCCCCCGCCCCCGACCAGGTAGTTCGCGCTCGCCTGCGTGAGCGGGTTGTTGAAGACGCCGAGGGCGGCGTTGTAGCTGCCCTCGGTGTCGTGGATGACGATGTAGCGGATGTCCTGACCGTCCGACGGACGGTTGAACTTGGCGTAGTTGCCGTAGTTCAGCGTGCTGCCGCTACCCGTCGCCTGGTACGCGGCGTTGACGATGTCGCAGTTCAGGGTCGGCGGGCACTCGACGGTGGACACGTCGCGCGGTGACATCGCCGCCCGGGGCGTCGACACCTGGGGCGTCGACACCCGGGGCGTCGACACCTGGGGCGTCGACACCTGGGGCGTCGACACCTGGGCGTCGGCCGCCAGGGTGACGTGCTGTCCGTCCGCGGTCGTCCGCTCGGCGCCCGCCTTGACCGTGCCGAACACCCGGTCGGCGAACTGCCGCCCGCCGTCGGCCGCGGGCGACTGGCTGAAGCGCACCACGGCGTCGTACCAGTCGCCGGGCCGGGCGGAGACCGGCTTGCCGGCCTCCTTCTGGTACTCCGCGAGCAGTGCCGCGCCGCCGCGGACGCTCTGCGCGGTGTCGGTGCGCAGCGCGGCGGCCGGCCGGCCGATCAGCCGGGCGGCGGCGTCCAGGGTGTGCAGGGCGGGGCTGTCGGCCGGCGCGGCCACCGTGGTCGCGATGGACGCCGCGGTGCCGTGGGCGTCCTCGCCGGCGCCGCCCTCCTCGCCCCCGGTGACGGCCAGCACTTTCGGGTCGACCTGGGTCAGACCCATCACGTTGTAGTTGCCGGTGGCGCTGGGCGCGCCCTGGTGGGACTCCCAGCGGCTCTCCTGGTAGGAGAGCGCCAGCAGGACGCTCTGCGGCACGTGGAACTCGTCGGCCGCGGCGGAGAACTGCCGCTGCAGCACGTCGGACCCGGTCGCGGCGGCCGCCGTGGTGACGCTCGCGCTCGCCAGCATGGAGAAGCCGGTGGCGGAGGCGGCGACGGCCGCGGTGATCGCCAGCGGGATCCGGAGCCGGCGCTTGCGCCGGTGGGTGGCCGGGGGCGTCGTGCGCTGGGGCTCGCCCTCGGTGATGGCTCGATGTATGGCAGTCAACGGAGTCTGCAGACCTTCCCGTGTCCCATGTGTCCGTGTCCGAACCGGCCATGGGGGCCTGGCCCGGGTGCAGTCGCCGCCTGAGGGCACTCGGCGGGGCGTGCTGCTGCCGCCGCTGGTGCTCGTGACCGCTGACCGTGCCGACCACTCGGTCGTGACCGCTGGTCGTGACCGCTCGGCCTCGATCGCTCAGGAGACTCCCGCGACGCTAACACCTGGTGGTGCGTGCGCCGTCGACCGGGGGCGCCCGGCCGCGTCGCGGCTCCGTCACGGACGGGCCGTTCACGAACCGGACCCTGACGCTCCGTCTCCGGACCGCCGGGGCTCCGCCCGGTGGCGCTGCCTGAGCTACCGGCGGTGCTTGCCGCTGTTGGCCGCCGCGGCCGGTTCTGGGTAGGGCAGCCGCAGCTTGCGGGCCAGCGGAGCGACCGCCGCACCGGCGCCGAGCGGGCGGGCCAGGACGAACAGCGAGACCAGGACGGTCAGTGAACCGGCCATCAGCCCCACCATGTTGCCGATCGGTCCGCCGCCCAGCGCGCTGCCGCAGGTCGCGGCGAGCCAGTGCCCGGCCAGCGCACCCGGCAGGCAGGCGAGTGCGAGCGCCAGGTGCAGCGTGACCACCCGGCCGCCGTCCAGCCCGCTGCGCGAGGGGCGGGCGCGCCGGGTACCCAGGTCGCGGGTGTTGAGCATCAGGGTGGCGTCCGGCGCGGACGGGCGGGCCTGGGGCGCGGGTGCCTGCCGCAGGCGCTTGCCGAGGGCCCAGCCGGTGATCACGATGCTCAGGACACAGGCGATGCTCTGCGCGCCGGCCATCCCGACGATGATCCAGCGCGGCGACAGCACCAGGTACGCGACGTAGGACAGCCCCGCGTTGGTACCGGTGGTGGCCACCGTCAACCAGAACGGCGTACGGGCGTCGCCCATCGAGTAGAAGCCCCGGGCGAGCGCGTACTGAGCGCAGAACGCGGGCAGGCCGATCGCGAACGCGATCAGGGTCTGGGCGATCACCAGGGTGTCGGCCGGGGTGGTGCTGCTCCCGTAGCCGTAGGCGGCCGAGGTGATCTGGGGCGCCAGCGCTATGAACAGCACGGTGGCGGGGATGATCATCCCGGCGGAGGTGCGCAGCATGCCCGCGATGGCGGCGCCGACCTCCTCCAGCTTGCCGGCCGCCGCGGAGCGGGACATCTGCGGGAGCAGGGCGGTCACCAGGGAGATGGTGATGACGCCTTGGGGGACGACGAAGAGCTGGTAGGCGTTGTTGTAGGCGGCGATGCCGACGCCGGGGAGGTGGAGGTGCTCGCCGAGCTTGCCCGCGCTCGTGGTGAGCCGGGTGATCACGGAGAAGGACAGCTGGGTGACCAGCACCAGCGCCAGCGCCCAGCCGGCCGAGCGGAGCGGTTTGGTGAGACCGGCACCCCGCCAGTCGAAGCGCGGCTTCCACCGGAAGTTCGCGGCCCGCAGCGAGGGCAGCAGGGCGAGGGCCTGGACGACGATGCCCAGGGTGCTGCCCAGGCCGAGCAGCATCGTCGCCCCCGACGTCATGTGCTGCTCGGTCCTGGCGTTGTTGCCGACCAGCATGTAGAGGCCGAAGACGCCGATCGCCACCACGTTGTTCAGCACCGGCGTCCACATCATGGCGCCGAACCGGTCGCGCGAGTTGAGCACCTGGCCGAGCAGGGTGAACACGCCGTAGAAGAAGATCTGCGGCAGGCAGTAGCGGGCGAACGCGATGGTCAGATCGCGCTGGGCGCCGGTGTACGAGGGCGCGTAGAAGCTGACGATCATCGGGGCGGCGAGCACGGCCCCGACGGTCAGGATCACCAGGAAGACGCCGCAGATCGTCAGCAGCCGGTCCGTGTAGGCGACGCCGCCGTCCTTGTGGGTCTGAGCGGCCTGGACGAGTTCCGGGACGAAGACGGAGGCCAGCGCACCGCCGATGAGCATCATGTAGACGATGTTGGGCAGCGAGTTGCCGACGTTGAAGTCGTCGCCTATCGGTCCGGTGGTCAGCGCCGCGACGATCACGGCGCTGCGGACGAAGCCCAGTGCCCGGGAGGCGAGCGAGCCGATGGCCATGATCAGGCCGTTGCGGCCGGCCGACGCGGGGGCGGCCTTCTCCGGGGACCGGCGCTGGGGCGGAACGGGCGCCGCGCTGGGCGCGTACGCGGGCGGCGGGGGGATGTGCCGCAACGACATGGTCGGCGGGTCGCCGTACGAGCCGTGGGGCTCGTCCGTCGTGTGCATGGTCATCGGACCCCCGTCACTCGGTGCCTGGGCGGTGGGGCCACGGGTCCTCCGCAGCTCCGGTCAGGCGGTCCCTCGGTGTACGGAGCCGGTGCTGCCTCGTACGACCGGCTCGGTCCGCGCCGTCGTGCTTGGTTCCCCCGGGCCGGGCACAGGAGTACCCAGCCGGAGAAGTCTGCCCTACCCCGGCACTTCATGGGGAGGGTCGTGCCGTGTGCCGGAGGTCTCGGGGTGCTGGTCAACGGCACGGCCGACGGTGGGGTGGTCGGCGTAGAGGGGGCGATTACGGGTGGTATGCCTGATTTTGAGCTGATTTAACTGGTGTCTGTACGGAGCGTTTTCGAGGATGCGTCACGTTCTTGATCCGCTCCGTGAGGTAGCGCGGGGGTGGTGTGACGTTCCTCACTGCCCGTCAGGATCCGCCTCGCCCCCGGAGACGAGGACGCGCTGGACCCGGGGTCCGGTTCGCCGGTCGACCCGCTGGACGTCCCGGCCCAGGGCGCCGGGGCGCCAGAGTTCGGCGAGGACCGTCACGCCGCCCAGCACCACCCCGGCGGCCAGCCAGCCCGCCAGGACGTCGCTGGGCCAGTGCACGCCGAGCGCGACCCTGGTCCACCCCACCGTCAGGGCCGCCAGTGCGGCGACGGCGCAGGCCGCGGACCGCCCGGCCCGGCCCGCCCGCGGCCAGACCAGGACGACCAGGGTGGCGCAGGTGACCGCCGCGGCCAGCGCGTGCCCGGAGGGGAAGGAGGCGCCCGCCGCCTGTGACACCGGGTCCGCGAAGTGCGGCCGCGCGCGGCCGACGACGGCCTTGCCCGCCGAGTCGGCCAGCCAGCCGACCAGCGCCTGGGCGGCGACCCAGCCCGCCAGCATCCGGGCGCCGATCGCCCACAGCCAGACGGCGGCCGCGCCGAGCAGGGCCCGCATGGTGAGCGGGCCGCCGATGTCGGTGAGGGTCTGCATCGACGCCGTCCACGCGGTGTGGCTCCGGGCGAAGCGGTGCAGGCCGTCCGTCCACCCCTGGTCGGCCCGGGCCAGCGGGCCCCAGTGGCTCTCGACCAGGGCGAGCAGCGCGCCGAGCAGGGCGGTGCAGCCCAGTGCCAGCGCCAGCCATCCGAGCGTGGGACGGCGGCGCCGGGGCGGGCGGGTTCTCCCGGCGCCGCCGGGCGGGGGGCCGGGATCCGAGCCGGCTCGGGCGCCGTCGGTGGACAGGTGCATGGCTGACACCTTCCCAGGGGGAGGGCCGGATCCGGGGTCCAGGGGATAGCGATTTGGCATCTTTTGTGCGGAGAGGCTGCGGATGACCGGTGTCGTTCGTTTGTCCGGCGAGGAGCGCAGCGGCGGCACTCCGGGTCGCGGATCCCTCACACAGGGTTGATGATCGCGGGGAGAATTCCGCAGGATACTGCATCGGACGACGAATCTGGGCCAGTTGGGAATGTTGTCCGAATTCTGTTCGTTGGATCGTTACGTGTGAGCCTCGCTGAGGCCCGCATCTCTGTTGCCCCGGGCCTTCGGGCCCCGGCGGGCGGAGGCTTCGGTGCAGGAGCACCCAGCAGGCGGGGCCACCTCGGCAGGGCACGTCAGTAGGACACGTCAGCAGGACAACCCAGGAAGACCGGCACCAGCAGCAAGGGAGCAAGCATGGCCACTCGTGCCGTCGTTCGCGACAGGGCCGACCGGACTCGCTCGGCCCGCCCGACCAACTATGAGGCCGACCGCGACCTTGTCGGCATGTACCTCGACGAGATCGCCAGGACGCCGCTGCTCGACGCCGCCGAAGAGGTCGAACTCTCGCTGCGCATCGAGGCCGGCGTGTACGCCCAGTACCTGCTGGAGCAGGGCACGCTGCCCAAGGGCGCGAAGCGGGAGGAACTGGAGGTCATAGCCGAGGACGCCGAGCGCGCCAAGGACGTCTTCATCCGCTCCAATCTCCGGCTGGTGGTCGCGGTGGCCCGGCGCTACCCGCGCAGCGGCCTGCCGCTGCTCGACCTCATCCAGGAGGGCAACGCCGGCCTGGTCCGGGCGGTCGAGAAGTTCGACTACGCGAAGGGGTTCAAGTTCTCCACGTACGCGACGTGGTGGATCCGGCAGGCGATCACACGTTCGATAGCCGACCAGTCGCGCACCATCCGGCTGCCCGTCCACCTGGTCGAGGAGCTCGGCCGGATCCGCCGGGTGCAGCGGGAGAAGGCGAAGGAACTGGGCCGCGAGCCCGACCCCGCCGAGGTCGCGGCGGAGCTGGACACCACCGAGCAGCGGGTCAAGGACGTGCTGGACTGGGCCCGTGACCCCGTCAGCCTCAACATGTCGGTGGACGACGAGGGCGAGACGCAGTTCGGCGACCTGGTCGAGGACACCGGCGCGACCTCCCCGGAGGACGCCGTGATGGTCATGCTCCGCCGTGAGGAGCTGGACGGCCTGATCGGCCGGCTGGACGACCGGACGGCGTCGATCATCCGTTCCCGCTACGGGATGGAGGACGGCCGCGAGCGCACGCTGACGGAGGTCGGCAAGCAGCACGGGCTCACCCGCGAGCGGATCCGGCAGATCGAGAAGCACGCCCTGGCCGAGCTGAAGAAGATCGCGGACCACGCGGGCTTCGAGGCCGCCTGACCCACGTTCGGTCCGGGCCCGCGTACGGACCCCGGTACGGCGATCGCCCGTACCGGGGTCCGTCGTCGTGCGGCCTACGCTGGAAGGGACGTGTCGGTGAGCGGAGAAGGAGCGGGGCAGATGGGCGAGCAGCAGGGGCCCGGGCAGGCCGAGCAGCAGGGGCCGGGGCCCGAGCAGGGCGGGGAGCCGCGAGTCGGCGAGCGGAAGCAGCCGAAGGCGAAGCTGGTCTTCGGCGATCCGCTGGACCGGCAGAGCGGCGACGACACGGACAGCGGCTGGGGCGGCGGCAGCGGCAGCGGCAGCGGCAGCGCCAGCGGGCGCGGGCTGGACTGGTACGTGAGCCAGCGGCCGCCGCACCACGGCGGCTAGCGCGCGGCGAGCGGGGACGGGGGCGGGGCAGGACCGGGGTGGATCAGCCGCGGCCGACGACGGGCTGGTCGGTCCCGCAGTAGCGGCACTTGGACGCGGCCTCTGGGATGTCCTCGGAGAGGCAGGCCGGGCAGGTCTTGGCGGGGGCCGGGTCGCCGAAGACCGTGATCCCTCGGTGGGCCTGGACGACCTTGTAGGGGACGACGATCAGGAAGTAGACGACCGCCATGAAGATCACGAAGTAGATCAGGGCGGAGATGAACGACCCGATGTTGAGGTAGGTCGCGTCGTTCCCGGCGTCGCCGAGCTGCCAGCCGAGTCCGGCCGAGTGACCGCCCTGGGCCCTGGTGATGATCGGGTTGATGACGTTGTCGGTGAAGGCCTTGATCAGGGTGCTGAATGCCAGCGCGATGATCAGCCCGACGGCCACGATGACGACGTCACCGCGCATCATGAAGTTCTTGAAGCCCTTCAGCATTACTGCTCCTCGTCCGGTCGGTTGCCCCCAGCCTCCGGCCTCCTCCGGGGTGGCCGCGACCGGGCCGTAGCCGCAGTAGGCCCCACGGGTGACGACCGGCCTATCCCGTCGGCGGGGCGGTACCCGTGCAGCGCGGCGCCCCGGCCGGGCCGAGGACCGTGCTCGTGGCGGCGGCCGGGGGAGGCGAGGTCGGCCGCAGCGGCCCGGCGGCGAGCGCGGTGGCCGTGGCCAGCAGCCCGGCGGCCACCACCCCCGGACGGTGACGGACGGCCTGCCGGAGCCGGTGCCGACCGCCCGAGCCGCGCCGGATCGGCGCGAAGGCGGGGACGGCCCGCCGGGGTGGCACGGCGGGGGCGAAGGCGGGGACGGCCGCCCGGACGGACGACGGGTGCGGACGGGGGAGCGGGGCTTCCAGCTGCGTGGTCACGGGTGGGACACCGCCTCGGAATAGCAGGGCACCGTGGGGCCCGGTCGGGCTCCGTGGTCTCGCGAGCGCCTGGGAGCGGCGTTCGCGAGATCAGAGTGCGCCGACCGTCCGGACGCCGGAAGCCCGCGGCGTCTTCCTGTGGACAACCCGGGGCTGTGGATAACTTCGGTCACCCACACGGGGGACGGGGAGCACGGTGACGCGACCACGAGGGGTGCGAGCGCGGTGGACGGGAGCCCCGGGCCCGGGAACGCCGAACGGCCCGGCGCCGCCGCGGGATCGCGACAGTGCCGGGCCGTGAGCCACGGGGTACGTCCGGTTGGGTCAGCTCGCCGAGCTGGAGCTGGAGCTACTGGCGCTCGTACCGGAGCTGCCGGACCCGCTCGTGGAAGCGGCCGCGGGCGCCGCGGCGGCCGCGGAGCCCGAGGAGGACGACCCCGAGGCGGTCACCGAGCTGGTCGAGGAGGAGCGGCTGTCGGTCCGGTAGAAGCCCGAGCCCTTGAACACCACACCCACGGCCGAGAAAACCTTGCGGAGCCGGCCCTGGCATTCCGGGCACGTGGTCAGCGCGTCGTCGGTGAACTTCTGCACCGCCTCCAAGCCGCTGCCACACTCCGTGCACTGGTACTGGTACGTGGGCACTTGTCTTCCTCCTGCACTTCCCCCTGGCACTCTCGCCTGATGAGTGCTAACGACGGTCAATGATGCGGCATTCCGCTGGATGAGTCCAGCGCTCCAGGTGTGAGCTGCGCCGTGAGCCGGTCGGCGTCAGCCCTGCGAGGCCCCCACCAGCTGGGCCGGAACCGCGCTGCGTGCGACCGGACGGCTCGCGGTGGCCGGCGGGACGAGCAGTCGCCGCAGCGCCACCAGGGCGACCAGGCCGAGCCCGGCGCCCGCGACGGGGACGGCGAAACCGGCCGAGGTGCCGTAGCCGTCGATCAGCTGTCCGGCGACGGTCGACCCGGTGGCCAGGCCGAGCCCGATCGCGCCGGTCAGCCAGGTGAAGGCCTCGGTCTTGGCGCCGTCCGCGACCAGCGTCTCGACCAGCGTGTAGCCGGTGATCAGGGTCGGTGCGATGGCGAGCCCGCAGACCAGCCCGGCGACCGCCAGTGCGGTCAGGTTGGGCATCGCCCACAGCGTGGAGCAGCCCAGCACCAGCAGCGCGTAGCTGCCGAGCATCCGCTGCCGGGCCGGGCGCCGCCAGGCGACCATCCCGTAGAGCACGCCGGCCAGCATGCTGCCGCCCGCGAAGATCCCGTAGACGAGGCCGTTGGCACCGGGCTGGCCCGCCGCCTTGGCGAAGGCCGTGACGGAGACCTGCATGGCCCCGAAGACCGTGCCGACGCCCAGGAAGGAGCCGGCCAGCAGTCGGACGCCCGGCGAGGCGAGTGCGGAGACCCGGCCGGCACCGGGGACGTGCGGGTGCCGGGCGGGGGCGGTGCGGCGCTGGGCCGCGAACGCGAGCCCGCCGACCACGGTCAGCGCGGCCTCGGCGATCAGCCCGGCGGCGGGCGCGATGCCGGTCGCGATGGCGGTGGCGAGCACCGGTCCGACCACGAAGGTGAACTCGTCGGTGACCGACTCGAAGGCGAAGGCGGTGTTCAGCTTCTGCGGCGAGGCCGTCGCCGGGTCGCCGGTCAGCTTGGCCACCCAGCGGGAGCGGACCATGGCGCCGATCTGCGGCACGCTGGCACCGGCCGGCGCGGCGGCCAGGTAGAGCGTCCAGACCGGTGCGTGGCCCAGGGCCAGGGCGATCAGCGCGCCCACCGAGAGCGCGTGCACGACGACGCTCGGCACCAGTACGGCGGCCTGCCCGAACCGGTCGGCGAGCCGTCCGGTCTGGGGCCCGACGAAGGCCTGGGCGACGGCGGAGACCGCCGCGACGGTGCCTGCGGTGCCGTAGGAGCCCTGGGTGTCCAGGACCAGCAGCACGATGCCCAGGCTGAGCATCGCGTAGGGGAGCCGCGCCGCGAGGGCGGGGGCCAGGAACGTCCAGGCGCCGGGGGTGCGGAGTAGCGCACCGTAGCCAACGCGTGCCTGCGGGGTATCGACCGTTCGGCGGGCCGTCACGGTCATGCCTTCCTGCTGCCTGGTAGCGCGGACGGGGCATGGGTGGCCCCGACGGCGCCGAGAGTCGTCCTCTCGCGCGTCGACCGGGGTGATACCGGGTCCGACAGGCCTTTTCGCCCCGGACCGCAGCCGCCGAGCGGTCGCGCCAACTCTGCTTCAGGCAGATGTAGCGGGTGTTCAGTAGTGATGTAGAAGCTTGCCCTCATAGTACGCGCCAGGAGGCAATCCTCCCGGTGAAGCGAAGGTGAACGTAGCGCAGAACACATGAACTGTCGGGTCCGCCGGGCCGAGAGGCAGCGTTGCGCCCCGCTGCCGCCGGATCTGCTGCCGCCGGCCCCGCTCCCGACAGGCCCTAGCGCCCCTGCAGCCAGCCGGCCAGCTTGCCGCCCTGGTCCACGGCGCGCAGCCGCCGCTCCGCGTGCTCGCTGACCTCCTCGGTGGTGACCACGAGCAGCTCGTCGTGGGCCCGCAGCACCGTCGCCTTGTCGGGGACGAAGCTGGTGCCGTCGCGCACCACCAGGGTCACGGCGGACCCGGCGGGCAGCCGCAGTTCGCTGACCTCGACGCCGGACATCCGTGAGGTGCCGGAGAGCGAGACCGAGAGCAGTTGCCCGTGCAGGTGCTCCAGCGGAGCCGACTCGATGTCCAGGTCCTGTCCCAGGGAGCCTTCGCCGATCCGCAGCCAGCGGGCGACCAGCGGCAGCGAGGGGGCCTGGAGCAGGGTGAAGACGACCACCAGGACGAAGACGATGTTGAAGACTTCCTGGGCCTGCGGGATGCCGGCGACCAGCGGGATGGTCGCCAGCACGATGGGCACCGCTCCGCGCAGCCCGGCCCAGCTGAGCAGCGCCTGCTCGCGCCAGGGCAGCCGGAACGGGGTCATCGTCAGCAGCACCGAGGCCGGCCGGGCCAGGAAGACCAGGACGGCGCCGATCACCAGTGCGGGCACCACCGCGGACCCCATGGTGTCGGGGTTGCAGAGCAGGCCGAGCACCACGAACATGCCGATCTGGCCGATCCAGGCCAGCCCGTCGGCGAAGCCCCGGACGGCGGGGCCGTGCGGCAGTTTGGCGTTCCCGAGCAGGACGGAGGCGATGTAGACGGCGAGGAAGCCGGACCCGTGCAGCAGCGCGCCGCCCGCGTACGCCACCAGCGAGAGCGAGATGACGGCGATCGGGTAGAGGCCCGAGGAGGGCAGCGCGATCCGCTTCACCGCGTACGCGCCGAGCTTGCCGACCGCGTAGCCGACGACGCCGCCGACCACCAGCTCGCCGATGATCGTGCCGACCAGCACGTACCAGGAGTCCAGCGGCCCGGTGGTGGCGAAGGCGACCACCAGGATCACCACCGGAGCGTCGTTGAAGCCGGACTCGGCCTCCAGCAGGCCGGTCAGCCGGGAGGGCAGCGGGACGAGCCGCAGCACCGAGAAGACCGCCGCCGCGTCCGTGGAGGAGACGATCGCGCCGAGCAGCAGCGAGACCCGCCAGTCGAAGCCGCCCAGCCAGTGGGCTCCGGCGGCGGTGATGAAGACGCTGACCGCGACACCGAAGGTGGCCAGCACGGTGGCGGCCGGCAGTACCGGTCTGATCGCCCGCAGGCTGGTCTTGAGCCCGCCTTCGGCGAGGATCACCACCAGGGCCGCGTACCCGAGCACCTGGGTCAGCTCGGCGTTGTTGAAGGTGACGCCGAGGCCGTTCTGACCGAGTGCGACGCCGATGCCGAGGTAGATCAGCAGGCTGGGCAGTCCTGAGCGGGTCGCGAAGCGTACGGCGACCACCGCGAACAGGAGGATCACGGCGAACTCGAGCATGAGGCGGTTCAGGTGGTCGACGGTCACGCAGGCGCACCTCGGAGGAGTGATCGGGCGAGGGGGTCGTGCAACAGGGTTTCGTTACTCAGTCTAACATTTTACCTGCTCTTTGGTGACCCGGTGATCATCAGGTGGTCACCGACCGTCCCTCAGCAAGGCCCGGTAGGGTCCAACAGATCCCACCGTGGACGTCCCCCGTGCATGTCCGCCACCCGAGTCGCCCTAATGTGGTGACCTGTCACGGCCGTCGCCCCCCCAGCCAAGGACCCACCAGATGCCCCGCTCGAAGAAGAAGTTCCGGCGCGTCCGTCTGTTCGTGCTCCTGCTGGTGGTCCTGCTGCTCGCCGCATTGGGCGGCGGCTCGTACTGGTCGGTGAGCACCGTGCGGGCCTCGTTCCCGGACGTGACGGGCAACATCACGGTGGCCGGGATGTCCGCTCCGGTCGACGTGAAGCGCGACGCCAACGGCATCCCGCAGATCTACGCCGACAGCTCGGCCGACCTGTTCCGCGCCCAGGGCTACGTCCAGGCCCAGGACCGGTTCTGGGAGATGGACGTCCGGCGGCACATCACCTCCGGCCGGCTCTCCGAGATGTTCGGGTCGGGCCAGGTCCAGACCGACACCTTCCTGCGCACCATGGGCTGGCAGCGGGTGGCGCAGCAGGAGTACGACACCGAGCTCTCGGCCGAGACCAAGAAGAACCTGCAGTCCTACGCGGACGGCGTGAACGCCTGGCTGGCCCAGCACCCCGGCGGCTCCAGCGCCTCGCTGGAGTACGCGCTGCTCGGCGCGGTGCACGGCGGCTACAAGCCCGAGCAGTGGACCCCGGTCGACTCGGTGGCCTGGCTGAAGGCGATGGCCTGGAGCCTCTCCGGCAACATGCAGGAGGAGATCGACCGCTCGCTGCTGGCCCAGGACTTCACCGCGGACAAGATCGCCCAGCTGTACCCGGACTACCCGTACGCCCGCAACGGCACCATCGTGAAGCAGACCGGCAAGATCGACGGCAACGGCAACTACCAGCCCGCCGACGGCTCGGCCGCCCTGCCGCCGCCCCAGCTCGGGCAGGGCCGGGCCACCACCCAGGCCCTGATGCAGACCCTCTCGGACAACATGGCGGGCATGCCGCAGCTGCTCGGCCCGCAGGGCCAGGGCATCGGCTCCAACTCCTGGGTGGTCGCCGGCAGCCACACCACCACCGGCAAGCCGCTGATGGCCAACGACCCGCACCTGGGCCCCGAGCTGCCCTCGGTCTGGTACCAGATGGGCCTGCACTGCCGCACGGTCGGCCCGGCCTGCGGGTACGACGTGACCGGCTTCACCTTCGCGGGGATGCCCGGCGTGGTGATCGGCCACAACCAGAACATTTCCTGGGGCTTCACCAACCTCGGGGCCGACGTCACCGACCTCTACCTGGAGAAGGTCACCGGCCCGGACACCTACCTGTACGACAACCAGGACACGAAGTTCGTCAGCCGCAAGGAGACCGTCAAGGTCGCCGGCGGCCCGGACCGCACCATCACCGTCCGCACCACCCAGGACGGTATGCCGCTGATCTCGGACCAGAGCACCGAGCAGCAGGACATCGGCCGGAACGCCCCGGTCGGCAACGCCGCCCCCGACCGCGCGTCCGGCTACGGCGTCGCCCTGAAGTGGACGGCCCTGACGCCCGGCAAGACCATGGACGCCGTCTTCGAGCTGGACCGGGCCGGCAACTGGACGGCCTTCCGGGCCGCTGCCAGGGACTTCGCCGTCCCCGCGCAGAACCTGATCTACGCCGACACCCAGGGCCACATCGGCTACCAGGCGCCGGGCCTGATCCCGGTCCGCGGCAAGGGCGACGGCCGCTACCCCGCCGACGGCCGCTACCCCGCCCCCGGCTGGGACTCCGCCTACCGGTGGACCGGCTCCATCCCGTTCAACGCGCTGCCCTACAGCTACGACCCGGCCAGCGGCTACGTCGTCACCGCCAACCAGGCCGTGGCCGACCAGAGCTACCCGTACCTGCTCACCAACGACTGGGAGTACGGCACCCGCGCCAAGGAGATCACCGACCAGATCGAGGGCCGGCTCAAGAACAACGGCAAGATCTCCCCGGACGACATGCAGCAGATGCAGCTGGACAACACCAGCGTGATGGCGCAGACCCTCGTCCCGCTGCTGCTCAAGGTCAACATCAACGACCCGTACGTCCGCGAGGCGCAGGACCTGCTGAAGGACTGGAACTACCACCAGGACGCCTCCTCGGCGGCCGCCGCCTACTACAACGGCGTCTGGCGCCAGCTGCTCATCCTGGCGTTCGGCCAGAAGTTCCCGGCCGACCTGCGGGCCACCGGCGACTGCCTGCTGGTCCGTCAGAAGCGCGACCCCACGATGCCCGACGACGCGCTGAACAACACCGTCACGGTCAACGAGTGCGGCACCCGGGACCCGGACAAGGCGCAGCCGGACGGCGGCGACCGCTGGACGGAGGTGGTGCGCCAGCAGCTCGCCAACCCGCAGAGCAGCTGGTGGGACTACATCGACTCCGACCACCACCAGCAGCACGGGCTGACCAGCCTGCTCGCCGAGGCGATGAAGAACGCCCGCCAGGACCTCACCTCCAAGCTCAGCAAGGACATCTCCACCTGGAGCTGGGGCCGGCTGCACACGCTGACGCTCAAGGAGCAGACGCTCGGCACAGACGACTCCTCGATCGCCTCCGGCCTGGTGCACAAGCTCCTCAACCGGGGCCCGTACCAGCTCGACGGCGGCTCCGCCGCGGTCAACGCCTCCGGGTGGAACGCCGCCGCCGGGTACGCGGCCGACTGGGTGCCCTCGATGCGGATGGTCGTCGACCTGAACGACTTCAACGACTCCCGCTGGATCAACGTCGGCGGCGCCTCCGGGCACGCCTTCAACCCCAACTACAACGACCAGACCGCGCTCTGGGCGAAGGGCGTCCTGCTGCCCTGGGCCTACTCGTCCGACCGGGTCGAGCAGGCCACCAAGAACAAGCTGGTGCTCAGCGCGGGGTGACCCCGCCAGGGGGCGTGAGGCGGCAGGTGCGACGGTGCACCTGCCGCCTCACGCCGTTTCCCGCGCCCCCGGGCCCGCTTCAGCGGGTGAGCCAGATCACCCCCGACGGGGTGACCGCCGCGTCCACCGGCAGGTCGTGCGGCTCGGCGGGCACCGCGTCCAGCAGCTCGTGCGGGTAGAGCAGCGTGGCCAGCACGGGCCGCGCACCGGCCGCCGCGAGCCGGGCCAGCACCCGGTCGTAGCTGCCGCCGCCCCGGCCCAGCCGCAGGCCCCGGCGGTCCACGGCCAGGCCAGGCAGCAGCACCAGCGCCGCCCCGGTCACCGCCTCGGGCCCGAGCCGGGGCCCGGTCGGCTCCAGCAGCCCGCGTCCGGCCGGGGCCAGCTCCCCGGCACCCCGGTACTCGGCCCAGTCCAGGTCGTTGTCCGGCAGCAGGACGGGCAGCAGCACCCGCACGCCCCGCTCGCGCAGCGCGTCCAGCAGCGGCCGGGTGCCCGGCTCGCTGCCGACCGAGACGTACGCGGCGACGGTGCGCCCCGGACCGGCCAGCGGCGCCGCGTGCTCCGCGAGCGCGGCGGCGGCGGTTTCGCGCCATTCGGGCGTCAGTTCCCGGCGTTCCGTCAGCAGGCGTGACCTCAGCGCGGTCTTCTCGTTGTGCAACGGATGCTCCTCTGTCCAGTGCCGCTCCCGGCGGCGCTCGCCCACCGGCGGATCCGAGCCTGACACGCGGAAGGCACCCGATGTCCAGCCCACTCCTGGTCCAGGCCCTGGCCCTGCTCGGCGCGCCCGCGCTGGCCGTGGCGGCGGCGGCCGGGCTACGGCTGCGCCGGGCCACGGCGGGCGCGGGCGAGCGGGAGGCGGTACTGCGGCAGCAGATCGCCGAGTTGGAGGTGGAGCGGGCGGCGCTCCAGCGCACCGCCTCCTGCGACCCGCTGACCGGCGTGTGGAACTACCGCCACCTCCAGCTCACCCTGGACCGCGAGGTGGAGCGGACCCGCCGGGCCGACCACGGCGAGGAGCCCCCGCCGCTGGCCCTGCTGATGCTGGAGATCGCCGGGTTCGACGCGATCGTCGAGGAGCACGGGCGCGGCCGGGCCGGCGCCATACTGCGGGACCTCGCGCAGCGCCTCGGCGTCGAGATCCGCCGCACCGACACCCTGGCCCGGTACGGCGGCGAGGAGTTCCTGGTCGTGCTGCCGGACACCGGACTGGACGGCGCGGTGCAGGTCGCCGAGCGGCTCTGCTGGTCGGTGCGGCGGCACCGCCTGCTCGACTGGTCCGCCGCCGGGCCCGAGCCCAGCCGCCCGGCCGGCGGCAACGGGCTGACGGCGGCCGTCGGCATCGCCGTACTGCCCGGCGACGGCGGGCACGCCGCCCTGCTGCTGCGCGCCGCCGACGCCGCGCTGGGCCGGGCCCGGGCGGCCGGCGGTGACTGCTGGCGCGACACCGGAAAGCGCTCCTGCCACACCGCTGACAGGTACCCGGTCGAGCACCTGGCGGCACTGGACGAGCCGGACGCGGCGGTGCGTGACGGAGCCCACGGCACAGCCGGGGACACCGCGGACGAAGCTCCCGAAATCACCGGTAATCTGTCCGTCTGTGCCGGAGGGGGCAGCTACCCCTCCGTCAGTACTGCCCACACCGCTTCCGCTGTGACCGCCCTTCGGGACGGGGGTTCCTGACCGGCTTGGATTCACCTCTGGTCAACCCCGCTCCCTGCTCGGCGGAACCCTGCCTTAGTAAGGTCGACGCATGACGCAGACGAACGCCCGCATCCCTGTCACCAAGGCCGTGGTGCCCGCCGCAGGGCTCGGGACCCGGTTCCTGCCGGCCACCAAGGCAACCCCCAAGGAGATGCTGCCGGTCGTCGACAAGCCGGCCATCCAGTACGTCGTCGAGGAGGCCGCCGCGGCCGGGCTCTCCGACATACTGATGGTCACCGGCCGGAACAAGCGCGCGCTGGAGGACCACTTCGACCGCGCGTACGAGCTGGAGGAGCTGCTCTCCCGCAAGGGCGACCTGGACCGGCTGCGCCGCGTCCAGGAGTCCGTCGACCTCGCCAACATGCACTACGTCCGCCAGGGCGACCCCAAGGGCCTCGGCCACGCCGTCTCGGTCGCCGAGCAGCACGTGGCCGGCCAGCCCTTCGCCGTCCTGCTCGGCGACGACCTGATCGACCCGCGCGACCCGCTGCTCTCCCGCATGATCGAGGTTCAGCAGGAGCTCGGCGGCTCGGTCGTCGCGCTGATGGAGGTCGACCCCTCGCAGATCCACCTCTACGGCTGCGCCGCCGTCAAGGCGAACGGCTTCGGCGAGGACGTCTTCCGGATCACCGACCTGGTCGAGAAGCCCGAGACCGCCGACGCGCCGTCGAACTACGCCGTGATCGGCCGCTACATCCTCGACCCGGCCGTCTTCGACGTGCTGCGCGAGACCAAGCCGGGCCGGGGCGGCGAGATCCAGCTCACCGACGCGCTGCGCGAGCTGTCCACCCGGGACGAGACGGACGGCGGACCGGTGCACGGCGTGCTCTTCAAGGGCCGCCGTTACGACACGGGCGACCGCGCGGACTACCTTCGCGCTATCGTCCGACTTGCCTGCGAGCGCGACGACCTGGGCCCGGGCTTCCGGTCCTTCCTCAAGGAGTTCGTCGCCTCCGAGATGCAGGGCTGACGACTTCCAGAAGGTGAGCGTGAGGCGATGACCGGGTCCACGGAGAGCAGTTGCTGCACGGAGTCCGAGGGCCCGGTCCCGCGCATGTGGACGGTCGACGAGCACCTCGCCGACGTCCTCGCGCAGATCGCCCCGCTGCCCGCGATCGAGCTCCGGCTGCTCGACGCACAGGGCTGCCGCCTGGTCGAGGACGTGGTCGCCGGCGGTGACCTGCCGCCCTTCGACAACAGTTCGATGGACGGCTACGCCGTCCGCACCGCCGACACCGCGGGCGCCACCGAGCAGTACCCCTCGGTGCTCACCGTGGTCGGCGACATCGCGGCCGGCGCGGGCGACCTGCCCAAGGTCGGCCCCGGCCAGACCGCCCGGATCATGACCGGCGCCCCGGTGCCGCCCGGCGCGGAGGCCGTCGCCCCCGTCGAGTGGACGGACGGCGGCACCGGCACCGGCCGGGCCGCCGACAGCATGGGCGCGCCGGTCGACGGCGAGGAGGTCCGGGTGCTCCGGCCGGTCTCCGAGGGCGCCCACATCCGCCGCCGCGGCAGTGACATCAGGACCGGGGACGACATCCTGTCCGCCGGCACCCTGCTCGGCCCCACCCAGCTCGGCCTGCTCGCCGCGATCGGCCGCGACACCGTCCGGGTCCGCCCGCGCCCGCGCGTCGTGGTGCTCTCCACCGGCAGCGAACTCGTCCAGCCCGGCGACCCGGTGGGCCCCGGCCAGATCTCCGACTCCAACAGCTTCACCCTCACCGCCGCCGCCCTGGACGCGGGCGCCATCGCCTACCGCGTCGGCGGCGTCCCCGACGACCCGGCGGTGCTGCGCGCGGTGCTCCAGGACCAGCTCGGCCGGGCCGACCTGATCGTCACCAGCGGCGGCGTCAGCGTCGGGGCGTACGACGTGGTGAAGGAAGCCCTCCAGCCGGCCCAGGGCGGCGAGAGCTACGGCGACGTGGACTTCCGGCGGCTGCGGATGCAGCCCGGCAAGCCGCAGGGCTTCGGCCGGATCGGCGGCGTCCCGCTGCTGGCGCTGCCGGGCAACCCGGTCAGCGCGTACATCTCCTTCGAGCTCTTCGTCCGCCCGGTGATCCGGACCATGCTCGGCGCCCCCGACGTCCACCGCCCGGTCGTCCGGGCGGTCTGCGGCGCCGAGCTGCGCTCCCCGGCGGGCCGGCGGCAGTTCCTGCGCGGCTGGTACGCCGGTGACGGATCGGTCCGGCCGATCGGCGGGGAGGGCTCGCACCTGGTCGGGGCGCTCGCGAAGGCCAACTGCCTGATCGTCGTCCCCGAGGAGGTCACCTCGCTGGCGGCCGACAGCACCGTGGACGTGGTCCTCCTCGCCGGCTGAGCCGGGACCGGAGGGCGGACCGGCGACCGACCGGCGCGCGGGCCGGTGCGCGCCGTACCGGTGAGCGACTCCGCCGCAGGGGGCGGGGCGAGGGGTGAGGCGGGCGCCGCAGCGAGCGGCGCCGGGCCCGGACACGAGCGCCCGCAGGTGAGCCGAGCCACACGGAGGGGAGGTACGGTAGCGCGGTATTCGCACCGTACCTATGGAGTCCTCCCGTGACCGCACCCACCGGCGACCGCCTCACCCACGTCGACGACACCGGCGCCGCCCGTATGGTCGACGTCTCCGAGAAGGCCGCCACCGTACGAACGGCGGTGGCCGCCGGCCGGGTGCGGGTCGCACCGCGCGTGATCGAACTGCTCCGCGGCGAGGGCGTCCCGAAGGGCGACGCCCTCGCCGTCGCGCGGATCGCCGGGATCATGGGGGCCAAGAAGACCCCGGACCTCATCCCGCTCTGCCACCCGATCGCCATCTCCGGCGTGAAGGTCGACCTCACCGTGACCGACGAGGCCGTCGAGATCACCGCCACGGTGAAGACCGCCGACCGCACGGGCGTCGAGATGGAGGCGCTGACCGCCGTCGCCGTCGCCGGGCTGACCGTGATCGACATGGTCAAGGCCGTCGACAAGGGCGCCGCGATCGAGGACGTCCGGGTGCTCAGCAAGACCGGCGGCAAGAGCGGCGACTGGCCGGCCGCGCCCGCTCCGGAGGCCCGGCCGTGAGGGCCCTCGCCGTGACGGTCTCCAACCGGGCCTCCGCCGGGGTGTACCAGGACAAGGGCGGCCCGCTGCTGGCCGCCGGGCTGCGGGAGATGGGCTTCGCCGTGGACGGCCCGCAGGTCGTCCCCGACGGCGAGCCGGTGGAGGCGGCGCTGCGCGCGGCCGTCGCCGCCGGGTACGACGTCGTCCTCACCACCGGCGGCACCGGGATCTCACCGATGGACCTCACACCCGAGATGACCGCCCGGGTGATCGACCGTCAGATCCCGGGCATCGCCGAGTCCATCCGGGCGTACGGGCGGGAGAAGGTCCCCACCTCCGCACTGTCCCGCGGCCTGGCCGGCCTGGCCGGGCGCACCCTGATCGTCAACCTGCCCGGATCCACCGGCGGGGTGAAGGACGGCCTCGCGGTGCTGGCACCCCTACTCGCCCACGCCGTGGACCAGCTGGCCGGCGGCGACCACCCCCGGCCCTCCGCCGGAGGCGGGCACTGAACGCCGCCTGGCAGGTCGAGCTCCACGAGGGGCCGGTCACACTCCGCCCGATCCGGGCCCGGGACCAGAACGCCTGGCAGGAGGTCAGCCGCCGCAACCGGGACTGGCTGCGCCGCTGGGAGGCCACCGTCCCGCCCACCCCGGCCGGCCGCGGCGGCACCCGGCCGACGTACCGGCAGATGGTGCGCTACCTGCGCGGCGAGGCGGCGGCCGGGCGGATGCTGCCCTTCGTGGTGCTGCACCAGGGCCGCCTGGTCGGCCAGCTCACGGTCGGCGGGATCACCTGGGGCTCGATGTGCTCGGCCAACGTCGGCTACTGGGTCGACGAGGGGGTGGCCGGCCAGGGCATCATGCCGACGGCGGTGGCGCTCTCGGTGGACTACTGCTTCGCGGCACTGGGCCTGCACCGGATCGAGGTCTGCATCCGGCCGGAGAACCGGCCGAGCCGCCGGGTGGTGGAGAAGCTGGGTTTCCGCGAAGAGGGGGTGCGGCCCCGCTATCTGCACATCGACGGCGACTGGCGGGACCACTTGGTGTACGCGCTGACGGCCGAGGAGGTCCAGGAGGGCATGCTGGAGCGCTGGCGGTCGATCAGGGCCAGAGGCCCGTACGGTAATTGAATATATGTTCGAAATAGATATCGATATGGCATCGCCGCGCCACCGAGTGGTCACAAATACCGGCAAAATAGTCTGAGAATCAGCTTGATCACACGACACGCCGCGCCAAATTGCTGCCGGGCCTTACCCCGCGCCCGTACCGTGTGAAACGTGAGCAGTAGCGGCCTTATCTACGCGGTCATCGTAGGGGCCTGGGCTGCCTATCTGGTGCCGATGTGGCTCCGCAGGCAGGACGAGCTCAACGAAGCCCGTCCGACGGAACGCTTCAGTACCGCGATCCGCCTGCTGGCCGGCCGTTCGGCTTTGGAGCGGCGGGCATCCCGGGCCCTTGGCGACGAGACACGCGCCGGAACACCCGACGGAACCGGCGACGGAACCCGGGACCGGTCCCGGGGCGATGACCCGGCACGGTCCGCGGCGCCGGTTTCCGACCCGCGCCCGGAGCCCGACGCCGGCACCCGGTTCGGAGCCGAGTTCGCTGCCGAGCCCGACGCCGAACCCGACGCCGGCTCCGACATCGGACCGGAGTCGGAGCGCACCCCGCACGCATCCCTCGACGACCCGATCCCGGCCTCCTCGGCCCGTGCCCAGGGCGAGCACCGCGAGCGCCGGGCCCGGCTGCTGGCGCGCCGTCGGCGGATGGTGACCACCCTGTTCGCGGCCTTCGCGGCCGGCGCGGTGGTCGCAGCGGTCGCGGGCGTGGCCTTCCTCTGGGTCCCGGCCCTGCCGGCGGCCCTCCTCACCCTCTACATCGGCCACCTGCGACGGCTCGAACGCCTCCGGTACGAGGTCAAGCTCGACCGCGTCCGGGCGGCGCAGGCCGCCGAGCGGCTGCGCGAGCGCGAGCGGGCCCGCGAGGCCGACCGGAGCCGGCCGGAGACGCGGCCGCCCGCCCAGCGCCGCACCGGCCGTGGCGCGACCCACGACGCGGCGCACCCGGCCGACGCCAGGCGCCCGCACCTGCGCCTGGCCGTCGACCCCGACGGCGACGGCGGTCACGGCGGTCACGAGGAGCGGCCCACGGCCACGGCCTCGGCGCTGGTGGAGGCGACCGACCACGAGGAGTGGGTGGACGGCATGCGCGAACGCAGCGCGGCCGGCCCCGACTCCTGGGAGCCCGTCCCCGTCCCGCTCCCCACCTACGTGACCGCACCGGTGGCCCCCCGGGTCACCCGCGGCCTCGACCTGAACGCCCGCGGCACCTGGGACTCCGGCCGCACCACCGAGGCCCGCAACACCCAGCTCTTCGACCAGTACGCCGACCCTGCCACCCGCCCGCCCGAGAGCGACTACGCCACCCGCCCCCGCGCGGCCAACGAGTAGCCGCAGCGCCCCGCCGCCGGTCAACGCCCTGCGGCGGGGCGCTCCGCTCCGGGGGTGGTCACGGACCACCTCCAGAAGGTGCTAAAGTTTCCTCTTGTTGGGGCTGTGGCGCAGTCCGGTAGCGCACCTCGTTCGCATCGAGGGGGTCAGGGGTTCGAATCCCCTCAGCTCCACCCAACATCGAAGGCCCTCCCGGGATCATCCGGGAGGGCCTTCGGTCGTTTGTGCGGCAGTGAAGCACGGCAAGCACTCCGGCCACTCCGGCACCGGCCACTCCGGCACCGATCGCTTCGGCTCCGCCACTGGGAACTGACCGGCCGTAACCGTCCTGTGGCGTGCCACAATTCGTCCGCGCCACAAGCGTTCGACAGACTCAGCCACTCGGGGGGACCAGGAAATCATGCGCACGCGCGCCTTGGCAGGGACCGTGATCGCGACCGCAACGCTGCTCGGACTGGGCTTCCCAGTCCTCCCGGCAGTGGCGGCGGAGCAGACGGTGCTGTACGTCGACAAGAACGATCCCAGCTGCTCCGACCACGGCAGTGGCCAGGCCGAGCAGCCCTTCTGCGCCATCTCGGCCGCCGCGGCGGTTGTCCAACCCGGGCAGACCGTAGCGGCGTTGAGCGCCGACTACCAGGAGAAGCTGACCATCACCCGGTCGGGGACGCCCGGGCACCCGATCGTGTTCACCGGCGCACTTCCCGGCTCACACCGCTGGGCCGCGTCGGTGGGCGGGTACCAGCAGAACCCCGTCACCATCTCCGGCGCACACGACGTGGTCTTCGAGAACTTCTCCGTGCTGTCGTCGGTGGACGCCGGGAACGCCATCGTGGTGGACCACTCCGCCAGGATCACGATCGACCACGACTTCGACGGGAACGCCGCCGCCGGCCTGCGGGTGACCGGCGGGAGCACCGACACGGTCGTCAGCCGCAACACCTTCGACGGCACCCACCCCGGCCCCGCGGTGCAGATCGACGCCGGCAGCCGGAACACGACCGTGACCACCAACGTCTTCGACGACGCCTGGGACGGTGCGGTGTCGGTCGCCGACGCCCCTGGTACGAACGTCACCGGCAACACCGTCCACGGCGGCTGCGCCGACGCCATCACCATCAAGGGCGCCGGTACGACCGCCACCATCGAGAACAACGTTCTCGTTCCCGCCGCCGACGAGACGCCGTGCAAGCTCGGCAACGGTCTCGCTGTCGCGTCCGAGGCCGTGCCGCACGTCGAGGCGGACTACAACAGCTTCCAGCCGCTGGCGGGGAGCACGCCGTACAGCTGGGGTGGCGCCGCCTTCTCGGACAGCGCCGCCTTCTTCCAGCAGACCGGCCAGGGCCGGCACGACACCACGGCCGATCTCCAGCTGAACCAGGACCTCATCACCTCCGCCGGCTCCTTGGCCGCGGACTCGGCCGATCCCGCCGCCCCGGGCGAGCCGGACAGTGACTACGACTACGTGCCCGCCGTGGGGAAGCGTGACCGTGGTGCACACGAGTACCGGAGCATCGGCCAGGTGGCGGTCCTGGCCGACAAGCACCAGGGCGCCTACCCCCTCACGGTCACACTCACCGCGCAGGCGAAGGAGCTGTGGGGAACGGACCCGATCGCCTACACCTTCGACTTCGGCGACGGCACCCAGCCGGTCACCGCCGCCTCGAACCAGGTCACCCACGTGTATGCCGCGGCGGGCGACTTCGAGCCCGTGGCGACGGCGTCGGACAGCCACGGGACCCAGGTCTCCGGCGCGGTCGCCGTGCCGGTCAAGGTGCGCACGCCCGGCCCGCCGCAGCCGCGGCTCACCGTCACCCCGCAGCCCACCGGCAGCTTCCGTCCGCTGTCCTACACCTTCGACGGGACCGCCTCGACCGGCCCCTGGCCGATCGTCAGCCGGACCGTCGACTACGGCGACGGCAGCAGCGAGGCCTGTCAGCAGCGCTGCACGCACACCTACGCCGGTCCGGGGCACTACACGGCCACCCTGACGGTGAAGGACACCACCGGTCAGACGGCGACCGGCTCGCTGGCCGTGGACGTGGCGTACCAACCATCGCTCTTCCACGAGGCGTACGGCCGCATCCTGGACACCCGCACCGGCAACGGCTCGTACGACGGCACGCAGGGACCGCTCGGCCCCGACAGTGAGCTGACGGTCAACGTCAACGGGCCGCTCCCGCACGGCGGCGTCTTCACCGACAACGACGGCGGGACGACCGCCGTCGTCCTGAACGTCACGGCGGTGAACCCGACCGCCGCGGGCTTCCTGACCGTCTACCCCTCCGGCCAGACCCGGCCCACCACCTCGAACAGCAACTTCGTCGCCGGACAGACCGCCGCCCACCTGGTCACCGTCCCGGTCGGCCGGGACGGCACGATCAAGATCTACAACCACACGGGCGCGGTCAACGTGCTGGTGGACCTGGTCGGCTGGTACTCGTCGAACGGCGAGGAGCGGTTCACCAGCCTGACGCCCAGCCGGGTGCTCGACACCCGCGTCGGGACCGGCACCGCGACGCCGGGGCAGCTCGGGCCGCAGGGCAGCGTCTGCTTCCCGCTCCCGGCCGGCCTCGGGCTGCCGGCCCACACGGACGAGGTGGTGCTGAACCTCACCGCGACCGGCGCCGACCACGCGGGATTCCTCACCGCGACCGTGGACAGCAGCCTCCGTTTCTTCTCCAGCCTCAACTTCGCGCCCGGCGAGACGGTGGCCAACCAGGTGATCGTGCCGATCTCCGCCCCCATGGGCAACGGCAAGGTCTGCGTCAACAACGGCCCGGGCCACGTCGACGCCGTGGCGGACATCACCGGCTACTACGCCACCGACGGCCAGGGCCTCTTCACGCCGGTCACCCCGAGCCGGTTGCTCGACACCCGCACCGACAACTCCCCGTTCGGCCCGGGTGAACACCGCACCGTGCCGATCGCCGGCACGCCCGGGGTACCCGCCGACGCCATCGGCGCGGTGCTCAATCTGACCGCCACCGAGCCCGACCACGACGGCTACCTGACCGCCTAC
Organism: Kitasatospora kazusensis; assembly: GCF_039529945.1. Taxonomy (NCBI): domain Bacteria; kingdom Bacillati; phylum Actinomycetota; class Actinomycetes; order Kitasatosporales; family Streptomycetaceae; genus Kitasatospora; species Kitasatospora kazusensis. Next base: position 93,214 of record NZ_BAAANT010000020.1, on the reverse strand, counting down.
CCGAGCGGCACCACGCGCTCCGGCACGTCCACCGTCAATTTCGCCGCCGGGCAGACGGTACCGAACCTCACCACCCTCGGCCTCGGCACGAACGGTGGCGTGGACCTCTACAACCTCGCCGGCCACACCCAGGCTGTGGCCGACTTCTTCGGCTACTTCACCAAGGGCTGAGCCGCCCCGACGCCGGTGCCGCCCCCGCCGACCCGGTGGGGGCGGCGCGTCCCGGGCCCGTCCGGCGGCGCGAACTCGGTTGCGGGTGACCGGATCTGGCGGAGTGTCCCCCGGTTCGCCGTAGGTTCGAACGTACGCGCTAGGCTTCGGCCTCTCTGCGTTCGAGCACTACCCAAGACTGGAGGGTCGGTGTCCCATCGCCGCCTCACTGCGACTGCCGCCCTGTTCGCGGCCGGCTTCGCACTGATACCCGCTGTCGGCCACGCCGCCGACAGCGGTCCCGCCGCCGCCGTCCAGGCCCCGGCGGCATCCGCCGCCTTCGAGGCCGCGCGCTCCGCCGCGCTGGACACCTTCGAGAGCCCGGCCGCACACTCCTACCGCATCCCCCGGACGCTGCCGACGGGCGGGCCGACGAGCCGCGCGGCCGGCAGCGGCCGGACGCTCGTCGTCGCCCCCCGGGTGTGCCAGACCGACACCGGGACCGGTACCGCGGCCGCGCCGTTCTGCACCGTCCAGCACGGGGTCGACGCCGCCCAGTCCGGTGACACGGTGCAGGTCCAGGAGGGCAACCTGCGCGAGTCGGTGACGGTCCACACCTCGGGCATCACCGTCATCGGCCAGGGCAACGGGGGCGTCTTCGCCCTCGATGCCCTCGCCGGGCAGCCCGCACTGACCCTGGACGGCGTCACCGGTGTGACGCTGCGAAACCTCCAGCTGCTGTCGGACGGCGTCCCGGCGCTGCGGGTCGTCAACTCGTCCAAGGTGACGATGGACGCCGGTATCGCCTACGCCTGGCAGGGTGACGCCGTCACCGTCGACGGCACGTCCAGCGACGTGACGGTCAGCCGTACCTACGTCCGGATCGGGCGTTGGACCGCGGGGAAGGCCACCGTCCGGATCGCCCCCGGGGCGAGCCGGGTCACCCTCACCGCGGACGCGCTGGCGAACGGCGGTGTCGTCGCCACCGGGGTGAACGGGCTGGCCGTCGCGGGCAACACCGTCCAGCGCGGGTGCTCCCCGGCCCTGGACCTGGACGGCGCGTCGACCGGCGTCACCGTCCGGAACAACCTGTTCGTGGACTCCAACTCCGTCGACAACGACAACGGCGGCTACAAGGAGGACTGCCTGGCGAAGTCGCAGCCCTGGGACCCGAGCGTCCGGGTCGCGGCCGACGCGGTCGCGGGGACCATCTCCGACACGAACACCTTCTACTTCCCGTCCGGCAACGGCACCGCCCCGTACAGCTTCGGGGGGACGGCCTACCAGACCCTGGCCGACTTCCGGACCGTCACCGGTCAGGGCACGCACGACACCGTCGACACCGTGCGGCCCGGCTCGACCCTGATCCGCAACTCGTACGGCGGCCAGGACCTGGCGCTCCAGAAGGGCTCCACCGCGATCGGCACCGCCGACCCGACGGCGCCCGGGCAGCTGGACACCGACTTCTACGGCACCAAGCCGCGCACCAGCCGTGGCGCGGTGGAGTACCTGAGCACCGACCCGGGCCTGGCGATCGGACTGACCGCCAAGAACACCACCGCCCGTGGGATCGAGCTCGACGCCAAGCTCAGCTCGCAGAAGCCGGACTACGCGACCTACACCGTGAACTGGGGTGACGGCCAGCAGACCTCCGGCGCGATCTCCCCGGCCACCGGGCGGGGGGACACGCACACCTACGACAAGCCCGGCCACTACACCGTGACGGCCACGGTCGCGCCCAACTACACGGGTGACGTGGTGACCAACTCGGTGGACATCACCACCGCCGGCTCGCACTACACCGCGTACGGCCCCACCCGCCTGCTGGACACCCGCAACGGCACCGGCGCGCCGACGGCCAAGGTGGCGCCGTTCTCCACCGTGCAGATCAAGGTGGCCGGTCAGGGCGGTGTCCCCGCCGACGCGGTCGCCGCCGCGCTGAACATCACCGCCACCGGCACGGAGCAGGGCGGCTTCATCACCGCCTACCCGGCCGGCAAGGCACGGCCCGGCACCTCGAACGTCAACTTCACCGCCGGGCAGACGGTGCCGAACCTGACGATCACCCCGGTCGGTACGGACGGCTCGGTGGTGTTCTACAACGGCAGCAAGGGTTCGGTGGACCTGGTCGCCGACATCACCGGCTACTTCACCCACTCGTTCTCCAGCGGCTACACCTCCACCAACCCGGGCCGCCTGGTGGACACCAGGATCGGCACCGGCACGGCCAGGGGCTCGGTGCGCGGCGGCGGTTCGTTCACCGTGCAGATCGCCGGCAACAACGTGGGCCCGCTGCCCGCGAGCGGCGTGACCGCCGTGGCGTTGAACGTCACCGTGACGGGCCCGCAGGGCAGCGGCTACCTGACGGCCTTCCCGGACGGGACGGCGCTGCCGACCGCGTCCAACCTGAACTACAGCCCGGGCCAGACCGTCGCCAACGCGGTGATCGTGCCGGTCGGCGCGGACGGGAAGATCAAGATCTACAACGGCAGCTGGGGCTCGGCCGACGTGGTCGTGGACGTCGTGGGCTACTACAGCCCGACGGGCGTCAGCTCCTTCATCCCGGTCACCCCGTTCCGCTGGCTGGACACCCGGACCTGGGGCAAGGGGCCGCTGTACGACAGCAGCCACTACTACATCTACTCGCGGTTCGGTGACCCGGGCGACACCGGGTTCGTCCTCAACACCACCGTCACCAACACCACCGCCGGCGGCTACCTCACCGTCTCGCCGGACCCGAACGACATCGCGGCGTACCAGAACAAGTACGCGACCTGGCCGTCCCGGCCGCTGGTCTCCACGCTGAACTGGAAGCAGGGCGACACCGTGCCGAACCTGGTCCAGGCGACGCCCGGCCCCGGCGGCATCGTCGACTTCTGGAACACCGGCGCCGGCGTCGCCGACCTGGTCGTCGACGTCTCCGGGTACTACACCGTCTGAGTCGGGCACCAGCCCGCGCACCTGCCGCGCACCGGCCGATCCGCCTCGCCGGACAGCCCGGTGACGCTGCCGGCGACGGGCGGGTGAGCACGGATGGCGGCCTTCGAGACCTGGTCTCGGAGGCCGCCGTCCTGCTTTCGGGGGCGCGGTGCCGCCGAGGCCTGCGGGCCGGTCGGGCGTGGCTCCGGCGCAGCGGAGAATTCGTGAGCTGCGGCACCCGGTCTGCTGTACCCTCTGCGAGATCAACAGCCTTACGCGGGTTGACTCGGGGGGATCACCAAAGGTGAATCGATGGCTGGCCATGGCGCTTTCCGGGGGGTGCGCCGTGGCTCAGGCGATGCTCCTGTTCGCGCTCCGTCCGCTGATCCTGATCGAGCGCGGCGCCGGGCCCGCGCGACTGGTCGGCGACGACATCCGGGTGCAGGGCCTGGACCTCGGCGGCTTCGCGGCGAAGGGCGGCGGCCACCTCGGCTGGTGGGTGCCGCAGCTGGTCTTCCTCGCGCTGTCCACGGTGCTGATGTACGGCGTGCTGCGGTCCGCACCGGACGCCCGGCCACGGGTCCGGACCGCGCTGGAGCTGGCCGGGGCGATGCTGTTCGCGGCGGGCGTCGCCGATTTGCTCTGCCTCGCCATGGACCCTGCGCGGCGCCCGACCGGTCTCGGCTACCGCGACTGGTTCGTCGACATCCAGTTGAAGCAGGCGTGGTCCGCGCCCGTGCAGTTCGTCCTGCTGACCGGCTGGGCAGTGCTCCTGCCGTGGGCGGCGGTGTGGCGCCTGCGGGAGTGGCCGATCTTCCGCGAACTGGTGGGGGAGACGGGCACCGGAGACGGCGTCGGCCCGGAGCGGGCTCCGGTGCTCGGCACCGCGCACGAACGCCGCGACGCGGTCCTCGCCGGAATCATCCCGATGGTGCTGCTGGCGGTTGCCGGCGGGCCTCTCCTGAGGCACTCGAACGTGCGCCAGCTGAAGCACGGATCGCTCACCTTCGCCCCGGATCTCTGGCTGCCCTACCGCCCGCCAGCCCTGGCCGACGAGTGGAGCGGAGTCCTCTACCCCGCTCTGCGGATGCGGCCCCTCAGAACGGAGAACATCGCCGGGTGGCTCGGGACCCTGGCGGTCTGCCTCGTGCTGCTCCTGGTGCTCGCAGCGGCACTGCGGGCCGTCGCCACGGGCATGGCCGGGAAGCACCCGCTGCGTCTGCTGATGGAGTGCTGGTGCGCGACGCTGCTCGCGGCGGTCGCGGCCGCCGCAGTGGAGACCGCCCTGCTCGGCGATGTCGTTCCCCGCTTCGCGTTCGGCCCGGTACACCCCTTCGACGCGGTGGGCGCCGACGCGATCCGGTTCGGCGCGGTGTGGGGCTGGGCCACGGGCGCCGCCTTCCTCGGTGCGGTCCTGGTGATCGGGCGTCGTCAGCACGGCAAGGAATCCAGCGTGAAGGAAGGGCGGTCGAGCCGTGCCGAGTAGCCGGACACGAGGCAGCAGGACCGAGGCACTCAACCGGATCCGCCGACGCAGGAGCGGGCAACCCGCCCCGGCGGGTGTCGACCCGTCCTCGGCGACCCCGGCGGGTGTCGACCCGGGTGGAGAGGTGTCCTCCGTGACCCCGGAGGGTGTCGACCCCGGCGGCGAGGAGGCTTCGGCGACCCCGGCGGGTGCTGACCCGGGTGGTGAGGAGCCCCCGGCGGCCCCGGCGAGCGTCGACCCCGAGGGCGAGGAGACCCCCGCGACCCCGACAGGCGCCCTCGACCGGTTGAGGTACCTCAGGAAGCCGGGCACCTGGCTGGCGGGGATCCTGCTGACCGTGGCGGGCGTGACCTTCCAGGACGTACTGACCAGCACCGCGAAGACGGTCCTGTCGCTGGACAGCCTCCCCGACCGGCTCTCGCCGCAGAGCGCCGTCGAGGTCGTCGAGGTCAGGAATGTCAAGGACACCGGGGACTTCCTGGTCCGCGACGACACGGACGGACGCTTCGCCGCCGTGCTGGACTCCGATCAGTCCTGGTGGCAGAAGGCCGGAATCGTCGACGTCGGACAGTCCGCCTGGATGGTCACCCTGCGGGGCCGTGCCACCCAGCAGGTCCGGATCACCGACATCGTGCCCGAGCTGGAGGGCGGGACGTGCGCGCCGCCGCTCTCCGGCAGCCTGGTGCACGCCCCCGCGCAGGGCGCCGCCGACGTCATCCCGCTGGGTATGACCATCGACGCCCCGGTCCCCAAGATGACGGTGACCGCGGAGGGCGTCGGCAGCCACCCGGAGCCGTACTTCACCGGCGCCAAGGCCAAGACCATCACGCTGGACCGGAACGAGAGCGAGGCCTTCGTCATCACGGCCCAGGCGAACTCGGCCTACTGCCGCTGGCGCTACCGCATCCACTACCAGGTGGACGGCGCGGCCGCGGACATGGTGCTCGGCCGCCCGGACGGCAAGCCCTTCGAGCTGACCGCCGAACTGCCCGACGCCGGCCGCTACCCCTCCGTCTACTTCCGTTCCTTCCTCTGCGGCAACGGCGGCTACACCCCTCGTCAGTGGTTCACCGCGACGGGCAAGGCGTACGCCACGAGCAAGGCGTACGCGACCCAGCACGGGGGCACCGGGGTGCCCTGCACGGACCACCACTAGCCGGCCGGGACAGGTCCGGCGAGGCCCGGACGCAGCGGGGCCCGGCCGGACGTGATGTCCGGCCGGGCCCCGTCGTACGGTGGCCGCCGAGGCGTCAGGGGCGGCCCGCGTACGAGTCGTACCGGGGTGCCGGGGCCTGCGGGGCCGGGCGGTGGCGGTGTCCGCGCGGGTGGCGGGTGAGGGTGTAGCCCGCGACGCCCGCCAGGGCGGCCAGTGCGGCGCCGCCGAGGGTCCAGTACCAGCGGGTGTTCCAGCCCGTGAACAGGCCGGAGTACCAGTGCGAGCCGGTCGTGGCCGGGGCCGGTGCGGCCAGGCCGGGGGCGGGGGCGGCCGATCCCGCGTTGACCGGCGGGACCAGGGGGGCCTTGAGCTCGCCGCCCTCGGGCTGGGCGTCGTCCGCGCCGCCCTTGGCGGCGACGTGCACCTTGACCTGCGCCGGGAGCCCGAGGTCCTGGGCGTCCACGTCGGTCAGCGACAGCCGGACGTAGTACGTGCCCGGCAGCGGGTCACCCGACCACGGCTCGGCCCAGGAACGGATCTGACGCAGTGTGCAGCTCAGTGCCACCGAGTCGGCGGCGGTGTCGGCCGTCGTGTTCTGCGGGCCCGCCGTGCAGGACTGGCGGCGGCGCAGCCCGTCGAACAGCTCGACCGACCAGGTCTGCGGGCTGTGCCGCTGGGCGGCCGGCGGCAGGGTGACGTTCACCTGCACGGTGTCGGTCTGCCCCTCAGAGGCGGCGAACGCCCAGTAGAGGTAGTCGCCGGTGGAGGCCGGCACGTTGGCGTCCTGCCCCGCCGCGAGCGTGGTCGCGGTCAGGAAGGACGTCCCGGCGGTGGCGACCGGGACGGTGCCGGAGGAGGCGGACGGGGACGGCGAGGCCGAGGCCGAGGCGGCGGTGGCGGCCGGGGCCAGCACCGGGATCAGGCCGAGGGCGAGCAGTCCGCCGCGAAGGAGTGTCGTACGCATGGTCAGTTCTCCTGCCAGACAGCGATCCGCCAGCGTGCGACCCAGCCGAAGAGCAGGCCGGTCAGCAGGCCGGCGCCGGTGAGCACCAGCAGCAGGATCCAGCCGCGGCCGAGTCCGGCGGCCGGGCCGTCGGGGGCGGGGGAGGCGGCCGTCACGGCCACGGTCAGTTCGAGCGGCAGGCCGGGATCGGCCTGGGTGCCCGACTGCGGGGCGAAGGAGTTGCTGACGACCAGGCAGACCGACTGGCCGGCGGTGGCAGCAGCGGTGTCCGTGGACGTGGACGCGGACGCGGACGGCGAGGCGGTGGCCGCCGGGGCCGACCAGCGCACGCCGGTCGACGCGACGTCCGTGCGGCCGCTGCCCGCGTCCGTACCGCGCACCAGTTCCTGGCCGCTCTGGTCGGTGGCCTGCAGCAGCACGCCGTAGTCGCGGGCGACCGCGCGGTCCAGCGCGACGCTGACCGAGGCGCGCAGCTCCTGGCCGGGCCTGACCGGCACCCGGTAGACCCGGTGCTCGGAGAACTTCTCCCGGTCGCTGTAGACGCCCGGCGCCAGCAGCGGCGCGGAGGCGCACTTGTCGGTGCCGGCGGTCTGGGCCGGGACCACCTTGTAGGTGTCGGTGGACCGGTTGACCAGCTGCTCGACCTTGCCGGTCAGCTGCGCCTGGGTGCGGACGTCGGTGTAGGTGCCGCCGGTCGCGTTGGCGATGCACTGGAGCTGCTGGCTGGTCTTGTCGTCGTGCGCCAGACCCAGCGTGTCGACCACCAGGTGGGTGCCCTGGGCGGCGAGTTCGCGCGCCACCTCGCACGGGTCCGGCGGGGCGCAGTCGTCCTCGCCGTCGGTGATCAGCACCACCCGGTGGGTGGCCGACCCGGTGCCGAGGTCCTGGGCCGCGCCGCGCAGCGCGAGGCCGATCGGGGTCCAGCCGGTGGGCCGGAGGGTGGCCACGGCGGTCTTGGCCTCGACCTTGTCCGTCTTCCCGATCGGGAACAGCTGCTGGGTGTCCTGGCAGCCGTGCGCCTTGTCGCTCACCGGGTAGGTCGCGCCGAGCGTCCGGATGCCGAACTGGGCCTCGGGCGGCAGGGCGTCGATCACCTCGTCGATCGACCGCTGGGCGACCGAGATCCGGCTCTTGCCCTCGATGTCGGTGGCGCTCATCGAGCCGCTGACATCGAGGATCAGGTCGACTCTGGGGGCCTCGGCGGTGGTCTGGGCGGTGGTGGGCGGGCTGGTGGGCTCGTCGGCGTGGGCCGGGAGGCCGCTGAGCAGCGAGCCCGCGGTTATCGCGAGGGCCGCGAGCAGGCCCAGCGGCCCGGCGGGCAGTCGTCGTCTGGTGGTCGTCACGGCCCGCATCCTATGGATCATCAGTTCCCGAAGACCAATGCGGCACCATTCGGGGCGAACTAGGCTGCCGGACAAGGCGGAAGGGGGCCCGAGTGCGGCTGAGCGGGGTCGGCAAGCGGTACGGGCGGGGTGCGCCGTGGATCCTGCGCGGGGTGGATCTCGACCTGCGGCCGGGCGGGCTGGTCCGGGTCGAAGGGGCGAACGGCAGCGGCAAGTCGACGCTGCTCAAGCTGGTCGGCGGGGTCGAGGCGGCGACGACGGGGACGGTCGCGGTGCCCGGCCGCCGGGCGTACGTGCCCGAACGCTTCCCGCCCGCGCTGCCTTTCGACGCGCGGACGTACCTGCTGCGGCTCGGCCGGATCCACGGGCTGTCCGCCGCCGAGGCCGCCCGCCGGTCCGCGTACTGGCTCGACCGCTTCGGCATCGCCGACCGTTCGGGCACCCCGCTGCGCCGGCTCTCCAAGGGCAGCTGTCAGAAGGTCGCCGTCGCGCAGGCCCTGCTCGCCGAGGCCGACGTGCTGCTGCTGGACGAGGCCTGGACGGGCCTCGACCAGGAGGCCCGCACCCTGCTCGACGAGGCGGCCGTCGAGCGCGCGGCCGGCGGCGGCCTGGTGCTGTTCGTCGACCACGACCCGGACCGGCTGGCCGGCGCGGCCACCGCCCGGTACGCCGTCCGGGACGGCGGCCTGCACGCCGCCGGCCCGGTACCGGACGACGGCTCGGCCCCGCGGGTGCGGATCGAGGTGACCGGCCCGCTGCCCGAACGGCTGCCGGGCGACCCGGCGCGCACCGCGCTGGCGGACGGCGGCACGCTGCTCGACGTCCCGGCCCGGCACTCCGACGCGCTGCTGCGCAGCCTGCTCACCGGGCAGCCCGCCGCGCACATCCGCTCGGTCCGGCCCGGGAGGTCCGGGTGACGCACCTGATCCGCTATCAGCTGGAGCTGCTGCTGCGCTCGCAGCGCTGGCTGCCGCCCTTCCTGACGTACGCGCTGCTGATGGTGCTCGGGATCTCGGCCGGGGAGTCGCTGCTCGGCGCGTACGGGTTCGGCACGGCGATGCTGCTGCCCGTCACCGCCTGGTACGTCCGCTGCACGGCGACCGGTGAGCCCGCCGCCGCGCGGGCCTGCCTCGGCGCGGCGGCCGGGCAGCCGCGGACGCACCTCGCCGCGCTGCTGGCGGCGCTGCTCGCGGGGCTGGCACTGGGAACGGCCGGGTTGCTCGCCGTCTGGGCGGTGAGCGGGCGGACCACCCTGCCGCCGCAGGCGGAGGTCCCGCTTCCGCAGGTGCTGCTCGCGGGTCTGCTGGGCACGGTGGTCTGCGTCCTGCTGGGGGCGGCGGTGGGAGCGCTCTGCACCCGTCCGGTGCTGCTGCGCGCCCAGTACGGCATCCCGGCGGCCCTCGGGGCGTCGGTCCTGGTGCTGGCGGCGCCCGGGTCGCCGGCCAACGCGGTCGTCCGCGCGCTGATCACCGCCTCGCGGACGGCCCGGGTGGCCTTCCCGTGGGCGGCCTTGGCCGAGTCGGCCGCCGGCGCCGCGCTGGTGTTCGCGGGGGCGGCCCTGTTCGCCGGGCGCCGTGCGGCGGACTGAGGATCCGCCAGGTGACGGCCCGCCCGCGGCCGGAGCAGCCGAAAACCGGACACACCGTCATCAACATGAATAAATATGGCTAATCCTCGCTAAGGTGCAGGGGCATCTCCCGCACCCCGACAGGACGGCCAGTGGCGTCACCCTCAGCAGCAGCCAGGTCCGGCCCGCCGGCCCGCGGCCCGGTCAAGACCCGCCGCAACACCGAACTCGCGCTGCTCCTCGGCGCGGTGCTGATCGCCGCCTTCGGCTACGTCGAGGTCGGCGCCAACATCGACGGGCGGCTCCCGTCGGGGGCGGTCGGCTACGGAGCGGCGCTGGGCGTGCTGGCGCTGCTCGCGCACGGGGTGGTCCGCTGGAAGGCGCCGTACGCGGACCCGCTGCTGCTGCCGATCGCCGTGCTGCTGAACGGCATCGGACTGGTCGTCATCTACCGGCTGGACCGGGCCACCCCGAAGAGCGCGGCGGCGCCCACCCAGCTGCTCTGGTCCACGCTCGGGGTGGCGCTGTTCATCGGCGTGGTGGTGGTGCTGCGGGACCACAAGATCCTCCAGCGCTACGCGTACGTCGGCGCGCTGGCCGCGCTGGTGCTGATGGTGCTGCCGATCTTCTTCCCCCCGGTGTACGGCTCACGGATCTGGATCAAGGTCGGGCCGCTCTCCTTCCAGCCCGGTGAGTTCGCCAAGATCCTGCTCGCCGTCTTCTTCGCCGCCTACCTCGCGGTGCACCGGGACGCGCTCGCGCTGACCGGCCGCCGGGTCTGGCGGTTCCAGCTGCCGCGCGGGCGGGTGCTCGGCCCGGTGCTGCTGATCTGGGCGGCCTTCGTCGGCGTCCTGGTGCTGGAGACGGACCTCGGCACCTCGCTGCTCTTCTTCGGGCTCTTCGTGGTGATGCTGTACGTCGCCACCGCGCGCAGCGGCTGGATCGCCATCGGGCTGTTCCTGGCGGCCGTCGGCGCGGTCACCGTCGGCTGGCTCTCGCCGCACGTGCACAGCCGGGTGACGGACTGGCTCGACCCGCTCGGCTCGATCGCGGCCGGCCAGGGCGCCAACCAGATCGCCCAGTCGCTCTTCGCCTTCGCCTGGGGCGGGGTGCTCGGCGCCGGGCTGGGCAACGGGCACTCGATCCTGATCGGCTTCGCCGCCAAGTCCGACTTCATCCTGGCCACCATCGGCGAGGAACTCGGCCTGGTCGGGCTGGTCTCGCTGTTCCTGTTGTACGCGCTGCTGGTCTCCCGCGGCTTCCGGACCGGCATCGCGCTCACGGACCCGTTCGGGCGGCTGCTGGCGATCGGCCTGGCCGCCATCGTCGGCATCCAGGTCTTCGTGGTCGCGGGCGGGGTGCTCGACCTGATCCCGCTCACCGGCATGACGCTCCCGTTCATCGCCCAGGGCGGCTCCTCCGTGGTCACCAACTGGATCATCGTGGCGCTGCTGGTCCGGATGAGCGACGCGGCCCGCCGCCCACGGCCGGAGGACCAGCCGTGACCCCGCTGCGCCGCGACCGGCCCGGGGGCTCGGCCAATGGCCCCCAGGGGCTGCCCGGCATCTCCACCACCGGCCGCCGGGCGGGCACCTTCTGCCTACTGCTGATCGTCGCGCTGGCCGTCCAGGCCACCCGGGTCCAGGTCTTCCGCTCCGACTCGCTGGACCACAACTCGGCCAACCAGCGGCTCACGATCCAGCGCTACGCCGAGCCGCGCGGCAACATCCTGGTCGGCCCCGACCCCGTCACCGGTTCGGTGCCGACCGGCGGGCGCTACGACTACAAGCGGACCTACACCGACGGCTCCCAGTACGCGGCGGTCACCGGCTACTCCTCGCAGACCTACGGCAACACCCAGCTCGAAGGCATCGAGGACGCCCTGCTCACCGGCACCGACAACCGGCTCGCCGGTTGGGCGGTCTGGGACGAGATCGCCCGGAAGCAGAACCCCGGCGGCGACGTCTACACCACCATCGACAAGGCCGCCCAGCAGGCCGCGACCCGGGGGCTCGGCAGCCAGAAGGGCGCCGTCGTCGCGATCGAGCCGGCCACCGGCCGGATCCTCGCGCTGGCCAGCACCCCCTCGTACGACCCCGGCAGCTTCGCCGGCTCCTCCACCGCCGACCAGGACGCCTGGAACAAGCTCCGGGCCGACACCGACCAGCCGATGCTGAACCGGGCGCTGCGCCAGATCTACCCACCGGGGTCGACCTTCAAGGTCGTCACGGCGGCGGCGGCGCTCTCCGCCGGCGTGGTGTCCGACCCCGGCGCGGGCACCGGCGCCCCGTATCCGTACATCTTGCCCGGCACCACCACCGAGCTGGTCAACGACACCTCCGCCTGCGACCGGCCGGACCTCTCGCTCGACACCGCGATGGTCTACTCCTGCAACAGCGTGATGGGCTATCTCGGGGTGCGGGTCGGACTCGGCAGGATGGTCTCGATGGCGGAGAACTTCGGCTTCAACGACCCCAGGCTGGACATCCCGGTCCGTGCCGCCCGCAGCAACTTCGACACGAAGATGAACGACTCGCAGGTCGCGCTCTCCTCGATCGGCCAGTTCGACACCGCGGCGACCCCGCTGGTGATGGCCATGGTCGCGGCGGGCGTCGCCAACAACGGCAAGGTGATGTATCCACAGCTTGTGGACAAGCTGGCCAGGAGCGACGGCAGCACCGTCCAGCTGATGAAACCCGTCACCTACAAGCAGGCGCTGACCCCGGAGGTCGCGGCCCAGGTGCGGCAGCTGATGACGGACGTGGTGGAGAACGGCACCGGCCGGAACGCCCGGATCAGCGGCGCCACCGTCGGCGGCAAGACCGGTACCGCGCAGCACGGCGTGGACAACACCGGCGTCCCGTACGCCTGGTTCATCTCCTGGGCCGGGCCGAGCGGCTCCGGCGGCGTCCCGCCGGTCGCCGTCGCGGTGGTGATCGCGGACAGCAGCGCGACGGACGTCACAGGCGGCGGCCTCGCGGCGCCGATCGCCAAGTCGGTGATGCAGGCCGTCCTCGGCAAGGGCTGACGGGGCACGGGCTGACGGGCCGGGCCCGGGACGGGTCCCGGCCCCGGGGTGCGGCAGGTGCGGGGCCGGCCTGCTGTGACAGCACTGTGACGGCCGGGGTGACTCCCGTCACGGAGTCGAAAACGCGGCTCGGCTAGCGTGGGGAGCTTGGTCTCGGCTAACCGGGGTCAGCACACCACTTCCGGGGGGTCTCCCGTCATGCCCACGTCTCGGGGCGCGATGTCCGACGCGGTCACCGCGCTCAGTCCGTCCGCCGTCCCGGTCGTCCCCGTGGCGCCGGCGGCTGCCGTCGGATCCGGGCGGCAGCGGACCGCTCTGCTCATGCTGCTCTGCTTCGCCGTCGCCTTCGCGCTCGGGCTGCAGCAGTGGTCGGCCGTCCAGATCGGCGGATTCGACCTCTCGATCTTCGACCAGGGGATCCGCGGCTACGCGCACTTCGGGCTGCCGATCTCCGAGGTCAAGAGCTACCACCACGAGTTTCCGCCCGGGTTCTCGCTGCTGGGCGACCACTTCTCCCCGGTCCTGGCGCTGCTGGCCCCGCTGTACTGGCTCTGGAACGACCCGCGCACGCTCATGCTCGGCCAGGCCCTGCTGTTCGCGCTGGGCGTCCCGCTGGTCCGGCGGATCGCCGTCCGCACCTTCGCCGCGAGCGACGCCCGGACCGTCCGCCGCGCGGCCGACCTGGCCGGGCTGGTCTACGCACTGGGCTGGCCGCTGCTCGCGGCGGCCCGGGGCGGCTTCCACGAGGTCGGCTTCGCCGTCCCGCTGACGCTGCTGATGTTCGAGCGCGGGATGGCCCGCCGGTACGGCACGGTCGCCCTGGCGGCGCTGCTGATCTGCTGCACCAAGGAGGACATGGGCCTCATGGTCGGCGCGTACGGCCTGGTGCTGGCCCTGCGCAGCCGCCGCGGCCACGACGGGCGCGGCCTCGGCTACGGCCTGGGCCTGCTGATCGCCGGTCCGGTCGTCTCGGTGGCCGCGATCACCTGGCTGATACCCGCGATGGGCGGGCAGCCCGGCTACTACTGGAACTACGGGCAGCTCGGCCCGGACGCCGGTTCCGCGGTGCGCAACGTCCTCGGCGACCCCACGCTGCTGCTGCACTCGGCCTTCAGCACGACGATCAAGCCGCTGCTGGTGCTCTGGCTCTTCGGCACCCTGCTCGCCCTGCCGCTGCGCTCGGCGACCGCGCTCTGCGCGCTGCCGCTGCTCGCCGAGCGAATACTCTCCGACAACCCCAACCACTGGTCGATCGCCCACCACTACGACGCCTTCCTCTGGCCGATCATGCTGACGGCCACCCTGGAGGTCCTGGGCCGCCTGCACGCCCAGGAACGCACCCGGCGCACCGCGCGCCGCCTCGGGGTCACGGTCGCGGCCTTCTCGCTGCTGGCCGCGGTGCCGCTCGGCCTCGGCTCGCTCCTCGTCCCCGGCGACTGGCAGCCCAAGAGCAGCGCCGCCGCGATGGTGCGGGCCGCCGCACTCATACCCGACGGCGCGTCGGTCGAGGCGGACAACCAGATCGTGCCCCGGCTCACCTCCCGGACGGACGCCGTCCTGGTCGACGGGACGCCGCGCGGACGCGACTACGTCCTGATCAGGCCCGAGGTCCGGACCTTCCCGTTCCTCTCCGCCCAGCAGCAGGCCGACCGGGTCCAGCTCCTGCTGGCCCACGGCTACCAGCAGATCTGGGCCGAGGACGGCGCGGTCCTGCTCCACCGCGTCGGCACCCAGCCCATCCCCGGCGCCCACATCCCCGGCCCCGACAGCAAGCCCGTCCAGGACATCGTCCCCAAGGACGTCGGCCGCAACCTCTTCTCCGGCTGAGGACCCCCCTCCGGGGAGGCGGCACGCTCGGCTGGGTCCACCCGACAGTGAGGGCTGACCCCAAGGGGCGCGGGGAACTGCGCGAAACGGGAGTAACGGTCCGGTGCCTTCCGCCTCGCGCAGTTCCTCGCGCCCCTGGATAGTGCAACCTCGGGCGAGCTGCACAGCTGTTCCGCGCGGGTCCGACGGGATCGCCTCGGCAGGCCCTAGCCTTCGATCATGGAACTCGCCGGACGAGGACCGGTGCAGGCCGTCGGCTGGACACTCGCGGCTGGTTGGGCGGCGGTCTTCCCGCTGGCCTCGGCCGTGCCGAACCAGGTCTTCTGGGGCGCCCTCGCCGCCCCCGCCTACGCCGTCGCGGCCCTGCTGCGCCTCGCGCTGCCGCGCCGGATCGCAGCGGCGGCCGCCGCCGGCGCGGCGCTGCTGGGGGCGGTGCTGCTGCCGCTGGTGCTGCTCTCGCTGAGCGGGCGCCGGCAGTCCGAGGTGATGGTGGTCGAGCGTTCCGCGGACCTGCTGGTGCACACCGGCGTCCCGTACCTGCCGCATCCGGTGCTGGCCAGCGACTTCAACCCGTACCTGCCGATGATGACGCTGTTCGGGGTGCCCCGGGCGGTGCTGGGCAACGTGGGGCCGGTCAACCTGCTGCTCGGGGACGCCCGGGTCTGGTTCGCGGCGGCTTTCCTCGGGTGCCTGCTGGCCTGCGGGCGGCTGCTGGGGGCCGGCTCCCGGTGGCGGCTGCTGCCGCCGCTGGCCGCGCTGACGGCCTCGCCGCTGATCGCGCTGGCCCTGACCGGCGGCGGGGTGGACCTGCCGCTGATCGGGGTCTGCTGCCTGGCGCTGGCGCTGGCGGCGAACGGGCGGGCGCTCCCGGCGGGGCTGGTGCTCGGGTTCGCCTGCGCCCTCAAGTGGACGGCCTGGCCGGCTCTGCCGGTCGCCGCGCTGCTGCTGTGGCGGCTGTACGGGCGGCGCCCGGCGGCCCGCGCGGCCGGGACGGCGCTGCTGGCGAGCGCGGCCGTCATCCTGCCGTTCGCGCTGACCCGGGCCGGGGTCCTGCTGGAGCAGGTGGTGCGCTTCCCGTTGGGGCTGACGGCCGTGCCGACCCCGGCGGGCAGCCCGCTGCCGGGCCGGGTGCTGGCGGGGCTGGGCCCGGTCGGGCACGCGGTCTCGCTGGCCCTGCTCTGCCTGGGCTCCGTCGCGGTCGCCGGGTGGCTGCTGGTCCGCCCGCCGACGGGTGCGGTGGCGGCCTGCGACCGGCTCGCCGCCGGGTTGACCGTCGCCTTCGCGCTGGCCCCGGCCGGGCGGTTCGGGTACCTCGCGCTGCCGACCGTGCTGGTCCTCTGGCCCCGGTTGGCGGCCGGGCGGGCTCGGCGGGTGGCCGCCGCCGGGCCGGTGGAGAGGTACGGCACGATGAGGGTGGCAGACAGGCGTACTGGGTCGGCGGCACGGGAGTCATGGCATGGGTGAGCAGCAGCGTCCTGGGGGCGGCGGGTCGGTGCGTGGCACCGGTCGGCGGCGCTTCCTCGGGCTGGCCGTCGGTGCGGCGGCCGGGCTGACCGCCTGCGGTCCGGGCGGGAAGCCGGGGCCGGGCCCGAGCGCCGGGCTGCGGGCCGGTGCGGTGCCGGCGGATCCGAGTCCCTCCGCCTCCGCCTCCGCCTCCGCTTCGGCGAGCACGGTGTCCGAGAACGCCCGGCCGGGCAACGCCGACTGGGCCGTCACCAAGGCCGGCCCGCAGCAGGCGATCGAGGGCTTCGCGGACCGGGTCAGCGTGCTGCCCGGCGAGCAGTTCGGGCTGCACGTGTCCACCACCGCGGCCGGTTTCACCGTCTCCGCCTACCGGATGGGCTGGTACGGCGGCGCCCGGGCCCGGCTGGTCTGGAAGTCCGGGCGGATCGCGGGCCGGAAGCAGCCGGCGGCCACCGTCGACCAGAAGACCCGGATGGTGCGGACGGGCTGGGCGAGGACCACCGCCGTGGACACCACGGACTGGCCGGAGGGCAGTTACCTGCTCCGCCTGGACGCCGACGGCGGCGCGGGGCAGCGCTACGTGCCGGTCACCGTCCGCTCGCGTTCGACCGCCGGGAAGACCGTGGTCGTGAACGCCGTCGCCACCTGGCAGGCGTACAACGAGTGGGGCGGCTACAACCTCTACAACGGCCCGAGCGGCGGCCTGCCGACCCGCTCGCTCCAGGTCACCTTCGACCGCCCGTACCAGTACGACGACGGCGCGGGGCTCTTCCTCACGTACGAGGCCCCGCTGATCGCGCTGGCCGAGCGGCTCGGGCTGCCGCTCGCGTACGTCACCGGGGTCGAGCTGGCGGCCGAGCCGGACCTGCTGCACGGCGCGGCCGCCGTGCTCTCGCTGGGCCACGACGAGTACTGGTCCCCGGAGCAGCGCCAGCACGTCACCGCCGCCCGCGACGCGGGGACGAACCTGGCGGTCCTGGGGGCGAACTGCTGCTTCCGCCGGATCCGCTTCGAGCCCTCCGACCTGGGCCCCGGGCGGGTGGTGGTCTGCTACAAGGGCGCGTACAAGGACGACCCGGGCTACCAGGCCGGCAAGCCCGCCACCACCGACTTCCGCTCCGCGCCCGGCGCCGATCCGGAGAGCTCGCTGCTCGGGGTGATCTACGACGGCTACCCCGTGGACGCCCCGTACGTGGTCACCAACCCCGGGCACTGGCTGTTCGCGGGGGCGGGCGTGCAGAAGGGCGACAGCTTCCCGCACCTGGTGGGTGTCGAGTACGACCGGGTGAACACGGGCTTCCACACGCCGCGTCCGATCGAGATCCTGGCCCACTCCCCGGTGGTCTGCGAGGGGCGGCACAGCTTCTCGGACACCGCGTACTACACCGTGCCGGGTGGCGCGGGGGTCTTCGCCAGCGGCACCATGCGCTGGGTCGAGGCCCTGGACGCGCAGGGCCCGGGCGGCGGCGGGGACCACGGCATGGACGCCAAGGCCGGGGCCTTCACCCAGAAGGTCACCGAGAACCTGCTCCGCGCCTTCGCCGCCGGACCGGCGGGCTCCGCCCACCCGGCCGCCGACAACGTCGCGGCCGTCTACGGCAAGGGCTGAGGCCGGCGGCCGACGCCGGTACCCGGCGGGCGGGGAACCGTGCGGTTCCCCGCCCGTGGGGGGATCAGCCCTTGTTGCCGACCTGGAGGACCACGGCGGCCGCCGGGGCGGCCGCGTCCGCGCCGTGTCCGCCGCCCTCGATCTCCACCGCCACCGCGAGGTTGCCGCTGAAGGCGGTGAACCAGCTGTTGGACTTGGCCTGGTTGCCGACCTCGGCGGTGCCGGTCTTGGCGCCGGTGCCGCTGGGCAGGCCGGACACACCCGCCGCGGTGCCACTGGTCACGACCTGCCGCATCATGCTCCGCAGGGCGTCCAGCGTGCTGCCGGAGAGGGTGCGGTCGGCGGGGAGCTGCTTGCTCCCGGGGACCAGGATCGGCTGGTGGAAGGTGCCGTTCTGGACGGTCGCCGAGACGGAGGCCATCGCGAGCGAGTTCATCGTGATGGTGCCCTGGCCGATCAGGTCGGCGGCCCGCTGGTTGGGGGTGGCGGGCGCGGGGATCTTCGCCGGGTTGATCTTGAGGCCGAGCGCCCAGACCGGGCCGAGGCCGAAGACCTCCTTCGCCGTGTCCGCCTGCTGGCTGCCGGTCAGCGTCTTCATGCCCTGCTGGATGAAGGCGGTGTTGCACGAGGCGGCGAAGTCCTGGGTGAACGTGTTGTTCGGGAAGGCGCCCTTCTCGTCGTTGGCGATGGTGTTCCCGTTCACCGTGATGGTCTCGGGGCAGGGCATGGTCGCCGACGGGCTGATCCCGGCCTCCAGCAGCGCGGCCGCATCGATGATCTTCATGGTCGAGCCGGGGGCGAGGCCGCCGAGGAAGGCCCGGTTGTAGCTGGCGGGGGTGTTGGCGATGGCCAGGATGTTGCCGGTGCTCGGCTCGATCGCGACGACCGACCCCTGGAGCCCCGACGCGTGCGCCTTCAACGCGCTCTCCGCCGCCGCCTGCACCTTGGCGTCCAGGGTCAGGCTGAGCGGCTTGCCAGGCTTGGGGTCGGTGACGGTGAAGAGCTTCTCGGCCGGCTTCTGGCCCGAGTCGTCGGTGATCACCACGCCCTGTCCGGCGTCGCCCGGGTTGCCGGCGGCCTGGCTGTTGAACGAGCCGAGCAGCTGGTCGAGCGAGGCGAAGCCCTTCAGGGACTTGCCGTTGCGGTCCACCACCGAGGACGGCGGTGCGTAGATCGGCGCCACACCGATGCTCTCGCCGGTGCCCAGGTGCGGGTGGATCACGGTCGGCGCCCAGTGCACCAGCGTCTTGCCGTTGCTCATCTTGACCACCCCGAGCGCGCCGGCGTAGTTCCAGGCGTTGCCGGTGGTGGCGAACTCGACCTTCGCCGAGAAACCGACCTTCACCTGCGAGGCGGGCGCGCCCGGGTCGGCGGTGGCACCCGAGGACGCCGACGCGGACGCGGAGGCCGACGCGGACGGCGCGGCGGAGGAGGCCGGGGTGGCCGAGCCGCCGGGGACGAGGGTGATCGCGCTGGGGTTGAGCTTGGTCTTGAAGGCGGTCAATGCCGTCAGGGCCTGGCCCGGCTGGTCGGTCAGCGCGGAGGCCGCGGCCAGGTCCCCGCCGGACCAGGCGTCCAGGAACGCCTTCGCCCCGGCCGCGGCCTGGTCGGCGGTCGGCGGCTCACTGGACACCGTCACCGGGGTGGGGGTCGAGGAGGCCGAGCTGGAGCCGGCCAGCCCGGTGAGGTCGTAGGCGCCGTAGCCGCCCGCGCCGAGCAGCACGGCGCAGACGGTGCCGATGGCTATCTTGGTGCCCTTGTTCATGGTGCGTTCCCCCCGTTGTCCGTTCGGTCGATCGAGACACCCTAGTCAGGCGGACCCCTCGCAACAGCAGCCGGAGTCCGCTTTGTCACCGTTCTGGTACCTGCCGCCGCGTCAGCTCCGGCGGTCCGGGCCGGCGGTCAGATCCAGCTGGTGAACCACATCCGGGCCCGCCAGGCGTCCATCGGGATCGTCTCTCCCGTATAAAGCGGGTAGAAGTACAGGAAGTTGCACATGATCAGCAGAATCAGCAGTCCGGCGGCCGTGACGCCGATCACCCGGCGCTCCGGCGAGGCCTTCGCCGGCCCTATCATCGCGCCGATCATCATCGTCACGGCGAGCACCAGGAACGGCACGAAGGCGACCGCGTAGAACAGGAAGATCGTCCGGGTCGGGTACAGGAACCACGGCAGGTACCCGGCCGCGACCGCGCACAGCACCGCACCGGCCCGCCAGTCCCGCCGCAGCGCCCAGCGGTACAGGCAGTACGCCAGCGCCGCCACGCCCGCCCACCAGAGCAGCGGAGTGCCGATCGCGAGCACCTCGCGGGCGCACTCGTTCACCTGGCAGCCGCTCTGGCCGAGCTTCGGGGAGTCGTAGAAGTACGACACCGGACGGCCCTGCACCAGCCAGCTCCAGGGGCTCGACTGGTAGGTGTGCGGGCTGGTCAGATGGACGTGGAAGTCGTACACCGCCGAGTGGTAGTGCCAGAGGCTGCGCAGCGCGTCCGGCACCCAGGTCATGTCCACCCGGAAGGGCATCCGGACGCCCTGGACGTACTCGGGCGACAGCCCGGCGCGGTGCAGCGCCCAGTCCCGGCCGTAGCCGCCCTTGTCCGGTGCGGTGCTGCTCAGGAACCAGCCCGTCCAGGAGGCCACGTACACCGTGCTCGCCACCAGGAGCAGCAGCGGCCCGGCGAGCGTCGCGTCCCAGAGGGCGTACCGGAGCGGGTGCCGGGTGCCGGCCAGCCGCCGGGCGCCCAAGTCCCAGCAGACGCCGAGCAGCCAGAACGCGACCAGCACGTACATGCCGCTCCACTTGGTCGCGCCCATCAGCCCGATCGAGACGGCGGCGGCCAGCCGGTATGGGCGCCATCCCACCGTCAGCCAGTCGCCGCTGGCGCTCGGGGTGTTCTCCAGGTGGCGGGCGATCAGTGCCCTGGTCCGGTCCCGGTCGAGCAGCAGGAAGCCGAAGGCGGCCAGGAACCAGAACATCACCACCAGGTCGAGCAGCGCGGAGCGGCTCATCACGAAGTGCAGCCCGTCCACCGACAGCAGCAGCCCGGCCACGCAGCCCAGCAGCGTCGAGCGGAACAGCCGGCGGGCGATCCTGGCGGTCATCAGGAGGGACATCGTGCCGAGCAGCGCCACCATGAACCGCCAGCCGAACGGGTGCATCCCGAACAGCCACTCGCCGAGCCCGATCACCCACTTCCCGACCGGCGGGTGCACGATGAACGACGGGTCGGTGCGGAAGGGGATCGACTGCGGCGAGCCGAGGATCTTGCCGTTGGCGTCGTCCGGCCAGTTCGTCTCGTAGCCGCCGTGCCAGAGCGCGTACGCGTCCTTGGCGTAGTAGGTCTCGTCGAAGATCACCGCGTTCGGCTGCCCCAGGCTCGCGAACCGCAGCAGCCCGCCGAACAGCGCCACCCCGACCGGCCCGAGCCAGCCCGACCAGCGGACCAGCCAGGACCAGAGGCCGGCCGGCAGCGCGATGCCCAGCCGGGCCAGCACCGGCGAGGGCGGCACAGGGTCGGGCGTCACGCCCGGGCCGTCCGGCATCGGCGGTACCAGCCGCTCGGCGAGCTCCGCGCCGTCCGGCGCCCGGTACCCGTACCGCTCCAGCCCGCGCTGCCACCGACCGCGCTGCGCCGGGACGGCGGGGGTGTCGCTCGGCAGATCCACGCCACCCCGCTCGGTGTGGTCTACGCCAGTGGGCGTCTCAGGTACCAGGTCGCGGCTCACCCGCCACATCGTAGGGGCGGGCCGTGAGCGGGCGACGGGCCGCTCCGAAGCTGTCCGGTTCGTCACCAATCTCCCCGCCGTGGGGGAGCGGCGGGGAAACCGCCCGCCGTACTGCGAGGATGGGCCCTGTGACTGGTGTACTCGTTCTCGCAGGAACCCCCATCGGCGACGTCTCGGACGCCCCGCCCCGGCTGCTCACCGAGCTGTCCACGGCGGACGTGATCGCCGCCGAGGACACCCGCAGGCTGCGCCGCCTCACCCAGGCGCTCGGGGTCACCCCGGCCGGCCGGGTGCTCTCCTACTTCGAGGGCAACGAGGTCGGCCGCACCCCCGAACTGGTCGAGGCGCTGCTCGGCGGCGCCCGGGTGCTGCTGGTCACGGACGCCGGGATGCCCTCGGTCTCCGACCCCGGCTACCGCCTGGTCGACGCCGCCGTCGCGGCCGGCATCAAGGTCACCGCGGTGCCGGGGCCGTCCGCCGTGCTCACCGCGCTGGCCCTGTCCGGGCTGCCGGTGGACCGCTTCACCTTCGAGGGCTTCCTGCCCCGCAAGGCCGGCGACCGGGCCCGCCAGCTCGCCGAGGTCGCCGCCGAGCCGCGCACCATGGTCTTCTTCGAGGCCCCGCACCGGATCGCCGAGGCGCTCGACGCGATGGCCGTCGCGTTCGGCGCCGACCGCCCCGCCGCCGTCTGCCGCGAGCTGACCAAGACGTACGAGGAGATCAAGCGCGGCCCGCTCGGCGAACTCGCGGTCTGGGCCGCCGACGGCGTCCGCGGCGAGATCACCGTGGTCGTCGCGGGCGCCCCGCCGGCCGGCCCGGTCACGCTCACCCCGCAGGAGCTGGCCCGCCGGGTCGCTGTCCGGGAGGAGGCGGGGGAGCACCGCAAGGAGGCCATCGCGGCCCTGGCGATCGAGCTGGGCCTGCCCAAGCGCGAGGTCTTCGACGCGGTGGTGGCCGCGAAGACCGAGGCGGGAGCGGGCGGCAAGGCGGGCCCGAAGGCGGGCGCGAAGGCCGGTACGAAGGCCGGTACGGAAGAGCGGCGCGAAAGTTAATCGGAAAACCATACAAGCGATCGACGGTCTGCGGGTGATCGGCTTTTCGTGGTCGTACCTTGGTAGGGAGTACTCGATAAACACCCGCTGAGCTGAAGCTTTGGCCCCGACTTCCTCCAGGTAGCTCCAATTCAGAGCCAAGTCTTGGCAAGCCGGGTGGCGGAGTACAGGTCCTGGGCATTCCCTGGGATGTGAAGACCCGAGCCGGACGAACGTCCGGAGGGCGCTGGGAGACGGCTATGAGCGAGACCATCGGTAGCCCTCTGAGTGGCAAGGTGAGCGGCAACGCGGCAGTCGGGCTGACCACCCGGCCGGCCACCCCCGTCGAGACGGTCCGGGAGGCGTACTCCTTCGCCTGCCTGAGCTGCGGCTACGGGTGGGAGCAGGCGTACGACATCGAGCACCACGTGGCCCGGGACGGGCACACCGCGATCGAGTACCACGCCAACGGCGTCCGCGTCCCCTCACCGCTGCTCAAGCCGACCTGCCCGGGGTGCGGCGGCCACACCGTCCGCATCATGCGGGAGGGCCGGGTTGCCACCGCCGAGCACTCCGCGTACCCGGCGCCGGGCTTCGCCCCGCACGCCGAGCCCGCGGCGCCGCCCGCCGACTCCCCGGCACACGCAGGGCCGCGCCGCCGCTGGTTCAGCCGCTTCTCCCGCCGCGCGGCGTAGCCGCCCGCCCCTCGGGCTGCGAGCCGCACGGTTACTCCGGTCAGTCTAAGCTTTCGGCCATGGCGGCCACTGCAGACCACGACACCTCGGCGTTCTACGTCACCACCCCGATCTACTACGTAAACGACCGCCCGCACCTGGGCCACGCGTACACCACCGTCGCGGGCGACGTACTCACCCGCTGGCACCGCCAGCGCGGCGAGAAGGTCTGGTACCTGACCGGTACCGACGAGCACGGCCAGAAGATCATGCGGACCGCCGAGGCCAACGGCGTCACCCCGCAGGAGTGGTGCGACAAGCTGGTCGAGGACGCCTGGAAGCCGCTCTGGCAGCACCTGGATATCGCCAACGACGACTTCATCCGGACCACCGAGCAGCGGCACACCGACCGCGTGCAGGAGTTCGTCCAGGACCTGCACGACAAGGGCGAGATCTACAAGGGCGGCTACGAGGGCCCGTACTGCGTCGGCTGCGAGGAGTACAAGCTCCCCGCCGAGCTGCTGCCCGGTGCCACGGACACTGCGTCTGATTCCAACGACGTGAAGCTCTGCCCGATCCACAAGAAGCCGGTCGAGTGGCTGGAGGAGGAGAACTACTTCTTCCGCCTCTCGGCGTACGGGCCGAAGCTGCTGGAGTTCTACGCCGCCAACCCGGACTTCATCGCGCCCGCCTCCGCGCGCAACGAGGTGCTGCGCTTCGTCGAGCAGGGGCTGCAGGACCTCTCGATCTCCCGCTCCACCTTCGACTGGGGCATCCCGCTGCCCTGGGACGAGAAGCACGTCCTCTACGTGTGGGTGGACGCGCTGCAGAACTACCTCACCGCCGCCGGGTACGGCGCCGACCCGGAGCGTTTCGCCGAGCTGTGGCCGGCCTCCGTGCACCTGGTGGGCAAGGACATCCTGCGCTTCCATGCGGTGATCTGGCCCGCCATGCTGATGGCCGCCGGGCTGCCGTTGCCCCAGCGCGTCGTCGCCAACGGCTGGCTGATGGTCGGCGGCGAGAAGATGAGCAAGTCCAACCTGACCGGCATCGCGCCGCAGGACCTGACCGCGCACTTCGGCGTGGACGCCTACCGCTACTACTTCCTGCGGGCCATCCCGTTCGGCACCGACGGCTCGTTCTCCTGGGAGGACTTCACCGCCCGGTACACCTCGGAACTGGCCAACGACTTCGGCAACCTCGCCTCCCGGGTCGCGGCGATGGTCGGCAAGTACTTCGACCGCTCGCTGCCCGCCGCGACCGCCGCCGGCCCGGCCGAGCAGGCCGTGGCCGAGGGCCTGGCCACGGCCGTGCAGACCGCCGACCGGAAGATCGGCGAGGAGCTGGACTTCGCGGGCGGCATCGCGGCGGTCTTCGAGTTCGTCAAGCAGGTCAACGGCTACCTCACCGAGCAGGAGCCCTGGAAGGTGGCCAAGGACGAGTCCGCGGCCGGACAGGCCCGGCTCGCGACCATCCTCTACACCGCCGCCGAGGCGCTGCGTGCGACGGCCGTCCTGCTCAACCCGCTGATGCCGGCCACCGCCGAGAAGCTCTGGGACTCGCTGGGCGCCGAAGCCGGGCTGGGCGCGCTCGCCGACCAGACCATCGCCACCGTTGCGGACTGGGGGCGGCTGCCGGCCGGCTCCACCGTCACCAAGGGCGAGATCCTCTTCCCGCGCCTGGAAGAGAAGGCGGCCCTCTGATGGCCTCGAAGACTGTGTCCGATTCCAAAAGCGCGGACCGGACCACCCCGCCGCCGCTGCCCGCGCCGCTCGCGGTGGCCGTGGCCGACTCGCACACCCACCTGGACATGCAGTCCGGCACCCCGGCCGAGAGCCTGGCCAGGGCCGCCTCGGTCGGCGTCACCACCGTCGTCCAGGTGGGCTGCGACGTGGCCGGCTCGCGCTGGGCGGCCGAGCTGGCCGCCGAGTTCGAGGCCGTGCACGCGGCCGTCGCCCTGCACCCCAACGAGGCCCCGCGCCTGGTCCTCGGCGACCCGGACGGCTGGTCCGGCCAGAAGCGCACGCCGGGCGGCCCGCCCGCCCTGGATGCCGCCCTCGCCGAGATCGACGCGCTCGCCGCGCTGCCGCACGTCAAGGCCGTCGGCGAGACCGGCCTCGACTACTTCCGGACCGGGCCCGAGGGCGTCGACATCCAGAAGGAGTCCTTCCGCCGCCACATCGAGATCGCCAAGCGCCACGGCAAGGCCCTGGTGATCCACGACCGGGACGCCCACCAGGACGTCATCGACCTGCTGCTGAAGGAGGGCGCCCCCGAGCGGACGGTCTTCCACTGCTACTCCGGCGACGCCGCGATGGCCGAGGTCTGCGCCGAGCACGGCTGGTACCTCTCCTTCGCCGGCCCGGTCACCTTCAAGGCCAACCAGCCCCTGCGCGACGCCCTCGCCGTCACCCCGCTCGACCGCGTCCTGATCGAGACCGACGCCCCCTTCCTCACCCCCCACCCGTACCGGGGCCGCCCCAACGCGCCCTACCTGATCCCGGTCACCCTGCGCTCGATGGCCGAGACCCTGGGCCTGCACGAGGACGAGCTGGCGACGGCCGTCGCGGAGAACACGGCGCGGGCGTTCGGCTACTGAGCCGACCGTCCCGCGCCATACTGGACCTGGCTGAAGGGAGGCACCATGTCGACAGCTATCGATGACCTGTGGGCGACCGTGGGCGAGATGTTCATCCCGGAGGGCTACCGGGTGGAGATCATCGAGGGGAACATCGTCGTGTCACCACAGAGCGAGGTCCAGTCGAGGCTGATGCGGATCATCGTGCGACAGCTGGAAGACCAGCTGGGGCACGATGCGAACATCACCCTCGATGTGCCGGTCGACTTTCCGGGCTACCGGAACGGCTATGCCCCCGACCTCGCAGTGATGGCGCAAGACGCTCGGGTGAACGCCTCCGGGCGGTACGAGTGGGCTGACGTTGATGCGGTGATCGAGATCGTCTCGGCCAGCTCCGTCGACAACGACTATCTGACCAAGCCCAAGACCTACGCGAAGTACAGCATCCCTGTCTACCTGATCGTCGACCCCCTCAAGGGAACATGCCGGCTGCTCACCGACCCTGTCCATGGCAAGGGCTACCAGAAGCAGCTCCCGCTGGAGTTCGGCGATCCAGTCACCTTCATGCTGCCGGACGGTCGCGAGGTCAGTCTTGAGACCGAGCGGTTCCCTCGGAACTGAGGCGCCGCGGGGCCCGTATCCTTGCCGGGTGAGCACCACCGACCCCACCCCCGACAGCCACCTCCTCGGCGCCTCCGACATCCGGGAGCTGGCAGCAGCTCTGGGCGTGAAGCCGACCAAGCAGCGTGGGCAGAACTTCGTCATCGACGGCAACACCGTGCGGCGGATCGTCCGGGCCGCCGGGGTGACGGCGGAGGACTCGGTGGTCGAGGTCGGCCCCGGGCTCGGGTCGCTGACGCTCGCGCTGCTGGAGGTCGCGGCGCACGTGACGGCGGTCGAGATCGACCCGCTGCTGGCGCGGCACCTGCCCACCACCATCGGCGCCCGGATGCCCGAGCGGGCCGAGCACTTCGACCTCGTGCTGAGCGACGCGATGGACGTCACCGAGCTGCCGGGCCCGCCGCCCACCGCGCTGGTCGCCAACCTGCCGTACAACGTCGCCGTGCCGGTGCTGCTGCACATGCTGGCGGCCTTCCCCAGCATCGAGCGCACGCTCGTCATGGTGCAGAGCGAGGTCGCCGACCGGCTCGCCGCCAAGCCGGGCAACAAGGTGTACGGGGTTCCGTCGGTCAAGGCCAACTGGTACGCGGAGGTCAAGCGCTCCGGCGCGATCGGCCGCAACGTCTTCTGGCCCGCGCCGAACGTCGACTCCGGCCTGGTCTCGCTGATCCGCCGCGAGCCGCCGAAGACCACCGCCACCCGGCGCGAGGTCTTCACCGTGGTGGACGCCGCCTTCGCCCAGCGCCGCAAGACCCTGCGGGCCGCGCTGGCCGGCTGGGCCGGCTCCCCGGCCGCCGCCGAGGAGGCGCTGGCCGCCGCCGGGATCGACCACAAGCTGCGCGGCGAGATGCTGACGGTCGAGCAGTTCGCCGCCATCGCCGAGCACAAGCCGAAGGCGTCAGAGCTGTGATCAAGGTCCGGGTCCCCGCCAAGGTCAACGTCCAGCTCGGGGTCGGCGGCCTGCGGGCCGACGGCTTCCACGACCTGGCCAACGTCTTCTTCGCCGTCGCCCTCGGCGACGAGGTGACGGCGGCCCCCGGCGAGGGCGTCACGCTCACCTGCAGCGGCCCGGACGCCGCCCAGGTGCCGCTGGACGACACCAACCTCGCCGCCCGCGCGGCCCGCCTGCTGGCCGCCCACCACGGCCTCGCCGACCCCGGCGTCCACCTGCACATCGCCAAGGCCATCCCGGTGGCCGGCGGCATGGCGGGCGGCAGCGCGGACGGCGCCGCCGCGCTGGTCGCCTGCGACGCGCTCTGGGGCCTGGACACCCCGTTCGAGAACCTGCTCGACCTGGCCGCCGAACTCGGCTCCGACGTCCCGTTCGCGCTGCTCGGCGGTGTCGCGCTGGGCCGGGGCCGGGGCGAGATCCTGGAGGCGCTGCCCGTCACGGGCACCTTCCACTGGGTCTTCGCGGTCGCCGACGGCGGCCTCTCCACCCCCGCCGTCTTCCGCGAGTGCGACCGCCTCCGGGAGGAGGCCGGTACGGGGTCCGGCGACACCGACGTCCCCACCCCGGACGCCGCACCCGCCCTGCTCGCCGCCCTCGCCACCGGTGACCCGGCCGCCCTGGCAGCCGCCCTCACCAACGACCTCCAGTCCGCTGCCCTGTCGCTGCGCCCGTCGCTCGCCGCCACCCTCGCGGCCGGCACCGAAGCCGGTGCGATCGGCGCCCTGGTCTCCGGCTCCGGCCCGACCTGCGCCTTCCTCGCCAAGGACGCCGAAGCCGCCGAGGCCCTCGCGACCGCCCTGGCGGCCTCCGGCACCTGCCGCACCGCCCACGCGACGTACGGGCCGGTCCCGGGGGCGGCAATCCACCCCCGCGCGACCGAGAGCTGAGACGACACGGCGCGCCGACTACTCTTGGAAGGTCGGGGCACTCCCCGGTGACACCGATCCCAGGAGCAGCAGCAGTGGCCGTCAATCTCGCCACCATCGAGTCCGTCACGAAGGTCTTCGGCACTCGTGCCCTGCTGGACGGCGTCAGCCTCGGCGTCAGCGAAGGGGACCGGATCGGGGTCGTCGGGCGCAACGGTGACGGCAAGACCACGCTGATCCGGATGCTCGCCAAGCTGGAGGAGCCGGACAGCGGGCGGATCACCCACTCGGGCGGTCTGCAGATGGCCGTCCTCACCCAGCACGACTCGCTCGACCCGAAGGCGACCATCCGGCACGAGGTGATCGCCGACCGCGACGACCACCAGTGGCTGGGCGACGCGCGGATCCGCGACATCATCCAGGGCCTGTTCGGCGGCCTCGACCTGCCCGGCTTCGACAAGGGCCTGGACACCGTGATCGGCCCGCTCTCCGGTGGCGAGCGCCGCCGGATCGCGCTGGCCAAGCTGCTGCTCGGCGAGCACGACCTGATCGTGCTGGACGAGCCCACCAACCACCTCGACGTCGAGGGCATCGCCTGGCTGGCCCAGCACCTCAGCAAGCGCCGCTCCGCGCTCGTCTGCGTCACCCACGACCGGTGGTTCCTGGACCAGGTCGCCATCAAGATGTGGGACGTCCAGCGCGGCGAGGTGCACGAGTACGAGGGCGGCTACTCCGACTACGTCTTCGCCCGCGCCGAGCGCTCCCGGATCGAGGCGACGGAGGAGAGCAAGCGGCAGAACCTGGCCCGCAAGGAGCTCGCCTGGCTGCGCCGCGGCGCCCCCGCCCGGACCTCCAAGCCGCGCTACCGGATCGAGGCGGCCAACGCGCTGATCGCCGACGTCCCGGAGCCGCGCGACAAGTCCGAGCTGATGAAGTTCGCCAACGCGCGCCTGGGCCGCACGGTCTTCGAGCTGGAGAACGTCACCGTCAAGGCCGGCCCGAAGCTGTTGCTGGAGAACCTCACCTGGAACCTCGGCCCCGGCGACCGGATCGGCCTGCTCGGCGTCAACGGCGCGGGCAAGACCTCGCTGCTGCGCGCCATGCAGGCCGCGTACGCGAGCCAGGGCGACGTGCAGCCCGCCTCCGGCGTGGTCAAGGTCGGCAAGACCGTCCGGCTGGCGTACCTGTCCCAGGAGATCGCCGAGCTGGACCCGACGACCCGGGTGCTCCAGGCCGTCGAGCAGATCCGCGGCCGGGTCGACCTCGGCAAGGGCCGGGAGATGAGCGCCGGCCAGCTCTGCGAGCAGTTCGGCTTCACCAAGGACAAGCAGTGGACGCCGGTCGGCGACCTCTCCGGTGGCGAGCGCCGCCGGCTGCAGCTGCTGCGCCTGCTGATGGACGAGCCCAACGTGCTCTTCCTCGACGAGCCCACCAACGACCTGGACATCGAGACCCTCAACCAGCTGGAGGACCTGCTCGACGGCTGGCCGGGCTCGATGGTCGTGATCAGCCACGACCGGTTCTTCATCGAGCGCACCACGGACACCGTGCACGCCCTGCTCGGCGACCAGCGGCTGCGGATGCTGCCGAACGGCGTCGACGAGTACCTGGAGCGCCGGGCGAAGATCGCCGAGGCGGCGGTGCCCTCCTCGGTGGCCGCCCAGGTGAAGCCGGTCGGCGACACCCGCGCGCTGAAGAAGGAGATGCAGCGCACGGAGCGTCAGATCGCCAAGCTGGACCAGCAGGAGGCCAAGCTGCACACCCAGCTGGCCGACCACGCCGCCGACTTCTCCAAGGTCGCCGACCTCGACGCCCAGCTGCGCAAGGTCAAGGAGGAGAAGGAAGGCCTCGAACTGGCCTGGATGGAGCTCGCCGAGCAGGTCGAGTAAGACCGACCGGCAGAGAGGCGCTGGGGTCGGTTGCACTGTCCGGGGGCGCGGGGGACTGCGCGACATCGGGAGTGACGGCGCCGCACCTTCCGCTTCGCGAAGTGCCTTGCGCCCCTGCGCGTAGTGGGGGCGGGCGGCAGCCACCGCGCGCCCGGATCACCCGTGTGCCTGCTGTCGGCGCAGGTCGGCGGGCCGCCACTGTGGATGTCATGAGCTCTGACGACACAGTGGCGCCCGGCGGCCTCCGCCGGATCGCGACGGCGGCCTTCATCGGCACCGCGATCGAGTACTACGACTTCTTCCTCTACGGCACCGCCGCCGCCCTGGTGTTCGGCCGGGTGTTCTTCCCCGGGCTGGGTGCCGCCGGGGCCCTGTTCGCGGCCTTCTCGGTCTACGCCGTGGCGTTCCTGGCCCGCCCGCTCGGCGCGGTGCTGTTCGGACACTTCGGCGACCGGCTGGGCCGCAAGGCCACCCTGGTGGTCTCGCTGCTGCTGATGGGCCTCTCCACGGCCGCCGTGGGCCTGCTGCCCGGGTACGGCGGCTGGGGGGCGTGGGCGCCGGCGCTGCTGGTGCTGCTGCGGGTCTGCCAGGGGGTGGGCCTGGGCGGGGAGTGGGGCGGCGCGGCACTGCTGCTGGCCGAGCACGCCCCGGCGGGCCGGCGCGGGCGGTACGGGGCGTACCTGCAACTCGGGCCGTGCGTGGGATTCTTCCTGGCCACCGGGGTGTTCCTGGTGCTGTCCGAGGGGCTCAGCGACCGGGCCTTCCTGGCCTGGGGCTGGCGGGTGCCGTTCCTGGCCTCGTTGGCGCTGGTCGCCGTCGGGCTGTACGTCCGGCTCGGGATCGCCGAGAGCCCGCTCTTCCGGGACCGGGCCCGGCCGGTCGAGGTGCCGGTCGTCACGGTGCTGCGGCACCACGGCCGGACGGTGCTGCTGGCCGGCGGCGCGACCATGGTCGGGTACGCGCTGTTCTACCTGACCACCACCTTCGCGCTCGCCTACGCCACCGCCCAACTCGGCCTGGCCCGGGGGCTGGTGCTGGGGCTGCTGCTGGTGGGCGCGGGGGCCAAGGGGTCGGCGGCCTGGTGTACGGCCGGGCGCAGCGACCGCTGGGGGCGGCGCCGGGTGCTGATGCTCGCCACGGCGCTGGCGGTCGGGTGGTCGCTGGTGCTCTTCCCGCTGCTGGAGACCCTGCGGGGGCCGCTGGTGGCGCTCGCCCTGGTCGGGGCGATGGCCGTCCTCGGCTGCCTGTTCGGGCCGGTGGCGGCCTTCCTGCCGGAGCTCTTCCCGACCCATGTGCGGTACACGGGCGCGTCCCTGACGTACAACCTCGGCGGCATCGTCGGCGGCGCGACGGCGCCGCTGGTGGCGACCAGGCTGACCGCCGCGTACGGCACCGCCGAGCCGGTGGGCTGGTACCTGGCGGGGGTCGGCCTGGTCTCGCTGCTCTGCCTGGCCGCGCTGCCGGAGACCCGGGGCAACGACCTCGCGGCGGTGCTGCCCGCCGCGCGGGCCGGGGGCCTGACGGGCCGGCCCGTCAGGTAGCGGCAGGCCCTGGGGGCGGGTCTCCGCCCGCCCCCAGGGCCTGCCGTCATCGGCGGAGCGTCCGTCAGACCGCCAGCGCGATCCGGCCGGCAGCCACGATCGCGGCCTGCTTGGTGACCCGCTCGCCGAGGTGCTCGGCGGTGGCGATGTCGGCCTTGTGCACGGTGGAGGCGTCGCCGTCCACCGGGGTGGAGGCGCCGACGCCGGTGAAGTAGCCGAGCCGGTTGAGGTCCTGCTCGGAGGCGGTGGTGGAGTTCCAGCCCGGGTGCAGGCCCAGGTTGACCCAGTTCATGCCGTGCTGGGCGGCCAGCGTCTGGAAGTAGTTCAGGGTGTGGTGCTTGTCGCCGGCCTTGGAGCCGGAGTTGGTGAAGCCGGCCGCGAGCTTGTCGGCCCACGCGCTGGTGAACCAGCGCTTGCTGGTCGCCTCGGCGAAGGTGTGGAAGGCGGCGGAGGCGGTGCCCATGTAGGTGGGCGAGCCGAAGACGATCGCGTCGGCGGCGTCCAGCTGCGCCCACTGCTCCTCGGTGACGGTGTCCACGGCGACCTGGACGACGTCCGCACCGGCCTCGGCGGCACCGCGGGCGACCGCCTCGGCCAGGACGGCGGTGTGGCCGAAGCCGGAGTGGAAGGCGATGGCGATGGTGGGGCGGTTCGCGGTCATGGCGCAGCTGCTCCTGGGAGAGAAGGGAGGTGGTCGAGCTGGTTACCAATATAGACCAGGTCTCTATTGGTTACCAAGGTCTCGCTGGAGACCGGCCCGGTCTACCCTGGAGCCATGAGCGCGCAGCAGCAGGACATGGCCTTCGACGTCTTCGCCGCGTTCTGCCCCAGCCGGGAGGTCTTCGCGGAGCTCGCCGACAAGTGGTCGCTGCTGATCCTGGCCAGCCTCTACCGGGTCGGCGAGCAGCGCTTCTCGGAACTCCAGCGCTCCGTCAGCGGGGTGAGCCGCAAGATGCTCACCCAGTCCGTGCGCACGCTGGAGCGGGACGGGCTGGTGCGGCGCACCGTCCACCCCGAGGTGCCGCCGCGGGTGGTCTACGACCTGCTGCCGCTCGGGCGCGGGCTGGCCGAACGGGTGGCCACGATCGGGGACTGGGTCGAGCAGAACGGCCACGCGGTCATCGCCGCGCGGTGCGGTTTCGACGAGGCGCGGTCCGGCGGCGAGACGGGCTCCTGAGAGCCCGAAGCGATCCGGGCGGACCCGATTTCACGTTCCGGCCGATCACCCTGTACTGTCTTCCTTGTTCGACCGGTTCGCCCCTATAGCTCAGTCGGTAGAGCGTCTCCATGGTAAGGAGAAGGTCTGCGGTTCGATTCCGCATGGGGGCTCCACAGTGAGCACGAAGGCCCTCGCCGAAAGGCGGGGGCCTTCTGCGTTCCCCGGACCGGTACAACCCGGTGCATGCCCTGGCGGTCCGGCCCGGTATGCGCTGTGATGGTGCGTCAACGGCGTCTCCCGGTGCGGATGTGCCGCGCGGGCGGGCCGGACGGGGACTGGAGGACGCCATGGGCGTTCGGCTCGTGGTGGTCGACGACCACCGGCTGCTGGCTGAGGCACTGGCGGCGGCGCTCCAGCTGAGAGGCCATCGGGTGGTCGGCCTCGGCTCCCCGGCGCGTGCGGTCTGCGAGGTGGCCGCCGGACGCCGGCCCGAGGTGTGCCTGGTCGGGGTGGACGGCCCGGGCGGGCCCGAAGCCTTCGATCCCGTACGGCGGTTGCGGCGTGAGCGCCCGGAGATCGCCGTCATCGTGCTGGGCCCGGTGGGTGAACCCGGGTGGGTGGCGGCCGCCTTCGCGGCCGGCGCGGCCGGCTACGTCCGCAGCGACGAGCGCATCGAGGTGGTCGAACGGGCGATCGCCCGGGTGCGGGCCGGCGAGGCGGCGGTCGCGGTGGAGGTCCTCCAGGGCGCGTTCGACCGGCTGTTGCGGCCGCTGGCGGAGCAGGACGACGAAGCACTGCGCCTGCTGCGCGCGCTGACCCACCGTGAGGTCCAGGTGCTGGTCCGGATCGCCGAGGGCGAGGACACCGCCGCCATCGCGGCCGGGATGGCGATCGCCTCCAGCACCGCCCGTACGCACGTCCAGCGCGTCCTGGCGAAGCTCGGTGCCAGGACCAGGCTGGAGGCCGCGGCCGTGGCGGCCCGGACCGGTCTGCTGGACCGCGTCGGCAGGGCCTGACCCCCCGTCCGGGGCCCGCCGCACCCGCCCGCCGCGGCCGGTGGGTGGCTTCGGCATGTCGCCGCATGAGGCCCCGTCGGGCCGCGCTGTTGACCTGTGGTGGATTATGTTTGATTATGTTCCCGCTGGTAGAAATTTGGAAGGCGGAGGCCGTGAAGAAGACCACGACCAAGCTCGCGGACGGCCGCGAACTGATCTACTACGACGCGGACGACGCAGCGGTCCGTGACGCCGCCGACCCGCGACCGCTGGAACCCACCACCGCGCTGTCCGAGATCCGTCGCGACCCGGCCACCGGTGACTGGGTCACGGTGGCCGCCCACCGCCAGGGCCGGATCTACCACCCCCCGGCCGACGAGTGCCCGCTCTGCCCGTCCCGGGACGGCCGGCTCAGCGAGGTCCCGGCCTCCGACTACGACGTGGTCGTGTTCGAGAACCGCTTCCCGGCCCTCTCCACCGACGCCGTCGCGCACATCACCGGCTCCGACGACCCCCTTCGGACCCGCGCACCCGGCGCCGGCCGCTGCGAGGTGGTCTGCTTCACCGCCGAGCACGACTCCTCCTTCGCCGACCTCACCGAGGCCAAGGCGGGCCTGGTGCTCGAAGCCTGGACGGACCGCACCGCGGAGCTCTCCGCGCTGCCCGGCGTCCAGCAGGTCTTCTGCTTCGAGAACCGGGGCGCCGAGATCGGGGTCACGCTGGCCCACCCGCACGGCCAGATCTACGCCTTCCCGTTCGCCGCGCCGCGCACCGTCAAGATGATCGCCGAGGCCGCGATCCACCGCGAGCGGACCGGCCGCAACCTCTTCGAGGACCTGGTCGCCACCGAGCAGGCCGACTCCGAAAGGGTGGTCCTGGCCGGGGAGCACTGGACGGCCTTCGTCCCGTTCGCCGCCCGCTGGCCGTACGAGGTCCACCTCTACCCCAACCGCCGGGTCGCCGACCTGACCCGGCTCGGCCCCGCCGAGCGCGCCGAGTTCCCGGCGGTCTACCTCGAACTGCTGCGGCGCTTCGACCGGCTCTTCGCCGAGGACGGCGCCGGCACCGGCACCGCGCCGAAGGCCCAGACCGCACCGACGCCGTACATCGCCGCCTGGCACCAGGCACCGGCCCAGCTGGGGGAGGAGCTGGCACTGCATCTGGAGCTGTTCACGATCCGTCGTACGGTAGGCAAGCTCAAGTTCCTGGCCGGGGTCGAATCCGGCATGGACGCGTTCGTCAACGATGTGTCGCCCGAGGCGGCGGCACAGCGCCTGCGGGAGGTCGCATCATGAGTAAGTACCTGGTCACAGGTGGTGCCGGTTACGTCGGAAGCGTGGTCGGCGCGCACCTGCTGGAGGCCGGACACCAGGTCACCGTGCTCGACGACCTCTCCACCGGCTTCCTGGAGGGCGTCCCGGCCGGTGCCGAGTTCGTCCGGGGCCGGATCCAGGACGCCGCCGACGTCCTCGACTCCTCCTACGACGGTGTGCTGCACTTCGCCGCCGCCTCGCAGGTCGGCGAGTCGGTCGCCGACCCGGAGAAGTACTGGCGCAACAACGTGGCGGGCTCGCTGGAGCTGATCAGCGCCATGCGCAAGGCCGGCGTGCGCAAGCTGGTCTTCTCCTCCACCGCCGCCGTCTACGGCGAGCCGGAGTCGGTGCCGATCGCCGAGACCGCCCGGACCTCCCCGACCAACACCTACGGTGCCACCAAGCTCGCCGTGGACCACCTGATCACCAGCGAGGCCGTCGCCCACGGCCTGGCCGCCGTCTCGCTCCGGTACTTCAACGTCGCGGGCGCCTACGGGCAGTACGGCGAGCGGCACGAGCCCGAGTCGCACCTGATCCCGCTGGTCTTCCAGGCCGCGCTGGGCCAGCGCCCGCACATCTCGGTCTTCGGCGAGGACTACCCGACGCCCGACGGCACCTGCATCCGCGACTACATCCACGTCGCCGACCTCGCCGAGGCGCACCTCCTCGCGCTCGGCGCGGCCAAGGCCGGCGAGCACCTGATCTGCAACCTCGGCAACGGCAGCGGCTTCTCGGTCCG
This sequence comes from Kitasatospora kazusensis, assembly GCF_039529945.1. Lineage (NCBI taxonomy): Bacteria > Bacillati > Actinomycetota > Actinomycetes > Kitasatosporales > Streptomycetaceae > Kitasatospora > Kitasatospora kazusensis. Next base: position 57,617 of record NZ_BAAANT010000020.1, on the reverse strand, counting down.
CGAGGTGATCGAGTCCGTCCGCCGGGTGACCGGCCGTGAGATCCCGGTCGTCACCACCGACCGCCGCCCCGGCGACCCCGCCACCCTGGTCGCCTCCGCCCAGCGCGCCCACGACGCGCTCGGCTGGCGCCCCAGCCGTCCCGAGCTCGACGACATCGTCGCCGACGCATGGAAGTTCACCCTCGCCCTCAGGGAGAAGCAAGTTGGCTGATTTCCAGTCCGTGTTCGGCGCCGCCCCGGCCGGGGTCTGGGCGGCGCCCGGCCGGGTGAACCTGATCGGCGAGCACACCGACTACAACGACGGTTTCGTGCTCCCGGTGGCCCTCCCGCACGCCGCCCGGGCCACCGCCCGACGGCGGGACGACGGCGTGCTGCGGCTCTTCAGCGAGCAGGGCGACGGCGGGGTCACCGAACTCCGGGTCGCCGACCTGGCCCCCGGCACGGTCGAGGGCTGGGCCGCGTACCCGGCCGCCGTGGTCTGGGCCCTGCGCGAGGCCGGTCACCAGGTCGGCGGCGCGGACCTGCACTTCGACAGCGACGTCCCCAGCGGAGCCGGGCTGTCCTCCTCCGCCGCGCTGGAGTGTGTGGTCGCCACCGCCTACCGCGACCTGTACGAGCTCCCGCTCACCGCGGCCGACCTGGCCCTGACCGCCCAGCGGGCCGAGAACGCCTTCGTCGGCGTGCCCTGCGGCGTGATGGACCAGATGGCGTCCATGTGCTGCGTCGACGGCTCCGCGCTCTTCCTGGACACCCGGGACCTCACGCAGCGCCAGGTCCCGCTCGACCTGGCCGGGCAGGGCCTGCGGCTGCTGGTCATCGACACCCGGGTTAAGCACGACCTCGGCGACGGCGCCTACGCCGAGCTGCGGGCCGGCTGCGAGCGCGCCGCGGCGCTGCTCGGGCTCCCGGCGCTGCGGGACCTTCCGCCGGTGGGGCTCGACTCCGCGCTCGACCGGCTCCCGGCGGAACTGCGGCCGCTGGTCCGGCACGTGGTCACCGAGGACGTCCGGGTCGAGCGGGCGGTCGCCCTGCTGGACGCGGGCGACCTGGCCGGCCTCGGCCCGATCCTGACCGCCGGACACGCCTCCCTCCGGGACGACTTCCGGGTCTCCTGCCCCGAGACCGACCTCGCGGTGGCCGTCGCCGTGGCGGCCGGCGCCCTCGGCGCGAGGATGACCGGCGGCGGCTTCGGCGGCTCCGTCCTCGCCCTGGTCCCCGCCCCGGCCCTCGACCACGTCGCGGCGGCCGTCACCACCGCGTTCACCGCCGAGGGCTGGGCCGCACCCCGCACCTTCGCGGCCGTTCCGGCGGCGGGAGCGCGGAGGCTCGGCTGAGGGCTTACGGGTCGGCACCTTGCGGCTCAGGGCAACCACAGCAGGGGCGCGGGACTGTACGGCTCAGGGCAACCACAGCAGGGGCGCGGGGAACTGCGCGATCAACCGTGCACGGACGTTGTGCCCTGGTCGCGCAGTTCCCCGCGCCCCTGTAGGAACCCCCTGCTTGAACGGTGAGCCCCCCGGAGGGGTTGGCGGGACTTGGCCAAACTCCCGCCGTGGCAACGGAATCCCCGTACGGTGGAGGGGAGTCTGAGCAGGGGAGGGGCGATGGGCCGGATTCGCGTCCTGGTGGTCGACGACCACCGCATCTTCGCCGAGGCGCTCGCCGCCGCCCTCGCAGCGGAGCCGGACATCGAGGTCGGTGCCGTCGGCAGTGCCGCCGCGACCGAGCGGGCGCTGGAGCGGGCGCTGGCCGAGGGCCGGGCCTTCGACGTGGTGCTGATCGATGCCGACCTCGCGCCCGGCGGGATGCCACCCCGCAGGCCGCCGCCGCGGCCGCCGCTGCACGTGCCCAGGCAGCCCGCCGGGCCGTCGGGAGCCCCGGTCGACGGTGTCGCGCTGCTGGCCCGGGTCTGCCGGACCCACCCGCAGTTGCGGGCCGTCGTGCTCGCCGCCGAGGACGACCCGCGCCGCGCCGTCCGGGCGCTCCAGGCGGGGGCGTGCGGCTGGGTGGCCAAGGACAGTTCGCTGTCCCGGCTGCTGACGGTGATCCGGGGGGTGCTGTCCGACGAGACCCATCTGCCGCCGGCCCTGCTCACCGGCGTGGTACGGGAGTTGACGGCGGCCCGGCGCGACCGGACGGAGAGCGAGCGGCTGGTCGAGACGCTCACCCCGCGCGAGGAGGAGGTGCTGCGCTGCATGGTCGCGGGCCTCGGGCGGCAGGCCGTCGCCGAGCGGCTCTACCTCTCGCCGCACACCGTCCGGACTCATATGCAGAACGTGCTGGGCAAGTTGGGCGTGCACTCCACCCTGGCCGCCGTCGCGGTGGCCCGCCGGGCGGGCGTGAACCCCTCGGAGGGGCACCCTCCGGCCGCCACCAGCCCCGTGCGGACTCCCTGACCTGCTGAGCCCCCGGGCGGGGCGCCGACGAGCCCCGGGCAGCGGTCAGCTGGCCTTGTCGAAGGGGGCGACCAGCTGGCGCAGCAGCCCGGCGAGCTCGTTCTGCTGGCCCGAGCTGAGTTCGGCGAGCAGGGCGCGTTCGTGCGTGAGCAGCCCGGCGAGTGCCTGGTCGGCGCGGTCCATGCCGTCGCCGGTGAGGCGGACGAGCACGCCGCGCCGGTCGTCCGGGTCGGGCAGCCGCTTGACCAGGCCCTTGCCGGTCAGCCGGTCGATCCGGTTGGTCATCGTCCCGGAGGTCACCAAGGTCTGGGTGAGCAGCTGGCCGGGGGAGAGCTGGTACGGGGCGCCGGCCCGGCGCAGGGCCGTCAGCACGTCGAACTCCCAGGGCTCCAGACCGTGCTCGGCGAAGGCGGTTCGGCGGGCACGGTCGAGGTGCCGGGCGAGCCTGCTGACCCGGCTGAGCACCTCAAGTGGTTCCACGTCGAGGTCGGGGCGCTCTCGGCGCCATGCTGCGACCAGGCGGTCGACCTCGTCCTCCATGTGGATCAGTGTATCGGGGGATGTGTCGATATGAAGCCTCTTGACGTCAAGAAAACCCAGGGTGAACGATCCACCCCGGGGGAGAGCCCTACTGCTGGCGGTCGCCGACCAGCTTGGGGTGGCGCTCCATGCCCTCCAGGCCGTGCCAGGCCAGGTTCACCAGGTGGGCCGCCACCTCGGCCTTGCCCGGCTTGCGCACCTCCAGCCACCACTGCCCGGTCAGCGCCACCATGCCCACCAGCATCTGCGAGTACATCGGGGCCAGCCGGGCGTCGAACCCCCGGGCCTTGAACTCCAGGCCGAGGATGTCCTCGACCTGGGTCGCGATGTCGCTGATCAGCGAGGCGAAGGTGCCGGTGGCCTGGGCCACCGGCGAATCGCGGACCAGGATCTTGAAACCGTCGGTGGAGGTGTCGATGTAGTCCATCAGCGCGAACGCGGCCTGCTCCAGCAGCTCCCGCGAGTGCCCGCCGGTCAGCGCCCCCGTCACCATGTCCAGCAGCAGCTGCATCTCGCGGTCCACCACCACCGCGTACAGCCCCTCCTTGCCCCCGAAGTGCTCGTACACCACCGGCTTGGAGACGCCCGCCCGCTCGGCGATCTCCTCGACCGAGGTGCCGTCGTAGCCGCGCTCGGCGAAGACCGACCGGCCGATCTCCAGCAGCTGCTCGCGGCGCTGCTTGCCGGTCATCCGGACCCGGCCGCCCTTCGTGGTGCGGGCCGGGGCAGCGGAGCGGGTACGGGGAGCGGGGCCGGCGGCGGCCCCCGCCCGCGAGGTCTGATGGCCGTCTGTGCTGTCTCCGCTGCTCCCGTTCACCCCTACATCATGCTGCAGGGAGGGGCCCGTACCCCAGCCGGATTCCACCGGCGGCGGCTTCGCCGCCCGTGGACCGGACCTGCCGCGTCCGCCGGTGGCGCTGGCGCGCTCGCTCATGCGGTGCGGCGGGCGGCGATCCGCTCCGCGTCCGGCCAGCGGGCGTCGGTCGCCCAGCCGGCCAGTTCGAACCAGCGGATCAGCCGTGCCGAGGAGTCGATCTGACCGCGCAGCACGCCGTGCCGGGCGGAGGTCGGGTCGGCGTGGTGCAGGTTGTGCCAGGACTCGCCGCAGGAGAGCACCGCGAGCCACCAGACGTTGCCGGAGCGGTCGCGGGACTTGAACGGGCGCTCGCCGATCGCGTGGCAGATCGAGTTGATCGACCAGGTCACGTGGTGCAGCAGCGCCACCCGGACCAGCGAGCCCCAGAAGAACGCGGTCAGCGCGCCCTGCCAGGACAGCGTGACCAGGCCGCCGACCAGCGGCGGGATCAGCATGGAGATCAGCGTCCAGAGCCAGAACAGCCGGGAGATCCGCCGCATCACCGGGTCCTTGACCAGGTCGGGGGCGTACTTCGCCTGGGAGGTCTGCTCCTCGTCGAAGAGCCACCCCATGTGCGCCCACCACAGGCCCTTGAGCAGCGCAGGCAGGGTCTCGCCGTAGCGCCACGGGGAGTGCGGGTCGCCCTCCTTGTCGCTGAACTGGTGGTGCTTGCGGTGGTCGGCGACCCAGCGGACCAGCGGGCCCTCGATCGCCAGGCTGCCCGCGACGGCCAGCGCGATCTCCAGCGGGCGGTTGGCCTTGAAGGAGCCGTGGGTGAAGAAGCGGTGGAAGCCGATGGTGATCCCGTGGCAGGCGACGAAGTACATCACCACCGCGATCGTCAGATCGAGCCAGCCGAGCCCCCAGCCCCAGGCCACCGGCACGGCGGCCGCCAGTGCCAGGAACGGCACGGCGATGAAGAGCCCCAGCGTGATCCGCTCGGCGGCCCCCTGTTTCTCCCCGCCACGGGTCGCGGAGACTGCCGAGGGGGGGAGTTCGGCGGCCTCGGGGCGCGCTTCGCTTGCCTGAATGGTCATGGAGGCGTTCCTTGAGGGGGAGAGGCAGTGCCTGCGGCGGTGGTACCTGCACGAGCAGTACCTACGTGTGCGTAACTTACGGCATCGTAAGTACTGCCGCACCGCAAGGGAAGACGCCGGGCCGTCCCGGGCTCGCCCAGGAGGGCGGGAATGGTGGTGGAGCTCGGGCGCCGCAACCCGTAGGCTGTGACCGGGCCGCTCGGGGTGTGCGCGTCGCGGCCGGTTTGATGGTCGATCCGCCGTGGTGTAATGGCAGCACTGGGCCCTTTGGAGGCCTCTGTCTGGGTTCGAATCCTAGCGGCGGAGCTCATGCGCGCGCGGCCGCGCGCGAGGGGTGCGGACACGCCGGCCCCGTTAGGCTTCCTCCCAGCTCGGCGGGCTGTGCGGAGGGCCACCGGCCTGGAGTTCGGCCGGGCGACTCCCTTACCGCGAACCGACCGAGGAGCCTCCCCAGTGAGTGCCAAGAACCCCGCCGCCGTGATCGTGCTCGCCGCTGGCGGCGGGACTCGGATGAAGTCGAAGAGCCTGCCCAAGGTGCTGCACGAGATCTGCGGCCGCTCGCTGGTGGGTCACGCGGTCGCCGCCGCCCAGGAGTTGGCTCCGGAGCAGCTGGTCGTGGTGATCGGGCACCTGCGCGAGCTGGTGCGGGAGCACCTGGCCGGGCAGTACCCCGGCGTGCGGACGGTGGACCAGCTGGAGCAGAACGGCACCGGGCACGCCGTCCGGACGGCGCTGACGGCGCTGGCGGCCGACGGCGTCGAGCTGGACGGCACGGTGGTGGTCACCACCGGTGACGCGCCGCTGCTGACCGGCGGGACGCTGGCCGCCCTGGTCGCGGCGCACGAGGAGCAGGGCAACGGCGTCACGGTGCTCACCGCCGTCGTCCCGGAGCCCTTCGGCTACGGCCGCATCCTGCGCGACGAGAGTGACGGCGCCGTCGCGGCGATCGTCGAGGAGAAGGACGCGAGCGAGGCCCAGCGGGCCGTCGCCGAGATCAACTCGGGGGTGTTCGCCTTCGACGCCAAGCTGCTCGCCGAGGCGCTGAGCCGCCTGAACACCGACAACGTGCAGGGCGAGGAGTACCTCACCGACACGCTGGCCATCCTGCGGACGGCCGGCCACCGGGTCGGCGCCGTGGTCGCGGCGGACTTCCGCGACATCGTCGGGATCAACGACCGCGTCCAGCTGGCCGAGGCCCGGCGGATGCTGAACGCCCGGCTGGTCACGCGCGCGATGCGCGAGGGCGTGACGGTCGTGGACCCGGCGACCACCTGGCTGGACGTCCAGGTCACGTACGAGCCGGACGCCGTGCTGCTGCCGGGTACCCAGCTGCACGGCGCCACCCATCTGGGCGAGGGCTGCGAGGTGGGCCCGAACTCCACCCTGACCGACACCCTGGTCGGCGCCGGCGCGCACGTGAGCAACACCACGGCGATCGGTGCGCAGATCGGCGAGCTGGCCTCGGTCGGCCCGTACGCGTACCTGCGCCCCGGGACGAAGCTGGGCCGCAAGGCGAAGGCCGGCACCTACGTGGAGATCAAGAACTCCGAGCTCGGCGAGGGCGCCAAGGTGCCGCACCTCTCGTACATCGGGGACGCCACGATCGGCGAGGGCACCAACATCGGTGCGGCGTCCGTCACGGTGAACTACGACGGCGTGAACAAGCACCGGACCACCATCGGGGCCCACTGCCGCACGGGATCCGACAACATGTTCATCGCCCCGGTGACGGTCGGGGACGGCGCCTACACGGCGGCCGGCTCGGTCATCATCAGCGACGTCCCGGCCGGGGCGCTGGGTGTCGCCCGGGCGCAGCAGCGCAACGTCGGGGGCTGGGTGCAGCGCAAGCGGCCGGGCTCGGAGTCGGCCCGGGTCGCCGCCGAGGCGAACCGTGCGGCGGCCGAGGCCGCTGGGGCCGACGGGGCCTGAACGGCGCAACGGGGATCTTGAGGGGTGGTCCCGGGGCGGACGGTTCCGGGCCGGGCGCGTAACCTGGTGTACATACGTGCGCCACTGGGCTGCAGTCCGTGTCTGGGCGTACCTCCAAATCCCCCGTTGAACACCGGCCTGGGCGCTGCCCGGGTGCGGCGCGGCGGGTTCATGTGCGTCAGCAATACGAGGAGACGGTGCAGTGAGCGGGATCACGACGTCGGGTGAGAAGAAACTCAAGCTCTTCTCCGGCCGTGCCCACCCCGAGCTGGCGAAGGAGGTTGCCGCTGCGCTCGGCACCGAACTCGTCCCGACCAAGGCGTACGACTTCGCGAACGGTGAGATCTACGTCCGCTTCCTGGACTCCGCGCGCGGTGCGGACTGCTTCGTGATGCAGAGCCACACGGCTCCCATCAACCAGTGGATCATGGAACAGCTGATCATGATCGATGCGCTGAAGCGTGCCTCGGCGCGCAGCATCACCGCGATCCTGCCGTTCTACGGGTACGCCCGCCAGGACAAGAAGCACCTGGGCCGCGAGCCGATCTCGGCCCGGCTGGTCGCCGACCTGCTGGCCCAGGCCGGTGCCGACCGGATCATGGCCGTGGACCTGCACACCGCGCAGATCCAGGGCTTCTTCGCCGGCCCGGTGGACCACCTGTTCGCGCTGCCGATGCTCTGCGACTACGTCGGCGAGCGGGTCGACCGCTCGAAGCTGACCATCGTCTCGCCGGACGCCGGCCGGGTGAAGGTGGCCGACCAGTGGTGCGACCGCCTCGACGCCCCGCTGGCGATCATCCACAAGCGCCGTGACACCAGCCAGGCCAACACCATCCTCTCCGCCGAGGTGGTCGGCGACGTCAAGGGCCGGGTCTGCGTCCTGGTCGACGACATGATCGACACCGCCGGCACCATCTGCGCCGCCGCCGACGCGCTGTTCGACAACGGCGCCGCGGACGTCATCGTGGCCGCCACCCACGGTGTGCTGTCCGGCCCGGCCGCGGACCGGCTGAAGAACTCGCGGGTCAGCGAGTTCGTCTTCACCAACACCCTGCCGACCCCCGCCGAGCTCCAGCTCGACAAGGTCACCACGCTCTCCATCGCCCCGTCGATCGCCGCCGCGATCCGCGAGGTGTTCGAGGAGGGCTCGGTCACCAGCCTCTTCGAGGGCGTGCACTGATCTTGCTCTAAGTCGGAACAGGGGCGTGGGGGACTGCGCGATGTCGAAGGCTGCGGGTCGTTGCCTTCCGGTTTCGCGCAGTTCCACGCGCCCCTGTTGTGCTTGCTCGATTGCCTGAGTGCTGGGCCGATTTCTCTGTTGACGCGGGGTGCGGTTAGACTCCTGAGACTGCTCGGCGAGGGATGCCGTGTGCCCGTAGGGGTGCCCGCTCCGTGATCGACGCGCTGCCGCTGCCGTAGTCCGGCTGTCAGCAGATTCGTCCGCCGCCGAGCGACCCCCCAAACGTACTTTGAGGGTGTGGTCCCGGCGGCTCTCGCTTGTTGCCTGCACCCCCGCGCCAGATTCTTACGAGGAGTGCAGTCGTGTCCGAGATCCGCCTTGCCGCTGAGACCCGCACCGAGTTCGGCAAGGGTGCCGCCCGTCGCGCCCGCGTCGCCGGCCTCGTCCCCGCCGTCGTCTACGGCCACGGTCACACCCCGGTGCACCTGAACCTCCCGGGCCACGCCCTGATGATGGCCCTCAAGACCCCGAACGCCCTGCTGGTCGTGCCGATCGAGGGCAAGGACGAGTACGTCCTCCCGAAGGCTGTCCAGCGTGCGGCCATCAAGCGCAACATCGAGCACGTCGACCTGCTGCTGGTGAAGCGCGGCGAGAAGGTCACCGTCGAGATCCCCGTCCTCACCGAGGGCGAGGTCGCCCCGGGCGGCAACCTGGTCGAGCACGTGCTGAACGCCCTCCCGGTCGAGGCCGAGGCCACCCACCTGCCCGAGTCGGTCACCGTCTCGATCCAGGGCCTGGAGGCCGGCGCCTCGATCCTCGCCAAGGACATCACCCTCCCGGCCGGCACCACCCTGGCCGTCGACGGCGACACCGTCGTCCTGCAGGTCATCGGCGCCCAGGCCTCGCAGGCCGACGCCGACGCCGAGGCTGCCGCCGAGGCCTCTGCCTGAGCTTCGCTCACAGCTTGACCACTGCCCCGACCCTTCCGCGTTCCGGAGGGGCCGGGGCAGCGGTGTGTCCGGGATGATGTGGTGATCGTGAGTGTCGTGAGGAGCGCATGATGAGCGGCGAAGAGTACACAGGGCCATGGCTGGTCGTCGGCCTGGGCAATCCGGGTGAGGGGTACGCCCGGAACCGGCACAACATCGGCTTCATGGTGGTCGACCTGCTGGCGCAGCGGATCGGCGCGAAGTTCAAGGCGCACAAGAGCCGCGCCCAGGTCGCCGAGGGCCGGCTGGCCGGGCAACGGGTGGTGCTGGCCAAACCGATGACTTTCATGAACCTCTCCGGCGGCCCGACCACCGGCCTGCGGGACTTCTACAAGACGCCGGCCGCGTCGATCGTCGCCGTCCACGACGAGCTGGACATCGACTACGCGACGCTGCGGCTCAAGCTCGGCGGCGGCGACAACGGGCACAACGGCCTGAAGTCGCTCACCAAGTCGCTGGGCCCGGACTACCACCGGGTGCGCTGCGGCGTGGGCCGTCCGCTGGGCCGGATGGAGGTCGCCGACTTCGTGCTCAAGGACTTCTCCTCGGTGGAGCGCAAGGAGCTCGACTGGTTCGTCGACCGGGCCGCCGACGCCGTCGAGGCACTGCTGTCCGAGGGGTTGGAACGCGCACAGAGTACTTACAACTCCTGAGCCGGATCTCCAACTTCTGACCACCCGTCAGCCCGCAGCGGCCCCGTGCGCAACAGTCGTACAACGCTTGGATGCTGACGCCTCGAACCGTATGGGAACGACCCGCCCGATCCGATACCGTCTTGCCCGTACGCGCAGGGTTGAGGGGTTGGATCTGGGGGTAGTAGCGGTGATTCGGTCACACCGTGTCCGGGCGGGACGTTTCGTCGGTGGAGCAGCGCTGCTGGCCTCCGCCGCCGTCACCGCGCTGGGCGCACCGGCGGCCCGGGCCGCCGAACCGACGGGCACCCCGGTGCGGGCGCCCGAGCCGGCCGCCGCACAGCTGGCACCACCGGTCACCGGCCAGGTCGGCGGCTCCGCCGGGCTCTACGCCGTCGGCGGCGGCCTGGTGGTGGTCGCGGGTGGTGCGGCGACCTGGCTGCGGCGCAAGCGCGCGGGGCGCGTCACCATTCACTGAGCGGTCACCAAGAGGGGCGCGGGGAGCTGCGCGATGCGGGAGGCCGCGGGCCGTTGCCTTCCGGTTTCGCGCAGTCTCCCCGCGCCCCTGCTGTGGCTGCTGTCAGCCGGTGTTGCGCAGGCCCGCCGCGATGCCGTTGACGGTGAGCAGCAGGGCACGGGCCCGCAGCGGGTCCTCCGGACGGCCCGCGGCGACCTGCTCGCGCTGGTGGCGGAGCAGGGCGACCTGGAGGTAGGAGATCGGGTCCAGGTAGGCGTCGCGGACCACGAAGGTCTGCTTCAGGACCGGGTTGGACTCCAGCAGCGAGCTCTCACCGGTGAGGCGGAGCACCTCCTTCACCGTGCGGTCGTGCTCGGCGGTGATCTGGTCGAACACGTGGTGCAGCTCGGCGGGCACCAGCTGCTCGACGTAGTGCCGGGCGATCCGCAGGTCCGTCTTGGCCAGCGTCATGGCGACGTTGGACAGGAAGTTCTGGAAGAAGTGCCAGTCGCCGTGCATCTCGTCCAGCACGTCGCCGAGGCCCGCCTCGCGGGCCGCCGCCAGGCCGGAGCCGACGCCGTACCAGCCGGGCACGATCTGGCGGGACTGCGTCCAGCCGAACACCCACGGGATGGCCCGCAGGCCGTCCAGGCCCGCGCCGGAGTCCGGGCGGCGGGACGGGCGGGAGCCCAGGTGCAGTGAGGCCAGCTGGTCGACCGGGGTGGCCGCGAAGAAGTACTTCGGCAGGTCCTCCTGCTCGACCAGCCTGCGGTACGCGGTGTGGGCGGCCTCGGAGACCTGGTCCATCGCCGCGTCCCAGCGGGCCAGCTCCTCGGGGGCCTGGCGCGGAGAGGTGTGCAGGGCGGAGGCGGCCAGCGTCGCCGAGACGGTGAGCTCCAGGTTCTCCCGGGCCAGCGAGGGGATCAGGTACTTGTCCGAGATCACCTCGCCCTGCTCGGTGACCTTGATCTCGCCCTCCAGGGTGCCCCACGGCTGGGCGAGGATCGCCTCGTGCGAGGGGCCGCCGCCGCGGCCGACGGTGCCGCCGCGCCCGTGGAACAGGCGCAGCCGGATGCCGTACCGGTGGGCGACGTCGCGCAGCCGGCGCTGGGCGCGGTGGATCTCCCACTGGGAGGTGGTGATGCCGCCGAACTTGGACGAGTCGGAGTAGCCCAGCATCACCTCCTGGACGTCGCCGCGGAGCGAGACCAGCAGCCGGTAGGACGGGTCCGAGAGCATCTCGTCGAGGATGCGGTCGGCCTGCTGGAGTTCGTCCGTGGTCTCCAGCAGCGGCACGATGCCGATCTTGGCGATGCCCGAGTGCAGGTCGATCAGGCCGGCCTCGCGGGCCAGCACGGTCGCGGCGAAGACGTCGTCGGCGCCCTGGCACATCGAGATGATGTAGCTCTCGACGATCTCGTCGCCGAAGCGCTCGAAGCCCTCCCGGATGGTGTTGAAGACGCCCAGCGTCTTCGTTCCGGCGGCGTCCAGCGGGGCCGGGGTGGGCGCGAGCGGGCGGCGCGAGCGGAGCTCCTTGGCGAGCAGCTTCTGCCGGTACTCGCGCGGCATGTCGGCGTAGCGCCAGGCCTCCTCGCCGAGCCGGTCGAAGAGCTGGCCGAGCGCGTGGTGGTGGGCCTCGGCGTGCTCGCGGACGTCCATGGTGGCGAGCTGGAGGCCGAACGCCTCGACGGTGCGGATCGCCCGGGCCAGCCGGCCGTCGGCGATCAGCTCGCCGCGGTGGCTGCGCAGCGAGTCCTGGATCAGCTTGAGGTCGGCGATCAGCTCGCGGGTGCCGAGGTAGTCGCGGCCGGGCACGTGCGGGGTGCCCGTGGCCAGCCGCTCGCGGGTGTTCTCCAGCTTCAGCCGCACGCAGGTGGCCTTGAGCCGGTACGGCTCCTCGGCGTTCATCCGCCGGTAGCGCGGGCTCAGCTCGGGCAGCAGCGCGAGGTCGGCGTCCAGCGACTCCAGCAGCTCGGCGGAGGCGCCGGCGAGGCGGACGGAGGTGGAGAGCGAGTTGCGCAGGTCGTCGACGGCGGCCAGCGCGTCCTTGATGCCGTACTCGTGCTGCAGGTTGAGGACGTCCCAGGTGACCTGCGGGGTGACGTTCGGGTTGCCGTCCCGGTCGCCGCCGATCCAGCTGCCGAAGGTCAGCGGCCGGACGCCGTCGGGGAGGGCGAGGCCGACCCGGGCGAGCTCCTCGTGCAGCTCCTCCAGGACCTCCGGGACGGCCTCCCGGTAGAGCTCGTCCAGGTAGTAGACGGCGTTGCGGGCCTCGTCGGTGGGCTCGGGGCGGGCGATCCGCAGCTCGTCGGTCTGCCAGAGCAGGTCGATCACCTCGGCGAGCCGGCGGTCCGCCTGGCGCTTGGCCGAGGAGTGCCTGACCGGGTCGGAGGTGGAGAGGCCGGAGGCTACGTGCTCGCGGTGGATCCGCTCCAGCAGCTCGCCGATCCGGCGGAGCTTGTTGAGCACGCTGCGGCGGGCCGCCTCGGTGGGGTGCGCGGTGAAGACCGGGCGGACGGCCAGGTTGGCCAGCGTGTTGGCGAGGTGCTTCGGGTCCGCCTCGGCGAGCTGGTCGGCGGTCTGCGCGAGCAGCGAGCCCTCGCGGGCCCGGCGGGTGGCGAACTCGCGTCCGCGGTGCACCTGTTCGGTGACGTTCGCCAGGTGGAAGTAGGTCGAGAAGGCGCGGACCAGCTTGGCGGCGGTGGCCAGGTCGATGCTGGAGAGCAGCTCGGCCGTCGCCTCGCCGTCGGTGCGGCTGAGCAGGCGGACCTGCTCGACCAGGCCCAGCAGTTCGGGGCCCTCCTGCCGTACCAGGGTCTCGCCGAGCAGATCGCCGAGGCGGCGGATGTCCGCGCGCAGGGCGGCGTTGTCGGCGGCGGGGTCGGGTGCGATCGGGCTGGGACTGTCCGCCGGGGTGGGGACCGGAGCGGTCACGGCTGGGCTCCCTGAGGTGGTGGGTTCGGCAACTCTCATCACCGAGCGTGTGGCGATGCGTGCGGACCGCGCTGTCCGACGCGAACAGCATAGGTGGCACCGGGTGCCGTACCCGTGAGGTGGCCGGATGGCGGACAGCCGCCGTGCATCTTTGCGGTAAGTCGGTGGGGGACGGGAAGTCCTCCGGCCTAGGCTGTGCGCCATGAGCGAGTCGCCTGAGGGGGGCGGGCCGACCCATTCGGTGTGGTGGTGGGAGCGGCGCCGCAGTGCGTTGCTGGACGTGAGCCTGGCCGGACTGGCCGGACTCGAATGCGCCGCGGGCGCGTACGCGATGGTCGGGGACCGGCTGCACTGGGCGTTCCCCGCCCAGGTGGCCGCCGCCGTACTGGGGGCGCTGGCGGGGGCCACGCTGCTGGTGCGGCGGCGCTGGCCGGCCGTGCCGGTGGTGGTGGCGCTGGTCTTCGTGCCGGGGCTGTTCGGGGTGGTGCTGCTGGTCGTCTCGCTGTACAGCCTGGCGGTGACCTGGAAGTGGCCGTCGCGGCGGCGCCGGGTGGTGTGGCTCTCCCTGGTCGCGTTCGTCGAGTCGCTGGGGATGGTGCTGTTCTCGTTCTTCAGCCCGACGAGCACCCAGGCGCCACCGGGCGAGACACCGCCGCCGACCTGGGTGCTGGTGATGATGGCGGTGCTGGTCGCCGTCGGCCTCACCGCGCCGCCGGTGGTCAGCGGCCTGTACATGGGCGCCCGGCGGCGCCTGATCGAGTCGCTCCAGGACCGCGCGCACGGCCTGGAGGCCGAGCTGGGCCTGCTCGCCGAGCAGGCCCAGGAGCGGGCCCGGCGGGCCCGGCTGGAGGAGCGCACCCGGATCGCCCGGGAGATGCACGACGTGGTGGCACACCGGGTGAGCCTGATGGTGGTGCACGCCGGTGCGGTGGAACGAATCCTCGACCGCGATCCGGAGAAGGCCCGGCAGAGCGCCAAGCTGATGGGCGAGGTGGGCCGGCAGGCGCTGAACGAGCTGCGCGAGATCCTCGGGGTGCTGCGGATGTCCGAGGAGGCGGTCGAGCCGACCGCCGGCCTCGGCGAACTGCCCGGGCTGGTGGAGCAGTCGGAGGCGGCCGGGATGCGGGTGCAGCTGACCGTCACCGGTCCCAGCCGGCCGTTCGCCGCGGAGGCGGAGCAGACCGCGTACCGGGTGGTGCAGGAGGGGCTGACCAACGCGCACAAGCACGCGGGCGGCGCCCGGGTCCGGGTGGTCCTGGCGTACGTGCCGAACGGCGTCCGGGTCGCGGTGGCCAACGACCGCCCGGGCCCGGGCACGGTGGTGGCACTGCCCAGCGGCGGGAACGGACTGCTCGGGATGCGGGAGCGCGTCCTCGCGCTGGGCGGGACGTTCTCGGCCGGGCCGGACCAGCGCGGGGGGTTCCGGGTGGAGGCGGTGCTGCCGTCGCGCCTTGCGCTTCGAGGTGACCCGCTGCGGTAGATCCTGCCGGGGCGGGGGAGCTGTTCGCGGAGGGCTCTGCGTGGTGGGTGGTTCTTCGCGCAGTTCCTCGCGCCCCTGGAAGGTGGCCCGGTGTGGGGGAGCCTGCCGGGGGTGGGGGTTGTTCGCGCGGTTCCTCGCGCCCCTGGAAGGAACTCGCGCCCCTGGAGGGAGGGGGGTCTAGGGGGCGGTCTGGAGGCGGTCGGGGGTGAGGCCGAGGACGAGGGTGGCGACGGCCTGGTCGATGGTGTGGCCGAGGAACCACTCGCCGGTGTGGTCCAGGCTGTAGACCCGGCCCTCCTCGTCGACGGCGAGCAGGGCCTGGCCGTACAGCTCCTCGCCGAGCGGGGCGATCCGGGTGCCGAGTGCGCGTCCGAGGTCGGCGAGCGTCCGGGGCTGGTGCAGCCCGCAGCGCGGGTCGAGCAGGAAGGGCGTCCTGGCGATCCGGCGGCCGGCGCCGGTGAGCCCGAAGGAGAGCCCGCCGAACTCGGCCCAGGCCTCGACGGCGGCGGGGAAGACCGTGTGCTGGACGCTCAGGGCGTCGCCGTGGGCGACCAGCTCGTCGGCCCACTCCTCGGCCTGGCGGATCTGCCAGCGGCCCGGGTGCCAGCCGGCCTGCTTGAGGGCGGCGGCGACGTCGGCGGGGAAGCGGGGCTGGGCGCGTGCGGCGGGCGCGGACGACGCGGCGGACACGGTGGACGGGTTCAGGACGTGCTCCGGTGGGTGGGGTGCAGGGCGGCGTGCTCAGTGCCGGGCGGTGGGCCCGACGGCGACGCTCGCGACGTTCAGGTGGTCGAGCAGCGGCGAGCAGGAGCGGCACGGCGGCGCGTGGGTGCCGTGCGCGGGGTCGCCCTCCTCGCGGATCCGGACGGTGGTCAGCCGGGCGCCCTTGAGCGCCTTGCGGGCCTCCTGCAGGCTCAGCGGTTTGCGGGTGGCGCGCTTGGAGCGCCCGGTGTCCACCGAGGTGAGGAACTGCGAGAGCAGCACCGCCTCGGGACACCGGCCGAGGAACCGCTCCCGGTGCTCGACCGGCAGGGCCGTCAGGAAGCCGTCGATCAGCGGGTGCAGCACCGGCTGCCCGTCCGGCTTGTCCCCCGCCAGGGTGCGCACCTCGCCGCCCTTGAGCGAGAGGGCCGCCGCGACGGCGGGCAGCAGGCTGTCCCGGTGGTGGCGCAGCACCGGCACCGCCGGGGCGGCGGGCGGCGGCTCCGGGTGGTCCATGGCTGCTCCTTCGGCGCGGGTGGGACGGGCCGGTGCTGCGGCGGCTCCGGGGACGTACTGACGGTAGGTGAAACCTGAGGTAGGGACAGGGTAGGTGCCAAGCCTGCCAAACGCCGCTGACACGCGCCGCGCCGGGGTGGCGGGGTTCCGCTGCGGGCGGTCGGGTTCTGTGGCCGAGTTGTGCGGCAGGTTTGCGGATTCGGGTCACGGGCAGTGGTGGCGGCCGGTAGCGTTCCAGCAGCAGGGCCAAGGGCGTTCGAACCGCGGGGGAGCGGGGCGGACGCGGCCCGGGGGTGTGGTGGGGCTGCGGGGGCGAGGGAGGCTCCGGCGCCGGCAAGGGGGGTCTTGCGACGACACATGTGCTGACGCATGTGCCGAAGAGCACGGCCCGGCCCGGGCGGCGGCGTGTCCTCCGGCGTTTCCGGGTGCCCTCGCGCGCGACCCCCGCACCGAACCGACCACCGCTCAGGAGAGGGCTACCGCCCGATGAACGCTGTCGCCATTGAGGGCTCCCGCTGCCTGGTCACGGGTGGGGCCGGCACCATCGGTTCCACCGTGGTGGACCAGCTGATCGAGGGCGGGGCCCGCGAGGTCGTCGTCCTGGACAACTTCGTCCGAGGCCGGATGGAGAACCTGGCCGACGCACAGGCCGCCGCCGCACCCGGGCAGCTCCGGATCGTCGACGGCGACATCCGGGACCGCGCCCTGCTGCGCGAGCTGCTCGACCCGGGTACGGACCTGCTGTTCCACCTCGCCGCGATCCGGATCACCCAGTGCGCCACCGAGCCCAGGCTGGCCCTGGAGATCATGGTGGACGGCACCTTCGACGTCGTCGAGGCGGCGGCCGAGAAGGGCGTGAAGAAGGTCATCGCCTCCTCCACCGCCTCGGTCTACGGGCTGGCCGACACCTTCCCGACCCCCGAGACCCAGCACCCCTACAACAACGACACCCTCTACGGCGCCGCCAAGGTCTTCAACGAGGGCCTGCTGCGCAGCTTCCACGCGATGTCCGGCCTGGACTACGTCGCGCTGCGCTACTTCAACGTGTACGGGCCCCGGATGGACGTGCACGGCCGGTACACCGAGGTGTTCATCCGCTGGATGGAGCGGATCGCCGCCGGACAGCCGCCGCTGATCTTCGGTGACGGCGAGCAGACCATGGACTTCGTCTACACCGAGGACATCGCCCGCGCCAACCTGCTGGCCGCCGCCGCACCCGTCACCGACCGGGTCTACAACATCGCCAGCTCCAGCGAGGTCTCGCTGCGCGGGCTCGCCGACGCGCTGCTCCACGCGATGGACCGCTCCGACCTCGACGTCGAGCACGGCCCGGCCCGGGGCACCGCCGGCGGGGTCGTCCGGCGCCTGGCCGACATC
Organism: Kitasatospora kazusensis; assembly: GCF_039529945.1. Lineage (NCBI taxonomy): Bacteria > Bacillati > Actinomycetota > Actinomycetes > Kitasatosporales > Streptomycetaceae > Kitasatospora > Kitasatospora kazusensis. The sequence goes on along the minus strand of NZ_BAAANT010000020.1, from coordinate 40,592 downwards.
TCGGCCGCCCAACGCGACCTCGGCTGGAAGCCCGAACTCGGGCTCGACGACGGCCTGCGCAAGCTGGTCGCCTGGTGGCGCGAGCAGTAGCCCTGGCCGGCAGCGGTTGTGGGGATCACGTACGCACCTGGTCAACCACAGCAGGGGCGCGGGGAGCTGCGCGCGCAACCGTGCACCGTCGTAGAACCCTGGTCGCGCAGTTCCCCGCGCCCCTGGGTGGTGCGTGGCTGATCGGCGAGCGGACGTGCACGTACGTCGTGCCGATCTCGCGCAGTTCTCCCCCAGCCTTCGGCCGGGAGGTACCCCCACGCGCCCCTTTTGTGGTGACCCGATCACGTTTGGAGAGCTCTGTGTCCACGATTCCGGTAATGATCCCCTGGCTCGGCGAGGAGGAGGCGCAGGCCGCCGCCGAAGCCGTCCGGTCCGGCTGGGTCGCCCAGGGCCCCCGGGTCGCCGAGTTCGAGCGGGCCTTCGCCGAGCACCTCGGCGTGCCGCACGCCGTCGCCGTCTCCTCCTGCACCACCGCGCTGCACCTGGCCCTGATCGGGGCCGGGGTCGGCCCGGGCGACGAGGTCGTGGTGCCTTCGCTGTCCTTCGTGGCCACCGCCAACGCGGTGACGTACGTCGGCGCGACGCCGGTCTTCGCCGACGTCGACCCGGCCAGCGGCAACCTCACCGCCGGGACGGTCGGGCCGCTGCTCACCGACCGTACGAAGGCCGTGATCGCCGTCGACCAGGGCGGGGTGCCCGTCGACCTCGACGCGATCCGCGCGCTGGTCGAACCGCGCGGAGCCACCGTGGTCGAGGACGCCGCCTGCGCGGCCGGCGCCACGTACCGGGGCCGCCCGGCGGGCGCCACGGCGGCGCTCGCCGCGTACTCCTTCCACCCGCGCAAGCTGCTCACCACCGGCGAGGGCGGCATGCTGACCTGCCAGGACGGAGAACTCGCCGCCCGGCTGCGGCGGCTGCGCGAGCACGGGATGAGCGTCTCGGCCGCCGACCGGCACGCGGGCGGCGGGGCGCCCCTGCCGGAGACGTACGACGAGATCGGCTTCAACTACCGGATGACCGACATCCAGGCCGCGATCGGCCTGGTCCAGCTCGGCAAGCTGCCCGCGATGGTCCGCCGCCGCCGGGAGCTCGCCGCCCGCTACCGCGAGGCGCTCGGCCCGCTGGGCGAGCGGCTGGTCACGGACCCGGCGCACGGCACCGGCAACTTCCAGTCCTGCTGGCTGCTGCTCCCGGACGACGCGCCGGACCGGGCCGAGGTGCTGGCCCGGCTCGCCACCGCCGGCATCTCCGCCCGGCGCGGCATCATGGCCTCCCACCTGGAGCTCCCGTACAAGGGCACCGCCCGGGTGCCGCTGCCCGCGACCGAGCTGATCACCCACCGCTCGGTCATCCTGCCGCTCTACCACTCGCTGACCGACGAGCAGCAGGACCGGGTGATCGCGGCCCTCTCCGAGGCCGTCTCCCGGTAAGCCCGCCATGCACGGCCCGACCTACCAGCTGAGGGGCGTACCCGTATGACTTCCATTCCGCTCGTCGACCTGCAAGCCGCCCACGCCGAGGTGGCCGGGGAGGTCCGCGAGGGCTTCGACCGGGTGCTCGCCACCGGGGCGTACATCAAGGGCCCGGACGTCGGCGCCTTCGAGGCCGAGTACGCGGAGTTCTCCGGTGTGCGGCACGCCGTCGGTACCGCGAACGGCACGGACGCCCTGGAGATGGCGCTGCGCGCGCTCGAACTCCCGGACGGCGCGGGCGTGGTGCTGCCCGCCAACACCTTCGTGGCCACCGCGGAGGCGGTGGTCCGGGCCGGGCTGCGGCCCGTGCTGGTGGACGTCGACCCGGAGTACCTCCTGATCGACCCGGCGCTCGCCGCCGAGGCGCTGCCGGCCGCCGCCGCCCTGGTGCCCGTCCACCTGAACGGCCAGCTCGCCCCGATGGACGCCTTGCTGGAGATCGCCGGCGACCTCCCGGTGGTCGAGGACGGCGCGCAGTCCCAGGGCGCGCTGCGGCACGGGCGGGTCTCCGGCTCCTGGGGCCGGATCTCCGCCACCAGCTTCTACCCCGGCAAGAACCTCGGCGCGTACGGCGACGCGGGCGCGGTCGTCACCGACGACGAGCAGCTGGCCAAGGCCGTCCGGCTGATCGGCGACCACGGCTCCGGGCGCAAGTACATCCACGAGCGGTTCGGCTTCAACTCCCGGATGGACACCCTGCAGGCCGTGGTACTGCGCGCGAAGCTGCGCCGCCTGCCCGCCTGGAACACGGCCCGCCGGGCCGCTGCCGCCCGGTACGACGAGCTGCTCAAGGGCCTCGACGGTCTCACCCTGCCCGGCACCCTGCCCGGCAACGAGCACGTCTGGCACCTTTACGCGGTGCGGGTCGAGCGCGGCCGGGACGAGGTGCTCGCCGAGCTGCAGGCCGCCGGGATCGGCGCCGGCGTGCACTACCCGGTGCCCGTCCACCTGCAGCCGGCCTTCCGCGGGCTCGGGTACGACGAGGGCAGTTTCCCGGTCACCGAGCGGGCGGCGGGGCAGATCCTGACGCTGCCGCTCTTCCCACAGATCACGGAGGGTCAGCAGAGCCGGGTGGCGGAGACGCTGGCCAAGGCGCTGGCCAGGATCTGAGGCCCGCGGAACTCCCGGACCGGGTCGGCCGGGCCCGGCGTGTACCCCCTAGGCTGATGTCCAGCAGTCGCTGACGGACAGAATTGCAGCAGCCAGTGGGGGCACCCAGATGACGACAGGTCGGCCCGGCACCACCGCGGCGCCCAACGGGGCGTACGCGGGCCAGGTGGTGCGGTTTCCGGACCCGGTACGCGCCGAGAAGCACCCGGGCGGGGTGCTGATGGACCCGTACGGCTACCCGGACTTCAGCCCGTACGCGGCCGCCGTCGCCGAGGTCGCCGACCCGCCCGAGGGGCTGGGGGTGGACGAGCTGCGGCTGACCGACTACGTGTCGGCCAACGCCGCGCTCTTCACCCAGGGGCACGAGCTCTGGGCCGACCTGGAGACCGCCGTGGCCACCCCGTCCGGCTGGACGTGGCACCACGTCGCCGGGCGGGCGGCCCCCGGCTGGCGCCGGATGGAGCTGGTGCCCGTCGAGGTCAAGGCGCTGCTGCGGCACCACGGCGGGCTGGCCAGTTCGCAGGCCGACCACACCCGCCGGGGCACCCGGCCGCTCCAGGAGCACCGGCCCGTGCACTTCTCGCTGGCCAAGGACGGCGGCGAGCCGCTGAGCGTCACCGAGGACCTGGTGCAGCGGGCGGAGCAGCGGCTCGGCCACGAACTGCCGCCCGGCTACCGCAGCTTCCTCAAGCTGGCCGGCGGCCGCCTGCCGGTCGGCGTCGCGCTGGACACCGGCCTCGGGCTGCTGCTCGACCAGCCGTTCCTGACGCTGAGCGAGGAGTACGGCGTCCACGACCTGGTCTACGCGAACAAGTGCTTCCGCGACCACCTCACCAAGGACTACCTGGGCATCGCGTACGTCCAGGGCGGTCTGCTGGCGCTCAAGGTGCGGGGCGAGCGCACCGGCTCGGTCTGGTTCTGCCTCTACGACGACGCCCGGGACGACGCCGGGGCCGAGCACCCCGAGACGCCCGAGGAGCGGGTCGAGCGCCTGCTGCTGCCGTGCGGCGAGGACTTCGACGAGTTCCTGCTCCGGCTGGCGGGCAGCCCGCCGGAGCTTGAGGCCGTGGCGGGAATGATGGTGGACGGCGGGTTCGCCCGGGCCGTACCGGTGAGCTGATGCGCGGTCGTTCGCAGAGCCGTTCGCAGAGCTGTTCGCAGGCTCGTTCGCAGAGCCGTTCGTGCCGTCGTTCGTGCGGTCGTTGGGAAGATGGGGTGTACCGAGCGTGGTGACGTACGCGCAGGCACAGGAGCTTGCCGAGGACTGGATCAACGCGGGGGTGCCGCGCTCGCGGCAGCGCGGCGTACGGGTGCGGGAGTTCGACCTGGGCTTCGTCTGCTGGGCGGTGGAGCAGGGCGAGGGCCAGCCGGCCGAGGGCGGTGCCGTCGGCGGCCCCCGGCTGGTGATCGCCCGGGACAGCGGGGCCAGCACGCTCTGGCCGCCGCTGCCCGTCAACGACGTGGTCCGCCACTACGAGGAGACCTACGGCGGGCCGGTGGCGGCCGACCCGGCCGGCGCGGCGAAGGCCGTCCCGGGCGCCGTCGAGGCGACCTCGTTCCACCTCAGCCCGCCGAAGTGGGTCCAGGAGGCGGGCGAGGCCGCGCTGGTGGCGGAGGCCGCGCGGCTCGGCGAAGCCGAGGAGGCCGAGCCCGAGCCCGAGGCTGCTGGGGTGCCTGCTGCTGTGCCCGTGCCCGTGCCGATGCCTGCCCCGGTGCCCGCGCCCGCGCCTCCGGCCGAGCCGGACTACGCGCCGCCGGTGCGGCTCACCGCGCCGCCCGTCTCCGAGCGGCCGGCCGGCCAGTCGCCGACCATGCTCGCCCCGCCGCCGGGCTCCACCCCGCCGCCGTTCCCGCCTCCGCCCGTCCAGGCCCAGGTGCCCGCGCCCGCTCCGGTGCCGGCTCCCGCACCGGTTCCGGTCCCGGCGTCCGTGCCCGCCGCGGTGCCCGCGCCCCCGGTCGAGCACGCCCCCACCATGCTCTCCACCGACGGCCCGCCCGGGCTGGCGGGGCTGGCCGGTGCGCCGGGGCAGGTGCCGGGCCAGCCGGGACGCGGTCCGAGCGCGCCGCCGCCACCGCCGCCGGCGGAGCTGCGGCACACCCCGGGCGGTCACCCCGGCGCCGGTGCGGCCCCCCGGGCCGACCTGGGCGCACCGCCGCCCCCGCCGCCCGCCGCGCTGCTCGGCGGGACGCCGCCGGGCGGGGTCGCGTACGAGCCGACCCAGCTCGCGCCCGCCGTCCAGCTGCCGCAGGGCGGTCCCGGCCAGCCGCCGGCCGCTCCCGGCGGGTTCCCGCCCAACCCCTTCCCGCCCAACCCCTTCCCGCCGGGCGCCGTCCCGGTGCCGGGCGTGCCGCCGGTCGGGTACGGCTACCCGGGCGTCGCCTCGGCGGGGGCACCCGCGCCCGCCGTACCGGCCGGGCCGCCGCCGATGGCGCCGCTGCCGCCGGTCGCCCCGCTGCCGCCCGCCGTGCCGTCGATCGGTCCGGGCACCGTCGCGGTGGTCAGCTACCGGGGGCCCGACGGCTCGGAGCAGAAGCTGATCCACCGCAGCGAGCCCGGCACCCCGCACCCGGAGTGGAAGGCCCTGCAGGACCTGCGCCGGCTGAACGTCCCGCCGGACCAGGTGCTGGAGCTGCACACCGACCTGGAGTGCTGCGAGCTGCCCGGCGGCTACTGCGCCCGGATGGTCCGGGCCGCCTGGCCGAACGTCCGCGTCAGCCACACCGCGCCGTACGGGCGGGACCAGCAGGCCCGGCAGGCCGGTATGGCGCTGCTGCTCGACCACCTCGACCAGTTGCACCAGCTGGCCGCCGGCCCGCAGCGCCCGCGCCCGGTCCGGGTGCCGCTGCCCGCGCCCGGCACGGTCCCGATGCTGCCGCCGGTCGCACCGCAGCAGCTGGCGGCCGAACTGGGCCAGGTCTTCGGGCCCGGGGTGTTCCGCTTCGAGCAGCGCGCGGTCTCCCGGCAGGGCGTCCCCGAGGCGGTGGCGCAGACCCTGGTGTGGGCCGGACTGCCGCGCGACTTCGCGCCGTTCTTCTGGGCCCAGGCCCAGGAGGGCCGCCCGATCCCGACCCTGGCCGAACTGGCGGCCGAGCGCGGCCTGCCGGCCGGGCCGGACTTCGGCGGGTACCTGGTGCTCGGCAACGACTACGGCCGCCAGCTGTGCGTGCAGTACGGCACGGCGGCGGTGGTCGCGGTGGAGATGGAGAACGGCGGCGAGCCCCCGCGCTTCGTCAACAGCGGCGTACCGGAGTTCGTCCGCAGCATGGCCGTCCTCGGCCGGATGTGGCCGCTGCGCTACGGGCTCACCCCGGACCAGGCCGGACGCTGGACCACCGACTTCCAGGCCCAGCTGGCCGCCGTCGACCCGGCGGCGTTCCAGACGCCCGAGACCTGGTGGGCGGTGCTGCTGGAGCAGTTCTGGGACGGCGTGATGTGACGAGGGCGTGAGGCGCCGCCGGGGTGACGCCTCGTCGTCCCGGTGTGACGTCCCGGTGTGACGTCCTGATGTGCCGCCCTCGATGTGACGCGTGACGCTTCGCGGGGACACCGCGCTGTGACGCGTCGCATCGAAACCTCCGGGCCCGTTCCCGGCGTCGTACGACTGAGGTCTGCGGCGCGGGGGCGGGCCTTTCGGCTGTTCCTGGCCGGTGGACCGGCGCGCCTCGACCGCCGGTCACCTCGTCTTTTCGAGGTATCTGCGCAAAATGGGACAAGATAATGACCAGCTCTACATGCCCGCGACCTCGTGGACGCCCCAGACGACGACCCAGTCGATCCCGAAGCCAAGGAGAAGGTTCATGAGTGACGCCGCCGCTGTGTACGGCTTCACGGCAGCCCGCCGGGGCTACGCGCCCGAGCAGGTCGACCAGGCGCTCGCCGCCCTGACCGCCCAGCGGGACCATGCCTGGGAGCGGCTCAGCGTGCTCGGCTCGGGCCTGCGGGAGATGGAGAACCGGCTCGCCGACGTCCGGCAGGCCGCCGAGGACGCCCCCGAGCCCGAGTACGAGGTCCTCAGCGAGCAGGCCGCCCACCTGATGAAGATCGCCGAGGCCGAGGCGCTGGCCGTCCGGGAGAAGGCCGAACGCGCGGCCGAGGACGCCCGCGACCAGGCGTACGACACCGGCCAGGCCCTCACCGAGCGGACCGCGGAGTACGCCGCGGCCACCCGGGACGACGCCGACCAGGCCGCCCGCCGGACGGAGGAGCGCACCCGCGCCGAGGCCGAGAAGCTCCGGGCGGAGGCCGACGCCGACTCCCGCACCATCCGGGACACCGCGACGGCGGACGCCGCGAAGACCCGGGTCGCCGCCGCCGAGGCCGAGGAGCAGGCCGAGGCCAAGCTCGCGGAACTGCGCCGGCAGGCCGACGAGGCCTTCGCCGCCGAGGAGGCGAAGGCCGACGACGAGGACACCAAAATCGCGGCCATGGCCGAGCGCAGGCTCAAGGAGGCCGAGCAGCACCGCGAGACGGTACTCGGCCAGATCAAGCAGTCGGACGCCGAGGCCCAGGCCCGCGCCGACCAGCTGGTCGACCAGGCCCGCCGGGAGGCCGAGAAGGTCCGCGCGGCGAGCGAGGCCGAGCAGCGCGAGTTCGCCGTCCGGCAGGAGCTGGTGCAGCAGCACCTGGACCACATCAAGCAGACCCTGGCCGCGCTGACCGGCGCGGCGGTCGGCGCGATCGAGCCCGCGGAGGCGGTCGCGCCGGTCGGCTCTGCTGGCCCCGCTCCCGCCCCTGCTCCCGCGCTCCGGGCTGCGCCCGCCGTAACCGCTGAGCCCGCTGCACCCGCCGTGGCGGTCGAGGCTGCGCCGGGCGAGGCTGCGGAGGCGGCGCCGGGCGAGGCCGGGCCCGTTGCGTCGGCGGCGCCCGCCGAGGCGCTGACCACCGTGCTGCCGGCCCTCCCGCCGATGCCGGCGGCTCCGCCGCCCGCTCCGGCGGCGGTGCTTCCGCCGGAGGCCGAGACCCGGATCATCCCGAAGATCGTGATCGTCGACGACGGTTCCGGGTACGACACGCTCCCGAACCCGGTGGTCCGCCGCCGCAAGTAGGGTCCGCCCGGCCCCCCGCGGGTCCGCCCGAGCGCAGGGCCAGGTCTCAGTCCGGCGGGCTCGCGAGGAGTTTCGCGAACCGCTGGTGCTGGTCCTTGAGGGCCTGCTGGTGGGCCGTCAGCGCGGTGGTGTTCTGGGTGATCTGCTGCTGCTGGTAGCCCGCCAGGACGGCGAAGTAGACGCCGGCCAGGCCGCTCCGGCCGGTGCAGTCGGCGTCGGCCCGGGCGGTGGCCAGTTCCGTCGCGGAGGGGGCGCCGGCGCTGTCCCGGTAGTGCTGGGCCAGGGCCTCCGGGCTGGTCGCGGCGTACCCGGCCTTCAGCATGCAGGCGGCCCAGGCCCAGGTGGCGGTGGTGACCCGGTTGTCCTGGTCGGCGTCCTGGAGGGATTCGGCGGACAGGCGGTTGACCAGGTCGCTGCCGGGCTGGTCGACGGGTTTGAGCTGGTCGGCGACCTGCCGGTCGCAGTCCACCCGGGCGGTCACGTACGGCTCGGAGTCCTCGGGCGCGACCGGTGGGGTGCCGGCCGCCGTCGGCGATGTCGGCTGGTGGAAGCCCTGGGCGGCGGCCGTCCCGGCACCGAGGTAGCCCCAGGCACCGGCCGCGAGCGTGCCCGGCCCCTCGGCCCGGGCCGCGGTGGGGTAGTCGGCGGTGGTGAAGCCGGTGAAGCCCGCCTTGTGCATGCACGAGACCACCAGCGAGGCCTGCACCGTCACCTCCTGCCGGAGGTCCTGGTCGTCCGTCTGGTACGCGGTGAGCGGCATCCCGGCCAGCCCGGCGGCGCCGGACTCGGGCGGCGGCGGGGTGCCGGCCACCACGGGCGGGGTCGGTCTGGCGGACGACTGCCCCACGGGTGCCCCGGGCCCGCCGGAGGCGCAGCCCGCCGCGAAGGCCGACAGCGTGACGGCGAGCAGCAGGCCAGCCGGTCGGCGGCGACGGCCGGGGACATCCACGCTGGCGTTCCAATCCGCGCGGCGTGGGTGGGGTGGTGGTGTTGCCGCACCTGCTCGGACCCTAGTCCGGCGCTTGCACCGCAGCCACCGGTTCGTCGGCACGTCCGGGTGAGCTGCGTCACGGATCCCGGTGCCCGTGGGCCGCTCCGGGCCCGGTCGAATTGGCCAGGACTCGTGGCGCCCGTTGGAGAACGCCCCCCACGACTCCCGGCGACTGGGCGCGGGCGCCCCCACCCAGGGCCGCCCGGCCTCGCGCAGTTCCCGACCCCCATCGGGATGCGCCGGCACCGCTGCAGCCATCCCCCACGGTTGGGTGCGGCGGGCACGAACACCATCCTGCGCGACGACCATGGACGGACAGTGACAGGAGTGTGTCCACTTCATGTGATCTGTGCTTCGGGCGCCGCACCGGGCTTGACGTGCACATAAACAGAACGGGCGGCGCCGGTGCGGCGCGCCCGCCGCCCGCCCGGCCGCTCCGTCGGCGCCGCTGTCCGCGTGCGTGTCGGTCGTCCGGCGTAGGCTGGAGGCCCCCGGACGCAACGCGTGCCGGGCCGTTCGCGTTGCCCCCGCCGGTGTTTCGGCGCCCTGGGGCACACCAGCCACGGGACGAAGAAGAGACTCGATGAGCCTGTCCGGACTGCTCGATGTCGTCGTACGGGATGCCGCCCTCGCCGAGGCGATCGAGGCGGCGGCTGCCGGACGGAGGCAGCACCTCGACCTGGTCGGCCCGCCCGCCGCCCGGCCGTTCGCGCTCGCCGCGCTGGCCCGCTCGCTCGCCCGGGGCGGCGGTGAGCGGGGCAGGCCCGTGCTGGCCGTGACGGCGACCGGGCGGGAGGCCGAGGATCTGGCGGCCTCGCTCCGCTCGCTGCTGCCGCCGGACGCGGTGGCCGAGTTCCCGGCCTGGGAGACGCTGCCGCACGAGCGGCTCTCCCCGCGCTCGGACACCGTGGGCCGCCGGCTGGCCGTACTGCGCCGGATCGCGCACCCCAGCGCCGACGACCCGCAGGCCGGGCCCGTCCAGGTGATCGTGGCGCCCGTCCGCTCGGTGCTCCAGCCGCAGGTCAAGGGGCTTGCCGAGTTGGAGCCGGTGGCGCTCCAGCGCGGTGAGCAGCACGATCTGGAGACCGTCGCCCGCAGGCTCGCGGCCGCCGCCTACGCCCGGGTGGAACTGGTCGAGAAGCGCGGCGAGTTCGCGGTGCGCGGCGGCATCCTGGACGTCTTCCCGCCGACCGAGGAGCACCCGCTGCGGGTGGAGTTCTGGGGCGACGAGGTCGAGGAGGTCCGGTACTTCAAGATCGCCGACCAGCGCTCGCTGGAGATCGCCGAGCACGGGGTCTGGGCGCCGCCCTGCCGTGAGCTGCTGCTCACCGACGAGGTACGGGCCAGGGCCGCCGAGCTGGCCGTGAGCCACCCCGAGCTCGCCGAGATCCTCGACAAGATCGCCCAGGGCATCGCGGTCGAGGGCATGGAGTCGCTGGCGCCCGTCCTGGTGGACGACATGGAGCTGCTGCTCGACGTGCTCCCGGCCGGCTGCATCGCCGTGGTCTGCGACCCCGAGCGGGTCCGCACCCGGGCCGCCGACCTGGTCGCCACCAGCCAGGAGTTCCTGCACGCGTCCTGGGTGGCCGCCGCCTCGGGCGGGGACCGTCCGATCGACATCGAGATGATCGACGTCTCGGCCGCCTCGCTCTGGTCGCTCGCCGACGTCCGCGAGCACGCCGCCGAGATCGGGCTGCCCTGGTGGTCCGTCAGCCCGTTCGCGACCAGCGACTCGACCGTCTCCGAGGTGTTGGCCCGCGGCGAAGCCTCCCCCAGCCTTCGGCCGGGGGTGCCCCCAGATTGGCACAGCGATGCCAACACCTTGACGCTCGGCATGCACGCCGTAGAGGCGTACCGGGGGGACACCGCCCGTGCCATCGCCGACGCCAAGGAGCGGCTGGCCGCCGACTGGCGGGTCGTCATGGTGACGGAGGGCCACGGCCCGGCCACCCGGCTCGCCGAGGTGCTCGGCAACGAGGGCATCCCGGCCCGGCTGGTCCCGGACCTGACGGAGCCGCCGACCCGGGACGTGGTCCACGTCGCGACCGGCTCGATCGAGCACGGCTTCGTGGACGAGGCGCTGAAGCTCACCGTCGTCACCGAGACCGACCTCTCCGGGCAGAAGTCCTCCACCAAGGACATGCGCCGGATGCCGTCCCGCCGCCGCAACGCCATCGACCCGCTGGCGCTCAAGGCCGGCGACTACGTCGTGCACGAGGCGCACGGCGTCGGCCGGTACGTCGAGATGGTGCAGCGCACCGTCCAGGCCGCGACCCGCGAGTACCTGGTGCTGGAGTACGCCCCCGCGAAGAAGGGCCACCCCGGCGACCGGCTCTTCGTGCCGACCGACCAGCTCGACCAGGTCACCAAGTACGTCGGCGGCGAGGCCCCGACCCTGCACCGGCTCGGCGGCGCGGACTGGGCGAAGACCAAGCAGAAGGCCAAGAAGGCCGTCCGGGAGATCGCCGGCGACCTGATCAAGCTCTACTCGGCCCGGATGGCGGCCCCCGGCCACACCTTCGGCCCGGACACCCCGTGGCAGCGCGAGCTGGAGGACGCCTTCCCGTACGCGGAGACGCCCGACCAGCTGACCACCATCGCCGAGGTCAAGTCGGACATGGAGAAGTCCGTCCCGATGGACCGGCTGATCTGCGGCGACGTCGGCTACGGCAAGACCGAGATCGCTGTGCGGGCCGCCTTCAAGGCCGTCCAGGACGGCAAGCAGGTGGCCGTCCTGGTGCCGACCACGCTGCTGGTGCAGCAGCACTTCTCCACCTTCGCCGAGCGGTACGCCAACTTCCCGGTCGTGGTGAAGGCGCTGTCCCGCTTCCAGAGCGACTCGGAGGCCAAGGCCGTCCTGGAGGGGCTGACCGAGGGCTCGGTGGACGTCGTCATCGGCACCCACCGGCTGTTCTCCTCGGAGACCCGCTTCAAGGACCTCGGCCTGGTCATCGTCGACGAGGAGCAGCGCTTCGGCGTCGAGCACAAGGAGCAGCTGAAGAAGCTGCGGGCCAACGTGGACGTGCTGACGATGTCCGCGACGCCGATCCCGCGCACCCTGGAGATGGCCGTCACCGGCATCCGCGAGATGTCCACCATCACCACCCCGCCGGAGGAGCGGCACCCGGTGCTGACCTTCGTCGGCCCGTACGACGAGAAGCAGATCTCGGCGGCGATCCGGCGCGAACTCCTGCGCGAGGGCCAGGTCTTCTACATCCACAACCGGGTCGAGTCGATCGACAAGGCGGCGGCCCGGCTGAAGGAGCTCGTCCCGGAGGCCCGGATCGCCACCGCGCACGGGCAGATGGGCGAGAACCTGCTGGAGAAGGTGGTCGTCGACTTCTGGGAGAAGGAGTTCGACGTCCTGGTGTCCACCACGATCGTGGAGTCGGGCATCGACATCTCCAACGCCAACACGCTCATCGTCGAGCGCGGCGACACCTTCGGCCTCTCCCAGCTGCACCAGCTGCGCGGGCGGGTCGGGCGCGGCCGCGAGCGCGGGTACGCGTACATGCTCTACCCGCCGGAGAAGCCGCTCACCGAGACGGCGCACGAGCGGCTCGCGACCATCGCCCAGCACACCGAGATGGGCGCGGGCATGTACGTGGCGATGAAGGACCTGGAGATCCGAGGAGCCGGCAACCTGCTCGGCGGCGAGCAGTCCGGGCACATCGCCGGGGTCGGCTTCGACCTCTACATGCGGATGGTCGGCGAGGCGGTGGCCGAGTTCCGCGACTCGCTGGCGAGCGGTGGACAGGAGCCGGAGGAGGAGCCGCTGGAGGTGAAGATCGAGCTGCCGGTGGACGCCCACCTGCCGCACGACTACGCCCCCGGCGAGCGGCTGCGGCTCCAGGCGTACCGCTCGATCGCGGCGGTCAACTCCGAGGAGGACATCGTCCACGTCCGGGACGAGCTCAAGGACCGGTACGGGAAGCTGCCGGACCCGGTGGAGAACCTGCTCACGGTGGCCGGGCTGCGGCTCTACGCCCGGCGCTGCGGCATCGCCGACATCACCCTCGCGGGGGCGAACATCCGGTTCGGGCCGGTCGAGCTGCGGGAGTCGCAGGAGCTGCGGCTGAACCGGCTCTACCCGCGCAGCCAGGTGAAGGCGGCGGCCCACCAGCTGCTGGTACCCCGCCCGAGCACCGGCCGGATCGGCGGCAAGCCGCTGGTCGGACGCGAACTGCTCGCATGGTGCACCGAGTTCCTCGGCACGATGTTCGACGATCTCGCGGGAGCCAAGAAGTAGGAGGCTCCGCCAGTAGGCAGGCGACCAGCCACAGACAGGGGCGCGAGGAACTGCGCGAAGCCGGAAGAGTACAGGCCAGTGCCTTCCGCCTCGCGCAGTTCCTCGCGCCCCTGTCTGTGGCTGAGCGGCTGCCTTACCTGCCGGGAGGCGCGCCTCAGGCGAGCACCCACTGGCCGGTCTGCTGGGCGAAGCCGCTGTCCAGGGCGAACTGGGCCTTGGCGATCTTCGCGTCCTTGGGGACCTCGAAGGTGATGAAGCCGAGGGCGCTCTCGCCGGGGGCGATGTTGACCGGGACCTGGAAGCCGGGGCCGGCCTTGGTGTCGGAGAGTGACGTCCCGTAGGACTGGCCCTGGGCGTCCAGCAGCTTGGCGCTGTTCTGCGGGGCGTCGCTGTAGGCCTTGCTGCTGGTGTCCTTGATCCGGAACTGGACGGCGACGAAGCGCATGCCGTCGGCCGGCTTGGTGTACTCGTCGGCGCCGTCCGGGCTGTCGACCAGCTTGAGCACCGTGACGTCGGCGGTGTTGGACGGGTCCGAACCCTTGAGGGCGATGGTGTCGCCGAGCTTCGCGGCCCCCTTGGCGGCGGGGGCGGCCGAGGTCTTCCCGCCGGCGGCGGGAGCGGCGGCGGAGCTCTTGGCGGTGGTGGAGACCGAGGAGTCGGTCGGCCCGCAGGCGGTGGCGCCGAGGGCGACCAGCGTGGCGCCCAGCAGGAGGGCGGCGGTGCGGCGACGGGCGGTGGTGGCGATGGCCATGACGGAACTCCCATTCCAGGCGGTTCGGTTCGGTGCTGTCCGGTGCTGTTCTTCGCTCCGGCGGGCTGCCGTTCTTGCGATGGGTAGATCACACCATCAGATGTGAACGATGTCAACAGCGATTCGAGAAACCTCTCTGTTCACGTGTGAACCTCCGTCGTGACCCACCTGGCTATGCTGTGTGGCCACACCCCAGCCGAAGGAGCCCGCCAGATGCCGGACCGCCCCGAGGTGACCGCCGTCGAGATCGCCCGCCTGGCCGGGGTCGGCCGCGCCGCCGTCAGCAACTGGCGCCGCCGTCACCCCGACTTCCCCCGCCCGGCCGGCGGCACCGACAGCAGCCCGACCTTCCGGCTCGACCAGGTCGAGCAGTGGCTGCGGGGGCAGGGCAAGCTCGCCGAACTACCGCTGCTGGAGCGGACCTGGCAGCAACTGGAGAGCCTGCGCGACCCGGCCGGACCGCCCGCCGCCCCGCTGGTCGGCGCCGGCGCGTTCCTCCTGCTGCTGCACCGTGAGCCCGCCGCCTGGGCCGCACTCGCCGAGGAGTCCGACACCCGGCTCGCCACCGCCCTGCCCCGGGCGCTGGCCGCGCTGGCCGCCCGCACCCTCGGCCCCGGGGGCGCCGCCCTGCCGGCCCTGCCGGGCCTGCTCGGCAGCACCGACCTCGACCTCGCCCGCCTGCTCGCCGCGCTCGCCGCCGCGCACGGGCCGGTCGACGCGTACGAGCAGCTGCTCACCCGCCACGCCGAGGCCAACTCCCGCCAGCTCAGCCCCACTCCGCCCGAGGCGGCCGCGCTGCTCGCGGCCGTCGGCGGCCACGCCGGCTCGGTGCTGGACCCGGCCTGCGGGCTCGGCGGCCTGCTGCTCGCCGTCCCGCCGGCCGCCGTCCGGTACGGCCAGGACCTCGACCCGGCGCTCACCGCGCTCGCACTGCTCCGGCTCGCCCTGCACACCCCGGCCGACCACCCCGGACCGCTCGCGCTGGACCTGCGCCCCGGCGACGCCCTGCGCGCCGACGCCCACCCCGGGCTCGGCGCCGACGCGGTGCTCTGCCAGCCGCCGTACAACGAGCGGGACTGGGGCCACGACGAGCTCCAGTACGACTCCCGCTGGCTCGGCGGCCACGTCCCGCCGCGCGGCGAGTCCGAACTCGCCTGGGTCCTGCACTGCCTGGCGCACACCCGCCCCGGCGGCCTGGCCGCACTGCTGCTGCCGCCGACCGTGGCCTCCCGCCGCTCCGGCCGCCGCCTCCGGGCCGAGCTGCTGCGCTCCGGCGCGCTGCGCGCCGTGGTCGCCCTCCCGGCCGGCGCCGCGCCCCCGTACGGCGTCCCGCTGCACCTGTGGGTGCTGCGCCGCCCGCAGCCCGGCGACGACTTCCGCCAGGTGCTGCTGATGGACGCCGGCGGCGGCCACCCGGCGGGCGAGGGCGGCCGGGACCGGATCAACTGGCCCGAGCTGCACCGCACCGTGCTCGACGCCTGGCGGGCCTTCGACGCGGCCGCCTCGGCCGGTGACCCGCTGCCGGCCGACCGGGCCGGCGTGCACCGCGCCGTCGCCGCGATCGACCTGCTGGACGACGAGACCGACCTCTCGCCCGCCCGGCACCTGCCGCCGCCGGCGCTCTCCGGCGGCCTGGACGGCCTGACCCACCTGCGGAACCGCCTCACCGAGCTGCTCGCCGACCTCGGCGGACCGGCCGCCGCCCCGCCCGCCGCCGTCGCGGCCGAGACGGCGGAGCCCGTCCCCACCGTGACGGTGGGCGAGTTGGCCCGTGCCGGGGCGCTGGAACTGCACTCCTCCGGGCCCGGCGCGCCGTCGGGGGGCCCGTCCGACGGCGGGGCGGGCGTACCGCTGCTGACCGACCAGGACCTGATCGCCGGTACCGCCCCGAGCGCGCGGGCGGACGCCGCCGAAACCCCGTTCACCACCCGGCCCGGCGACGTCCTGGTACCGGCCCTCGGAGCCGCCGTCGCCCGGGTCGTCCAGGCCGGCGGTCCGCTGGACGGGGTCGCGCTCGGACGGCAGTTGCACCTGCTCCGCCCGAACCCGCAGTCGCTCGACCCCGAGTTCCTGGCCGGGCAGCTGCGCTCCACCGCGGTCGCCCGGCGGGCCGCCAGCCACGCGTCCACCACCACCCGCCTGGACATCCGCCGGGCCGAGCTGCCCCGGCTGCCGATCGACCGTCAGCGTGCGCTCGGTGCGGCCTTCCAGCGCGTCGCGGCCTTCGAGGCGGCCCTCCAGCAGGCCGCCGCCGTCGGGCGCGGCCTCGCCCAGGGCCTCACCGACGGGCTGGCGGCGGGCACCCTCACCGAGGACTGACCGCCCGGCAGTCGGGAAGACCCTGCTCGGAGTGGGTGGCGGACGGTACCGTTGGCGGGAAACGCACAGTTGTCCGCGTAACACCGTCACGGACCCACCCGCTCGGGGGCGCACATGGCAGGCCAGCAGTACGGGCAGTTCGGCCCCGCCCGGGGCGGACCGTACGGCTGGCGGGGCAAGTTGCTGTGCTGCCTGGTGTCACTGCTCTCGCTCGGGATGCTCGGGCTGGTGCCCTCGCTGCTGCTGGCGCTGCGGCGCAGGCGGGCGGTGGACGTGCTGGGTGCGGTGGTCTTCGGGCTGCTCACGCTCACGGTGTTCGTCGCCTTCGGCCTCCAGCCCAGGAGCAGCGCTTCGACGCCGTCCGACCCCCTGCTCGGTCTCGCGGTGATGGTGCTCTGGCTCGGCTCGCCGGTGCACTTCCTGGTGCTGGACTCCCCCCGGTTCTGGGGCATGCCCGGGCCGGTGCCCGCGCCCTTCGTGCCGAGGCAGGCGCAGGCCGCGCAGGCACAGGCACAGGCCGGGCCAGGGCAGGCCGGGCCGGGGCCGGTGACCGCCTGGGAGCCGCCGACGGTGGCGGACCCGCCCGCTCCGGACGACCTCCAGCAGCTCGGTGAGCTGCTCCGCCGTCAGGTCCGGGACGGCCGGCCGTGACCGCTTCCCGCCTCATCGACGGCCGGTACCGCCTCGCCGAGAAGATCGGCCACGGCGGTATGGGCCAGGTCTGGGCGGCGTACGACGAACGCCTCGACCGCCGGGTGGCCGTCAAGCTGCTCCGCACCGACCTGCTGCTGGCCGCGACGGCTGCCCCGGGCGCGGACGGCCGGGGCAGCCGGGGCGACGAGCTGCGCCGCCGCTTCCTGCGCGAGTGCCGGATCACCGCCGCGCTCGACCACCCCGGGCTGGTCGCCGTGCTGGACGCGGGGGAGGACTCCGGTGAGCTCTACCTGGTGATGCAGCGCATCCCGGGCCTGAGCCTCGCCGACCTGCTGGCCGAGCAGGACCCGTTCCCGATCGCCTCGGCGGTCGCCGTCGCCGCGCAGATCTGCGCCGCGCTGGCCGTCGTGCACGCCGTCCCGGTGGTGCACCGCGACCTCAAGCCGAGCAACGTGATGGTCCGGGACGACGGCCGGGTGGTGCTGCTCGACCTCGGGATCGCCACCGCGCTGGACGCCGACACCACCCGGCTCACCCTCACCGGCACCCCGGTCGGCAGCCCCACCTACATGGCCCCCGAACAGGCCCTCGCCACCACCGCCGACCCGCGCAGCGACCTCTACGCGCTGGGGTGCATGCTGCACGAGATGATCGCGGGCGAGGCGCCCTTCCGGGCCCCGACCGTGCTCGGCCTGCTGCACCGGCACATCGGCGAACCACCGCTCCCGCTGAGCGAGTTGCGCCCCGAGGTGCCGGAGGCGCTGGAGCGGTTGGTGCTCCACCTGCTGGCCAAGCAGCCCGCCGACCGCCCGTCCGACGTCCAGCGGGTGTACGAGCGGCTGCTCCCGCTGCTCCCGCCCTCGACCGGCGCCCCGCAGGCGCGCTTCGGCGCACTGCCCGACCCGACCCGCCCGTACCGCTACCCGCACCAGCCGCAGCCCGCCCCGCACGCGGCACCCGCCGAACCGGTCCGGCCGGCCGCCGCCGAGCCCCGGCTCGAACCGGCCGGGCCGGACCGGCTGGACCTGACCGCCGCCTGCGCCGAGTTGGCGGATCTGGTGGCATCCCGGCGGAACGCCGAGGTGATCGACCTGGCGGCCCGGCTGCTGCCGCTCGCCCAGGCCGAACTCGGCGAGGACGCACCGCCGGTACGGACGATCCGGGCCATCTACGCCCACACCCTGCTCCAGGAGCGGCAGTACCGGGCCGCACTCCCGGAGTACCGGTCGCTGGCGGCCGCCGCCGAGGCCGAGCACGGCCCACAGCACCCGGTGGTGCTCGACCACCGCCGGAACGCGGCGACCTGCCTGGAGCACCTGAGCCGGGGCCCGGAGGCGCTGGCCGAGTACCGGTCGCTGCTGGCCGGGTACGCGGCCCGGCTGGACTCCGGGTTGGACACCGATCCCGAGCGGGTCTTCGAACTCCGCGAGCGGATCGGCATGTTGACGGCCTCGACGGGTGACCTGGAGGGCGCCTGGCAGGGCCTGGTCCAGCTGCTCTTCGACCGCGAGCGGCGGCTCGGCCCGCACCACCCGGAGGTCCGGCGGCTGCGGCAGAGCCTCGACCAGCTGAACGCCCACCGCACCACCGGCGCGGCCCCCGTGGCGACGCCCGATCCGCGTGCCGCCGGCTGGCCCGTGCCCGGGCCGCTGCCCGGCAACCCGTACGCCACCGGCCGCTGACGCCGCGGCATCCCCGGGCGCCACCGGCCTCACCCGTTCGGCCCAAGGTCTGGGCAAGCCATGCCGTTGCTCCCTATTGTCAGTTCCCGTCAGGAGAACCACCTGTCACCACCGGACACCACCTGCCCACGACCCGGGAGGCCCCACGTGATCCGCACCAGCTCCGCCGTCCGCCACGCCCGCACCGCCGTAGGCGTGTTGATCGCCGCAGCCGCCTTGACCGCGTGCGGCGGGACGGCCCACCCGGGGGCGGCTGCCGTGGTCGGCGGCCACCGGATCCCGATCTCCGAGGTGGAGGCCAAGGTCGCGGAGCTGCGGACGGCCGTGGCGGCGCAACCGGGCGCTCCGGCCGCCGAGCCCGCCGGGCTGACCAAGCGAACGGTGGCCGAGCTGGTGCTCGACCAGGTCGTGACACAGGCCCTGAGCGACCGTCAGCTCTCGGTGTCGCAGGGCGACATCGCCCGTACCCGGTCCGCGGACGCCAAGCTGCTCGGCGGCGACGACGCGTTGGGCCGGGCGCTGCTGCTCAAGCAGGGCGTGCCCGCCGGGGACATCGACTCCTTCTACCGCCAGCAGCTCGGCATCCAGAAGATCGCGGCCGCCGAAGGCAAGGACGCCCGCACGGCCGACGGGGACGCCGCCGTCCGCGCGGCCCTGACCGCCGCCGGCGCCGAACTCAAGATCCAGGTCAACCCGCGCTACGGCCGCTGGGACGCCCAGCAGGTCTCCCTCACCGACGCCGCCGCGGACTGGCTGCCGCAGCCGACGGCCGCCGCCTGACGGGCTCCGCCTGGTGGGTTCCGCCCGGGTTCGGGAGCAACGCTCCGCTGGGTTCACCGGATGCTCACGGTTGACCCCATGGGGGCGCGGGGAACTGCGCGAATCGGGAGTGACGGACCGTTGCCTTCCGCCCTCGCGCAGTTCCTCGCGCCCCTGGGTAGTGCGGGTTCGGGCGAGCTGCGCAGCTGCCGGTCCGGTGACTTCCGTGTTTGCAGAAACGGTAGGTTCGGGGGGTGGACACTTCGAAGCTGATCCTGCTCACCACCACTCACCGGGTGGCCCCCGGCCTGCTCTCCTGGCCTGCCTGGGAGGCACTCCGGGGGGCGGCCCGGGTGCTCGCGGCCGATCCGGCGCATCCGCAGCTGCCCGCCGTCCGGCAGGCCGGGGTGACGGTGGAGCTGGTGGAGCGCGGCAGCGC
The DNA here is from genome assembly GCF_039529945.1 of Kitasatospora kazusensis. Lineage (NCBI taxonomy): Bacteria > Bacillati > Actinomycetota > Actinomycetes > Kitasatosporales > Streptomycetaceae > Kitasatospora > Kitasatospora kazusensis. Next base: position 21,069 of record NZ_BAAANT010000020.1, on the reverse strand, counting down.
CCCCGCGTTGGCGCGGCTGCTGACCGGGGCCGGGTCCGTGGTCTGGCTCGGCAGCCCGGACGGTGATCCGGGCCTGACCGACGCGCTGGCCCGGATCGCGGTGGAGGACGCCGGGCAGGTCCCCGAGATCGAGGTGCTGCCCGGCTCGTACGACCTGCCGGGGGCCCGGTTGCTCGACCTGGTCTCGGTGATGGACCGGCTCCGCTCGCCCGGCGGCTGCCCGTGGGACGCCGAGCAGACCCATGCCTCGCTGGTGAAGTACCTGGTCGAGGAGGCGTTCGAGCTGGTCGAGGCGATCGAGGAGGGGGACCGGGAGACGCTGCGCGAGGAGCTCGGCGACGTGCTGCTGCAGGTCTTCTTCCACTCCCGGATCGCCGAGGAGCACGCCGAGGACCCGTTCACCATCGACGACGTCGCGGGCGACATCGTCGAGAAGCTCATGTACCGGCATCCGCACGTCTTCGGCGACGTGGAGGCCGCCGGGACGGCCGAGGTCGAGGCCAACTGGGAGCAGTTGAAGGCGGCGGAGAAGCAGCGCGAGTCGGTGCTGGACGGCGTGCCGGCGGGGCTGCCCGCGCTGGCGTACGCGGCCAAGCTGGTCTCGCGGGTCCGCCGGGCCGGGTTCGAGGGCGTGCCCGACCAGGCGTACGAGCTGCCGAGGGAGCTGACGGCGCACTCCGCGGGCGCGCTGCTGCTCGCCGTGGTGCAGCGGGCGCACGACGCGGGGGTGGACGTGGACGCCGCGCTCCGGGCGGCCGCGCGGGACTACCGCACCGCGGTCCGGCTGGCCGAGGGGCTGGCCACGGGCTGACGCTGCGGCGGGACGACCTCGCTGATCGCGTCGCCGACCAGGGCGAGCAGTTCGGCGAGCGGGTCGAGGTGGTCGGGCAGCTCGTCCAGCGAGACGATCCGCTCGCCGTCCGGCCCGGTCACGCAGAACAGGTCGATCGGGCCGAGGTGTTCGACGGCGGTGTGCACCAGCGCGGCGACGTCGCTGGGCAGGTGGACGTCGCTGGAGACCCCGATCACCGGGCAGCCCGGCCGGTCCAGCTCGGCGGCCAGGTCCTCGGCGGCACCCGGGTTCTGGTCCGCGACGAGCACCCCCGCCGCACCGGCGGCGGTGAACCGTCGTGCCAGATCCGATCCCGAACCACCGCGGAGTACGGCGATCACCACCACTGCCCCGGCTACTCGCATGTCTGCTCCTCCCTGAGAGCGACTCGCCGCAGGCGGGCACCGCACGGCCCGCCCCACGGCTTCGGAGGATCGTAGACGCGCCGCGACCCTCCGCAACAGGGATTACCCGCCAGGTGACCAGGCTCACTCCTCCCGCCACCGGTTACCTTCATGGCATGCCCGAAACGCCCGAAACCAGTCAGCCGGAACTCTTCACCTGGGAGTTCGCCGCCGACCCCTACCCCGCGTACGCGTGGTTGCGCGAGCACTCGCCCGTCCACCGCACCACGCTGCCGAGCGGGGTGGACGCCTGGCTGGTGACCCGGTACGCGGACGCCCGGCAGGCGCTGGCCGATTCCCGGCTCTCCAAGAACCCCACGCACCACGGCCGCAGCAGCGGCCGCACCGGCATCCCGGGGGAGCGCCAGGCGGACCTGATGACGCACCTGCTCAACATCGACCCGCCGGACCACACCAGGCTGCGCCGGCTGGTCTCCAAGGCGTTCACCCCGCGCGGGGTGGCCGAGTTCGAGCCACGGGTGCGCCAGCTCACCGAACGGTTGATCGACGGCTTCGCGGAGCGGGGCTCGGCCGACCTGATCCACGAGTTCGCCTTCCCGCTGCCCATCTACGCGATCTGCGACCTGCTCGGCGTGCCGCCGGAGGACCAGGACGACTTCCGGGACTGGGCCGGGATGATGATCCGGCACGCCAAACCCGGGCAGAGCGGGGGCCCGCGCGGCGGTGTGGCCCGCGCGGTGAAGAAGATGCGGGCCTACCTGCTGGAGCTGATCCACCGCAAGCGTGCCGACCTCGGCGACGACCTGATCTCCGGGCTGATCCGGGCCAGTGACCACGGCGAGCACCTCACCGAGAACGAGGCGGCGGCGATGGCGTTCATCCTGCTGTTCGCCGGGTTCGAGACCACCGTGAACCTGATCGGCAACGGGACGTTCGCCCTGCTGCGCAACCCCGGACAGCGGGAGCTGCTGCAGGCGTCCGTCGCGCGCGGCGAGACCGGGCTGCTCACCACGGCGGTGGAGGAACTCCTGCGCTACGACGGTCCGGTGGAGCTGGCCACCTGGCGGTTCGCGACCCATCCGCTGACCATCGGCGGAGTCGACATCCCGGTCGGCGATCCGGTGCTGGTCGTACTCGCGGCGGCCGACCGCGACCCGGCCCGGTTCGCCCGCGAGAACACCCTCGACCTGGCCCGCAAGGACAATCCGCACCTGGGCTTCGGCCACGGCATCCACTACTGCATCGGCGCCCCGCTGGCCCGGCTGGAGGGGCAGGCGGCGCTGGGCGCCCTGCTGACCCGCCTGCCGGATCTCCGGCTGGACGCCGAGCCGGAGGACCTGCGCTGGCGCGGCGGCCTGATCATGCGCGGGCTGCGGGAGTTGCCGGTCGCGTTCACCCCGGCGGCCCTGGCGGTGCCGACGGTCCCGACAGGGCCGACGGTCCCGACAGCGCCGGTCGCGCCCGGAATGTCGTAAATGCCGCTCTGACGGCGTGTCGGGGGAGCCGGTGGCGGAACGGTATGAACACCCATCAAACCGGGCAATCCGGAACCGTTTGTAGGCAATCCATGACGGTCCGTGATTTCCGTGTGATGAGCGCGATATGAGCTTGTGATCTGACAGTCCATCTGCTTAATCTCGCTGGTGTTCGTAGCTGCGAACTCCGTGCGCGGAACGCCGAATCCTGCCCGCCGCGCTCACGGGACACCGACCAGACCCTTGGGCAGGGGCGGGGGACCCAGGTTTTGTCGCCGTCCCCCACGGCTTGGGGTGAAGCCGCCTCCGCGCGGCCGGGCCACCTCCCGGTCCGAACCCGACAGCTCACCTCGCAGGCGTGCGGAGAGGGACTTCTTCATGCTCTTCACCGGTTCGGGCCGTCACCGTCGCCCCACCCAGACCGAGAAGGCCATCGCCGTCGCCGGCGTGGCCGGCGTCGGTCTCGCACTGCCGCTGCTCACCGCCACCGGCGCGCACGCCGCTCCCGCCTCGACCTGGGACCGGGTCGCCGACTGCGAGAGCGGCGGGGACTGGAGCATCAACACCGGCAACGGCTTCTACGGTGGCCTGCAGTTCACCTCCGGCACCTGGAACGCGTTCGGCGGCGCCAAGTACGCCTCGCAGGCGGACCGGGCGACCAGGGGCCAGCAGATCGCGGTGGCCGAGCAGGTGCTCGCCTCGCAGGGTCCGGGCGCCTGGCCGGTCTGCTCGGTCGAGGCCGGTCTGGGGCGGGGTGGTCCGGCCGCCTCGGTCGACACCGGCGCCTCGTCCTCGACGGCCGCCGGCGCGAAGAAGGCCGCCACCCCGGCGCCGCGCACCGGCGCCCCGGCCGCCGCCACCCCGGGCTTCCCGGGCCGGGCCGGGTACGACGCCGGCTCGGGCAAGTACTGGTACCAGAAGGACGGTGGCTGGTACTGGACCGGCCACCAGGGCATCTACAACCAGTTCGCCGGCGCGGCCGAGCAGCGGACCGCCCCGGCCCGGGCCGCCGCCCCTGCCGTTCCCGCCGCTCCGGCCGCTCCCGCCGGGGCGAACGCGTTCACCCGGAGCTACACCGTCAAGCCCGGTGACACCCTGTCGGTCATCGCGCGGAGCCAGGGCGTCCCCGGCGGCTGGCAGTCGCTGTACGACGGCAACAGGTCGACCGTCGGCGGCAACCCGGATCTGATCCTCCCGGGTCAGCAGCTCCGGTTCGGCTGACCCGCCGTGAGGAGGCCGGTCCGGCGGCGCCCGGACCGGCCGGCCCCCGTCGTCCGGGTGAACTACCGGCGAGTAGGCAGGCCACACGGTGAGACGGGAGCTGGGGCAGCGCGGCCCCGGGCCCCGGTGCGGTTAGGCTCTGGTCGTAACGACTCCGCACTCGTCCGCAGGACCCGCTTCCGCATAGGAGATGCCTCGTGCCGTCCATTGATGTCGTCGTAGCCCGTGAGATTCTCGACTCGCGTGGCAACCCCACGGTCGAGGTCGAGGTCGGTCTCGACGACGGCAGCACCGGCCGTGCCGCTGTCCCGTCCGGTGCCTCCACCGGTGCCTTCGAGGCGCTTGAGCTGCGCGACGGCGACAAGAACCGCTACTTCGGCAAGGGCGTCGAGAAGGCCGTCCTCGCCGTCATCGAGCAGATCGGCCCGGAGCTCGTCGGCTACGACGCCACCGAGCAGCGGCTGATCGACCAGGCCATGCTGGACCTGGACGCCACCCCCGACAAGTCCTCGCTGGGCGCCAACGCGATCCTCGGCGTCTCGCTCGCCGTGGCGCACGCCGCCTCCGAGGCCAGCGACCTGCCGCTGTTCCGCTACCTCGGCGGCCCGAACGCGCACGTGCTGCCCGTCCCGATGATGAACATCCTCAACGGCGGTTCGCACGCGGACTCCAACGTGGACATCCAGGAGTTCATGATCGCTCCGATCGGCGCGGAGTCCTTCTCCGAGGCCGTCCGCTGGGGCGTCGAGGTCTACCACACCCTCAAGGGCGTGCTGAAGGAGCGCGGCCTCTCCACCGGTCTCGGCGACGAGGGCGGCTTCGCCCCGAACCTGGACAGCAACCGCGAGGCGCTGGACCTCATCACCGAGGCCATCAAGAAGGCCGGCTACACCCCGGGCAAGGACGTCGCGCTGGCGCTGGACGTCGCCGCGTCCGAGTTCTACAAGGACGGCGCCTACCAGTTCGAGGGCAAGGCGCTCACCGCCGCCGAGCTCATCGACTACTACGCCGACCTGGTCGCCTCGTACCCGCTGGTCTCGATCGAGGACCCGCTGGACGAGTCGGACTGGGACGGCTGGAAGGCCATGACCGACAAGCTCGGCGACAAGGTCCAGCTGGTCGGTGACGACCTGTTCGTGACCAACCCGGCCCGCCTGGCCCGTGGCATCGAGACCGGCACCGCCAACGCGCTGCTGGTCAAGGTGAACCAGATCGGTTCGCTGACCGAGACCCTGGACGCCGTCGAGCTGGCCCAGCGCAACGGCTACCGCTGCATGATGTCGCACCGCTCCGGCGAGACCGAGGACGTCACCATCGCCGACCTCGCCGTCGCCACCAACTGCGGCCAGATCAAGACCGGCGCCCCGGCCCGCTCCGAGCGCGTCGCCAAGTACAACCAGCTGCTGCGCATCGAGGAGATCCTCGACGACGCCGCGGAGTACGCCGGCCGCGGCGCGTTCCCCCGCTTCAAGGCCGCGGAGTAACTCGGGCAACCTAGTGCAGCCGGCCAACCACTAGGGGCGCGGGGAACTGCGCGACGTCGGAAGGTGCGGACCGTTGCCTTCCGATCTCGCGCAGTTCTCCCCCAGCCTTCGGCCGGGAGGTACCCCCACGCGCCCCTTGGGCGCGTGCCGCGTGGGCCTGACCGGTGCCCCGGTGTTCACCCCGTAGGGTGGGTGCCGGGGCACCGGTGCGATCAGGAGGGGTGGCGGAGACATGGCCAAGTGGAGGATCCCTGGCCTGGCGGCGCGTCCGCGCTTCACCAGCCGGGCGACCGTCCTGGTCCTGGTGCTCTGCTCGCTCGTCGCGATCCTCGCCTACCCCACCCGGCAGTTCATCTCGCAGCGGTCGGAGATCGCCGCCCAGCGCGCCAAGGCCGACAACGCCCGTCGGCAGGTGGAGCAGCTCGGCAAGGAACGCGCCCGCTGGGAGGACCCGGCGTTCGTGAAGGCGCAGGCCCGCGTGCGGCTGCACTACGCGATGCCCGGTGAGACGCCGTTCGTCTCGGTCGACCCGTCGCCGCCCGCCACCGCCCGGCCGTCCGCGGCCGGCTCCGCCCCGGCCGCGAAGGCCGCCGCCGCCCGGCCCTGGTACACCAGCGTCTGGGACTCGGTCGACCTGGCCGACTCCGCCGCTACCCCCGCCCCCGCCCCTCGCTAGAGACAGCACCCCCATGACCCTTGAGAACCCCGAAGTTTCCGACACCGACGTCGCCGCCATCGCGGCCCAGCTCGGCCGCGTCCCGCGTGGCCTGCGCGGGGTGGCGCACCGCTGCCCGTGCGGCAACCCGGACGTCGTCGAGACGGCGCCCCGGCTGCCGGACGGTACGCCGTTCCCGACCCTGTACTACCTGACCTGCCCCAAGGCCGCCTCGCTGATCGGCACCCTGGAGGCGGCGGGTGTGATGAAGGACCAGACCGCCCGGCTGGCCGAGGATCCCGAGCTCGCCGCCGCGTACGAGAAGGCGCACGAGGACTACATCGCCCGCCGGGACGCCATCGAGGTGCTGGAGGGCTTCCCCAGCGCCGGCGGCATGCCGGACCGGGTGAAGTGCCTGCACGTGCTGGTCGGCCACTCGCTGGCGGCCGGGCCCGGCGTCAACCCGCTGGGCGACGAGGCGATCGGCATGCTGGAGGACTGGTGGGCCAAGGGCCCCTGTGTCAGCCCGGAGGCCGTCCAGGAGAGCGCCGCCGTGGTGGCCGAGCAGCGTGAACAGGCCGAGGACCACGCCGCGGTGATCGCGGCGAAGGAGCAGCTGGCCGCCGAGCGCGCCGAGAAGAAGCGCCAGGCCGAGGAGGAGGCGCGGTGACGACCACCCGGGTGGGCGCGATCGACTGCGGCACCAACTCGATCCGGCTGCTGATCGCCGACCTCGACCCCGAGACCGGCGCGATCGGCGACCTCGACCGCCGGATGGTCATCAACCGGCTCGGCCAGGGCGTGGACCGCACCGGCCGGCTCGCCCCGGAGGCGCTGGAGCGCACCTTCGCGGCCTGCCGCGAGTACGCCGCCGTGCTCGCCGAGCACGGCGTCGGCCCGGACCGGCTGCGGATGGTCGCCACCTCCGCCTCGCGGGACGCGGAGAACGCCGAGGAGTTCACCAAGGGCGTCAAGGAGATCCTCGGCGTCGAGCCCGAGGTGGTCAGCGGCGACGAGGAGGCCCGGCTCTCCTTCACCGGCGCCACCAAGGAGCTCACCGGCGAGGCCGTCGAGTCCCCGTACCTGGTCTTCGACCTCGGCGGCGGCTCCACCGAGTTCGTGCTCGGTACGGGTGAGGTCGAGGCCGCCAGGTCGGTGGACATCGGCTGCGTCCGGCTGACCGAGCGGCACTTCGCCGGGGTCGAGTTGCCGACCCCCGATCAGATCTCGGCCGCCAGGGCGGACATCCGGGCGGCGCTGGACCTGGCCGCCGAGAGCGTCCCGCTGACCGGGGCGGCCACCCTGGTCGGGCTCGCGGGTACGGTCACCACGGTGGCCGGCATCGCGCTGGGCCTGCCCGCGTACGACTCCGTGGCCATCCACCACTCCCGGATTCCGCTCGGGCGGGTCCGCGAGGTGGTCGGGATGCTGCTGACCTCCACGCACGAGCAGCGCGCCGCCATCCCGGTGATGCACCCGGGCCGGGTCGACGTGATCGCCGCCGGGGCACTCGTCCTGCTGGAGATCATGGAGCGGACCGGCGCCGCCGAGCTGGTCGTCAGCGAGCACGACATCCTCGACGGCATCGCCTGGAGCGTCGTCTGACCTGTCCGGCGTCCAGGGGCCTGACGCCCCTTACCGAATCGGCCCCGGAGCGCTCCGAAGCGCCCGGGGCCGAGGTCCTTTCGGCGCGCCGCGAGAAAGTTCGTGAATTTCTTCACATGGCGATCCCGTCATTCGTGTCACTTGGGGTGCCCGCTCCGTCCGGTATGCGGGACCGAAGGTCCACTTGGACGCCCGCCCGTTGGATCGCAGGTGGGGCTCGCGGAGGATGATGGAATCGAAATGGCCGACGGGAACCCAGGCGGCACATGGATCGTTGCTGCTCAGCGAGGCCGTGTGTACTCCGGCGCCCCGAAGGCCCGTCCGGCGGGTCCGATGCGGTCCCGTGACCCCGGATCTGTGGCCGCGTAGTGTAGCAGGTGGTGTCCAGAGTTCTGTGACGGGCCTCACGCAAGGGCCGCCGGACGGTACTGGATACTTTCGGATATGAGCACCACGGAGCGTCCTCGCATCCTCATTGTCGGCGGTGGTTACGTCGGCCTGTATGCCGCGATGCGCATCCTCAAGAAGATGCGCTACGGAGAGGCGACTGTCACAGTCGTCGACCCGCGGTCGTACATGACGTACCTGCCCTTCCTCCCCGAGGCGGCCGGCGGCAACGTCGCGCCTCGCAACCTCGTCGCGCCCCTGCGCAGCGCCCTCAAGAAGGCGGAGGTGCTCACCGGTCACGTGACCGCTGTGGACCACGCCCGCAAGGTCGCCACCATCGCGCCGCCGGCCGGCGGTTCGTACGAGCTGCCCTTCGACTACCTCGTCGTCGCGACCGGCTCGGTCTCCCGTACCTTCCCGATCCCCGGCCTGGCCGAGCACGGCATCGGCATGAAGACGGTTGAAGAGGCGATCAGCCTCCGCAACCACGTCATGGCGCAGCTGGACAAGGCCGAGTCCACGGCGGACCCCGAGGTCCGCCGCAAGGCCCTCACCTTCGTGGTCATCGGCGGCGGCTTCGCCGGCGTCGAGACCATCGCCGAGGTCGAGGACATGGCCCGGGACGCGGCGAAGATCTACAAGACCGTCAGCCGTGACGACATGCGCTTCATCCTGGTGGAGGCGGCCAACCGCATCCTCCCGGAGATGGGCCCGGACCTCGGTCTGTGGACCAAGGAGAAGCTCGAAGAGCGCAACATCGAGATCTACATCGAGACCTCGATGGACTCCTGCGTCGACCAGCACGTCGTGCTGAAGAACGGTGTCGAGGCCGACGCCTCGACCATCGTGTGGACGGCCGGCGTCAAGCCCAACCCGATCCTGAGCAACTTCGGCCTCCCGCTGGGCCCGCGCGGCCACGTGGACACCGCCCCGACCCTCCAGGTCCAGGGCTTCGACTACGTCTGGTCCGCCGGCGACAACGCCCAGGTGCCCGACCTCGCCGTCGGCGAGGGCGCCTGGTGCCCGCCGAACGCCCAGCACGCCGTCCGCCAGGCCGTCCAGCTCGGCGACAACGTCATCTCCGGCATGCGGGGCTTCCCGCAGAAGGAGTACAAGCACAAGAACCTCGGTGCGGTCGCCGGTCTCGGCCTGCACAAGGGCGTGGCGATCCTCTTCGGCAAGTACAAGCTGAAGGGCCGTCCGGCCTGGTGGTTCCACCGCCTGTACCACGGCAGCCGCGTGCCGACCATGAACCGCAAGGTCCGGGTCTTCACCGACTGGACTCTCGCGATGTTCCTCAAGCGCGAGACGGTCGGCCTCTCCGAGATGGAGAAGCCGTTCGGAGCGTTCCAGGAGGCCACGGCGCCGACGCCGAAGCCGGTTGCCGCCGCCGAACCCGCCAAGGAGCTCGCGAGCAAGTAAGTACGACGACCTGGCCTCGGCGTGGGAGCGCCGGGGTATGAGTCGGAGGCTCTCCGCCCGGCAGCGTTGCCGGACCACGACCTCCGTGGTGCTCAGCCGGTTGTGCGACCGGGCGGAGTACAAGAAGTACTGACGAGCACGTAGCAGCAACCACCAAGGCCCTTGCCGGGCCCCCTACCCTCAGGGAGCCCGGCAAGGGCCTTCGTCATCCCCCGGTGCGCCCTCCCGGCGGGGTCGGGTCACCCGGCGGGTCGGAGCCCCCAAGGGGGCGCGGGGAACTGCGCGAAGCGGGAGTGACGGTGCCGTACCTTCCGCTTCGCGCAGTTCCCCGCGCCCCTGGACAGTGCATGGCGGGCGAGCTGCAAGCTGCTCCGCGTCAGTCGGTCTTGATGCTGTCCAGGATGTCCAGCTTCGAGGCCCGGCGGGCGGGCCACATCGCCGCGACCAGGCCGACCAGGCCGGCGAGGGCCAGGAAGAGCAGCATCTTGCCGTACGGGACCAGCGTGGTGAGCCCGGAGATGCTGGACTCCAGGGTGCCGTTGACCGCCCAGGCGACGAAGCAGCCGAGCAGGACGCCGATCGTCGCGCCGAAGAGCGAGATCACCACCGACTCCAGCCGGACCATCCGCTTGATGCCGCCCCGGTCCAGGCCGATCGCCCGCAGCATGCCGATCTCGCGCTTCCGCTCGAACACCGACATCGCCAGGGTGTTGATCACGCCGAGGACCGCGACCAGTACGGACATCGCCAGCAGGCCGTACATCATGTTCAGCGCGAAGGTGATGATCTTGTTGAACTCGTCGCGCATGTCCTGCTTGGTCTTGACCTCGATCACCGGGTTGCTGTCGGTGGCGTCCTTGATGGACTGCTGGAGAGCGCCGGTCGGGCCGTCGTGACCCTTGACCAGGACGTCATGGACGTTCGCGGCAGGATCGTGCTTGGCGATGTCGGCGTTGGACATCAGCACCGGCGAGAGCATCTGGTTGGGCTCGAAGACGCCGCCGACCGTCATACTGCCGATCGCCGTGCTGCCGTTGCCGCCGCCGTTGCCCGTGTCGTCGCCGGTCCCCAGGGTGCTCACCTTGACCGTGGAGCCGACCGACAGGTTCGCCTCCTTGGCGACCTCGCCGCTGACCAGGATCTGACCCTTGGCCAGGGCGGCCGTCGAGCCGCTCGTCATCACGGGCTGGAGCAGCTGGTCCACGCTGCCGGCGTCGATCCCGCTGACCGAGCGGCCGGTGCCGTCGAAGTTCCAGTAGGTGTTGGTCAGCGGGCTGGAGGCGCTGATCCCGGGAGCCTTGGCGATCTGGGCGACGACCTCGGGGCTCAGGTCCGTCCGGCTGGCCGTGCTGACGTCGAAGTCGGCCTTCATGGAGCTGGTGACGGCCTTGTCGACGGCCCCGCCGACCGAGGCGCCGAGCACCGTGAGGGCGCTGACCAGCGTCAGACCGATGGTCAGGGCCGCGGCGGTGGCGGCCGTCCGGCGCGGGTTGCGGACGGCGTTCAGCCGGGCCAGCTTGCCGGGGGTGCCGGCCAGCCCGCTCAGCAGCGGGCCCACCAGGGCGATCACCGGGCGGGAGAGCAGCGGCAGCAGGACGAAGATGCCGATCAGCGCGAGCGCCGCGCCGAAGCCGACCGGGAGCCGGCCCGCGCTGCTGCCCGTCGCGGCGCCCATGGCGACCAGGGCGAGGCCGCCGCCGGCGACCACCGAGCCGATGATGTTGCGGATCAGCAGGCTCTTCTGGGTGGCCGGCTGGTCCCCGCCGCTCATCGCGGCGACCGGGGCGATCCGGGAGGCCCGGACGGCGGGGAGCACGGCGGAGAGCACCGTGACCACGATCCCGACCGCGGGTGCGACCAGCAGGGCGGCGGGCGAGATGACGAGCGGGCCGGTGGGCATGCCCGAGTTGAGCGAGCCGACCAGCGCCTGCATCCCGGCGCCGATGCCGATGCCGGCGACCACACCGGCGATCGAGGCGATGGCACCGATCAGCAGGGCCTCGACCAGCACCGATTCGGTGACCTGGCGGCGGCTGGCACCGACGGCCCGGAGCAGCGCCAGCTCCTTCGTCCGCTGGGCGATCAGCATGGTGAAGGTGTTGGCGATGATGAAGATGCCGACGAAGAGTGAGATGGCGGCGAAGACCAGCAGCATGGTCTTCATCGCGCTGGTGCTGTCGGAGATCATCTTGCTCTGCTCGTCGGTCAGCTGCTGACCGGTCTCGGTGGTGAAGTGGTTGCCGCCCGGCAGCTTGGCGGTGATCTCGCCGAGCAGCGCGTCCTCGGAGGTGCCGGGCTTGGCCGACACCGTGATGCTGCTGAACTGACCGGGCGTCAGCATCATCTTCTGCGCGCTGGCGGTGTCCAGCAGGGTGAGCGTGCCGCCGGAGCCGACCTGCGGGTCGTCGGTGGTGAAGATGCCGGTCAGGGTGGTGTTGAGGGCCGGACCGTTGGCCGCGATCCGGACGGTGTCGCCGACCTTGTAGCCGCCCTTGTCGGCGGTGCTCCGGTCGAGCGCGATCTCACCGGACTTCTGCGGCCCGCGGCCGTCGGCCATCGGGTAGCGGGAGTCCTTGCCGGAGGCGTCGGGGGCGTAGTTGGCCCCGCGAGCCGTCCAGGCCTCGCCGATCAGCTTGCCCTTGTGGTCGGCGACGGCGGTGAAGCCGGACACCACACCCTGGGTCCTGTCGGCACCGGGCAGGGCGGCTATCTGCCGGACGGTGGCGTCATCGAGCCGGGAGGAGGCGCGCTCGCCCTTCTGCGAGGTGCGGGCACCCGAGCCGGCCGAGTAGTCGGTGACCTGGACGGCGATGTCGGAGTAGCTCTTGGAGTAGCTGTTCTTCATGGCCTGGCCGAGCGTGTCGGAGAAGACCATGGTGCCGGCCACGAAGGCCGTGCCGAGCATGATGGCGAGGGCCGTCATCAGCAGACGGCCCTTGTGGGCCAGCACATTGCGCAGTGCGGTGCGGAACATGGGTGCGTCCTGGGGGAGTCGGGGCGGGCGGCGGCTGTCGAGGCGTCAGCTCGTCCGCCCCTTGGCGTCGAAGCGGCGCATCCGGTCCAGGACGCTGTCGGCCGTCGGGCCCTCCAGCTCGTCCACGATCCGGCCGTCGGCGAGGAAGACCACGCGGTCCGCGTAGGAGGCGGCGACCGGGTCGTGGGTGACCATCACGACCGTCTGCCCCAGCTCGCGGACGGAGTTGCGGAGGAAGGAGAGGATCTCGGCGCCGGAGCGGGAGTCGAGGTTACCGGTGGGCTCGTCGGCGAACACGATGTCGGGCTTGCTCGCCAGGGCCCGGGCGCAGGCCACCCGCTGCTGCTGGCCGCCGGAGAGCTGGCTCGGGCGGTGCGAGAGCCGGCCGGACAGGCCGACGGTCTCCACCACCGTGTCCAGCCACCGCTGGTCGACCTTGCGGCCCGCGATGTCCATCGGGAGCGTGATGTTCTCCAGTGCCGTCAGTGTCGGCAGCAGGTTGAACGCCTGGAAGACGAAGCCGATGTGCTCCCGGCGCAGTTTGGTCAGCTGCTTGTCCCGCAGCCCGACGAGCTCGGTCTCGCCGATCATCGAGGAGCCGGAGGAGACCGTGTCGAGCCCGGCCATGCAGTGCATCAGGGTGGACTTGCCGGAGCCGGACGGGCCCATGATCGCGGTGTACTGGCCCTGCGGGAAGACCACGCTCACGTTGTCCAGGGCGACGACTCGTGTCTCGCCCTCGCCGTAGACCTTGTTGAGGCCGGTGGCGCGGGCGGCCGCCTGGCCGGTACGGACGGCGGTTGCGGTCGTCGAGGTCACGTGAAGCTCCTGTCGAAGTGGTCGGGCGTGATCGGACATGATCGGAAGTGATCGAGCACGGTCGGGCGTGGTCGGGCGTTCGAGTGGGTCGAGTACCGACCGCTACTCAATGGTCCTTTGCCCGACCTTGGGTTTTCGTCGCTCCGGGGGACGGTTGCCCGGACCGCCCCTGGGCGTATGCGGGGCGTGAAGGTCTCCTCCTCCGGTATGACACCGACCCTGAGGGACGCTTTCCGGACTCGTCCCTGGCCGGTTCGGGCGGGTGGCCGTCCGGATCACGGACTGTTCGTCAGATGGCAAGGAAACATGACAACTTCCTGGCCGGGAACATGCGCGAGGGGTAGTCGGGCGACTAGTCTCAGGGGTATCCCGTACAGCGGCGGAGCACCTTCCGGCCACTGGCCGGGGCGATGTCGCAGTACGCCCGGGTGGTGGAACGCAGACACGGGCAGCTTAAAACTGCTTGGCCGCGAGGCCGTGCCGGTTCGAGTCCGGCCCCGGGCACCAACCTCCTTTCGTTCGGTCGCAGGTGAGTCATCCTCGCGGCGTAGGCCCGCCCCTTTGCCAAGGCATTACCCTTGGAAATGTGGGCGGTGCCGTGCCGCCCCGGAGGGAATGAGCATGAGAAGCAGCAACCCGGTCTTCTCGCGGGAGGGATCCTTCACCCGCGGGTCGGGATACGCGGCCCCCGGAAACAACCAGCGGGGCGGGGCGGAGTACCAGGGCGACCCGTACGGCAACAACCCGTACGCGAGGTCGCCGCAGTCCGGGCAGTTGACGGACCAGCAGCTGGCCGCGATGTACGAGGCGCCGGCCGCGGGCCCGCTCCGCACCGGCCGGATGACCATGGACGACGTGGTCGCCAGGACGGCGCTGACGCTGCTGACCCTGGTGGCCGCCGGCGCGGTCGCCTGGTTCGCGCTCCCGGTGGCCAACTACGGCATCGCCGTGGCGGCGGCCCTGGCGGCGTTCGTGGTCGGCATGGTGATCAGCTTCAAGCGGAGCGTCAGCCCGCCGCTGATCCTGGTCTACGCGGGGCTGGAGGGCTTCTTCCTCGGGGCCGTCACCAACGCGCTCAACACGGCCCTGCCGGGGATCGCGATCCAGGCGGTGCTGGGCACGGCGGCGGTCTTCGCGGCGATGCTGATCGCCTACAAGAGCGGCCGGATTAGGGTCACCCCGCGCTACACCCGGATCGGTCTGACGGTGGCGATGGGCTTCGTGCTCCTGCTGCTGGTCAACGCGGTCGCCTCGATCTTCGGCGCGAGCATGGGCCTGAACTCCGGCCCACTGGGCATCCTGGTCGGCGTGGTCGGCATCGGCCTCGGCGCGTTCTTCCTCTCGCTCGACTTCGCCGAGATCGAGGAGGCCATCCGCCGGGGCGCTCCCCAGCAGGAGTCATGGCGGGCCGCCTTCGGGCTGACGCTCTCGCTGGTCTGGATCTACCTGGAGATGCTCCGCCTGATCGCGATCCTGCGCGGCGACGACTGACCGGCTCCGACGACTGACCGGCTCCGCCGGACGAACGGCCTTCGCGACATCGGCGGGTACGACTCCGTACCCGCCGATGTCGCGCGTTTTCCGGCCCTCCGAACCTCCGGGCCGGCTCGCCGGCCGCCACCGCCACCCGCCACCCGCCACCGCCACCGGTGCCGTCCCGGCCGGCTGCCGCGCCACCGGCCGGGCGCTGCGGCGATACCCTCGGTCCATGTCTGAAGCGAAGACCCTGCTGGACGCAGTCGACCGCCTGGCGGACCGTTTCCGCGCGATGCCGCAGAGCCGGCTGCGCGGACCGGTGCCCGGGTACCCGTCGCGGGCCGACGCCGGGCTGGCGCTGGCCCGGCGGCTGGCCGGGACGGCGCTGGTGGCGGGCGGCGAGCCGGTGCGGCCGTTCCCGGACGCCGGACCGTTCGCGGTGGGCGACCAGCTTGCGGTGGCCGGGCACGAGCTGGCCCTGGTGGGCGACGCGTTCGTGCTGGAGGAGGCGGTCGCCGCAGTCCGCGCGGTGACCGACCTGACGGAGTGACCCCAAGGTTGCCGACCTGACGGGCCGACCCCAGGGTCGCCGACCTGACGGAGTGAGCCCGGCTGCGGCCGGAACGGCGGAAGGCCGGCCGAGTCCGTAACCCCAGGACTCGGCCGGCCTTCCGCCGTCGCCGCGGTCAGATGCTGGCGACCACCCGGTCGGCCAGGACGTACACCGCGTCCTCGTCGGTCGAGAAGGTCAGCGAGTACGAACCGGAGAAGCGCGAGCCGCCGAGCAGCCGGACGTCCTCGCCGGCCCGGACGGCGTCGATCAGGCGGTAGGCCGCCTCGCGGTCGCCCGGGGCCACGCAGAGCGTGGTGCCGTCGGCGAAGGCGTACACGTCGAGGGTGCCCAGCGGGCCGGGACGGACGTCCGTGAGGGCGATCCGCTCGTCGGCGAGGGTGGCCAGCCGGGTGTCGGTCCACTCCCGGGACGGGGTCTGGCTCGGGACGAAGTCCGGGTGCGAGGGGTGCCGGCGGGGGTCGGGAGCGGACACCGGCTCGGTGTCCGCCGCCGGGTCGGCGTCCAGCAGACCGGCCTCCAGGCCGGTGGCGAGCAGGTCGGCCTCGCGGCGGGCCTTGGCCTCGCCGGCCGCCTCGGTGCCGCCGGACGCGGGGTGGCCGAAGGCGGGGTGGCCCGGGCGGCTGACGCCGCCGGTGGAGCCGTCGCCGTCGTTGATCAGCTCCTCCAGCGCCGAGCGCAGCGCCTCGCCGAACTCCGGGTCCATGGTGCCGGCGCTGTCCACCGCGTCCTGCGGGCCGGTCGGGCGCGGGAAGAACAGCGGCCACTCCTCGGCGGCGGTCAGCCCGGTGCTGGTGAACGGGGTGGTGCCGGCGAAGGGCGAGTCGAAGAGCGGGGCGTCCTCCACCGCGCGGGACTCCTGGTCGGCCCAGAACGCCCGGGCCTCGGCGATCTCCCGCTCGCGGTCGACCGCGAGGGCCTCGACGACGGCCCGGCGTATGACCGCTTCGTCGACGGTGGCCGGGACGGGGGCGACGGTGGCCGACCGCTGCTCCTCCAGGTGGCGGGAGAGCCCGCGCAGGTGGAGCAGGACGGTGGTGCACAGGGCGATCAGGACCAGCAGCAGAATGGTGTAGACGACGCTCACGGAACGTACTCCTAGCGAGGAGTGGAACGGGGTTACGTCTCCACACTGCCGCATCGGACCCCGATACCGCAGGGCTAGATGTCCGATTTGTCTGTGACTTACCTCCTTGTCCTCAAATTGTTAGCTAGCACCGTTATACGCTGCGGAGTTGTCCGACTTCGGGGCGTCGACGAAAACGCGTTTCGGGGACGAAAAGAGGACCGGATCACGAATGGAATGTGATCCGGCCCTCAATTACGTACTGTCACCCCAAACGGGTGGTGCCGGCTGTCGGCCCGGCGCCGGGTCTCAGCTCAGTCGCTCGATGACCATCGCCATGCCCTGCCCGCCGCCGACGCACATGGTCTCCAGGCCGAACTGCTTGTCGTGCCACTGCAGCGAGTTGATCAGCGTGCCGGTGATCCGGGCGCCGGTCATGCCGAAGGGGTGGCCGACGGCGATCGCGCCGCCGTTGACGTTCAGCTTGTCGATGTCGACGCCCAGGTCGCGGTAGGACGGGATGACCTGGGCCGCGAAGGCCTCGTTCATCTCCACCAGGTCGATGTCGTCGATGGTCAGCCCGGCGCGCTTGAGCGCCTGGCGGGAGGCCTCGACCGGGCCGTAGCCCATGATCTCGGGGGAGAGGGCGCTGACGCCGGTGGAGACCACCCGGGCGAGCGGCGTGATGCCCAGCTCCCGGGCCTTGGTGTCGGACATGATCACCAGGGCGGCGGCGCCGTCGTTGAGCGGGCAGCAGTTGCCGGCGGTAACGGTGCCGTCCGGGCGGAACACCGGCTTGAGGCCCGAGACGGCCTCCAGCGTGACGCCCGCGCGCGGGCCGTCGTCCTGCGACACCACGGTGCCGTCGGGGGTGGTGACCGGCGTGATCTCGCGCTGCCAGAAGCCGGCCTTGATGGCCGCCTCGGCGAGGTTCTGCGAGCGGACGCCGAACTCGTCCTGGTCGGCCCGGGTGACGCCCTTGAGCGCCGCCAGGTTCTCCGCGGTCTGGCCCATCGCGATGTACGCGTCCGGGACGAGCCCGTCCTCGCGCGGGTCGTGCCACTCGCCGCCGCCCTCCGCGGCGCGCTTGGCCGTCCGGGCCAGCGCGTCGTCGAAGAACGGGTTCAGGGTGCCCGGCATGGCGTCCGAGGTGCCCTTGACCGAGCGCGACACGGTCTCGACGCCGGCCGAGATGAAGATGTCGCCCTCGCCCGCCTTGATCGCGTGCAGTGCCATCCGGGTGGTCTGCAGCGAGGAGGCGCAGTACCGGGTGAGGGTGGTGCCGGGCAGGTAGTCCATGCCCATCTGGACCGCGACGATACGGGCCAGGTTGTGCCCCTGCTCGCCGCCGGGCAGGCCGCAGCCGAGCATCAGGTCGTCGATCTGGCGCGGGTCGAGCTCGGGCACCTTGGCGAGCGCGGTCGCGATGATCTGCGCCGTCAGGTCGTCCGGGCGGACGTCCTTGAGCGAGCCCTTGAAGGCCCGGCCGATCGGCGAACGGGCGGCGCTGACGATGACGGCTTCGGGCATGGGGGCTCCTCGCTGGGTGACCTTGCTGGCTACTGACCATTCACTTAGCAGTATGGCTCGACCAAGTGTGATGCTCGTGAGGAAAGTTACCGTTAAGTAGCTCGAACGTCACCTGTGCCCGCGTGTGAGTTCGCCGACGCCCCGCCCGCCGGGTCCGCCGCGCTCGCCGCGCCGGGCTCGCCCGGCAGCCCGAGCCGCAACCGGTGCCTCAGCTGCGCCCAGTGCCAGACCCCGGCCTCCGGGTCGGCCGCCGCCACCTCGGTGCCGGACTGCCCGGCCGCCGCCGCGGCCGCCACCGCGACCGGCAGGACCACGCCGTCGCGGGCCGGGGCCTCGGGGGCCAGGTCCGACGGCCAGAGGTCCAGGACGGCGCAGAGCGAGGGCAGCAGGGCCATCGCCGCCGTGGCGTACCCCTGTGCGGACGGGTGGTAGCGGTCCGAGGCGAACATCTCCGGGCGGGCCGCGAACTCCGGACCGAGCAGCGAGCCGAGCGAGACGGTACGGCCGCCGTTGCCCACCACCGCGATGGTCTGCGCGGCCGCCAGCTGGCGGCTCAGCCGCCGCGCCACCCAGCGCAGCGGCGGCCGGACGGGCTTGATGGTGCCCAGGTCCGGGCAGGTGCCGACCACCACCTCGCACCCCGCCGCCCGCAGGGCCCGGACGGCCTCGCCGAGCTGCCGGACGGACTGGGCGGCCGGGGTGTGCCGGGTGACGTCGTTGGCCCCGATCATCACCACCGCCAGATCGGGCCGCTGCGCCACCGCCAGCTCGACCTGCCGGGCCAGGTCGGCGGAGCGGGCGCCCGACTTCGCCACGTTGAGCAGCCGCACCCGGCGCTCGGCGACGGCCGCGAGCCCGGCGGCCAGCAGTGCGCCCGGCGTCTCCTGCCCGCGTGCCACGCCCAGCCCGGCCGCCGTGGAGTCGCCCAGGAAGGCGAGCAGGATCGGCGGTTCCGGGGCGCTGCCGCCCGCCACCGGATCGGTGAAGCCGTCCCCGTACACCCCGTCCGCCCTGGGCGGCTCGCCCGCCAGCCGGCCCACCGCCCGGACGGCGAGCCTGCTCTCGGTGACCAGCAGCCCGACCAGGCCGACGCCCAGCAGACCGAGCCCGCCACCCCCGTACGCGGCCGCCGTGGCGATCCGCCGGGCCACCCGGGCCCTCGACTCCTGTGCCCCGGACACGCTGGACCCCCTTCAGTCGGCCCTCGCCGGGCTGCCGCCGTGCCTCTCCACACCTTGGTACCCGTCCGCGCGGCGCGCTAGCGGTGAGCATCGGCCATCCGTGGCCATAGGCTTTGGGGCACCCTTAGTAGTAGAGCGCCCCAGACCGGGAGGATCCCCGTGCGGTACAGCAATTCGATCATCGAGCTGGTCGGCAACACGCCTCTGTTGAAGCTGAACAAGGTCACCGAAGGCATCAGCGCGACCGTGCTGGCGAAGGTCGAGTACTTCAACCCGGGCGGCTCGGTCAAGGACCGCATCGCGATGCGCATGATCGAGGCCGCCGAGGCGTCCGGTGCGCTCAAGCCCGGTGGCACGATCGTCGAGCCGACCTCCGGCAACACCGGCGTCGGCCTGGCCATCGTGGCGCAGCAGAAGGGTTACCACTGCATCTTCGTCTGTCCGGACAAGGTCTCGACCGACAAGATCAACACCCTTCGTGCGTACGGCGCCGAGGTCGTGGTCTGCCCGACCGCCGTCGCCCCGGAGCACCCGGACTCGTACTACAACGTCTCGGACCGCCTCGTCCGGGAGACCCCGAACGCCTGGAAGCCGGACCAGTACTCCAACCCGGAGAACCCGGCCTCCCACTACCACTCCACCGGCCCGGAGCTGTGGGAGCAGACCGACGGGAAGATCACCCACTTCGTCGCGGGCGTGGGCACCGGCGGCACCATCTCCGGCACCGGCCGGTACCTGAAGGACGCCTCGGGCGGCAAGGTCCAGGTCATCGGCGCCGACCCCGAGGGCTCGGTCTACTCGGGCGGCACCGGCCGTCCGTACCTGGTCGAGGGCGTCGGCGAGGACTTCTGGCCGACCGCCTACGACCGTGAGGTCGCGGACGAGATCGTCGCCGTGTCCGACAAGGACTCGTTCCAGATGACCCGCCGCCTGGCCAAGGAGGAGGGCCTGCTCGTCGGCGGCTCCTGCGGCATGGCCGTGGTGGCCGCGCTGGAGGTCGCCAAGCGGCTCGGCCCGGACGACGTCGTCGTGGTGCTGCTGCCGGACGGCGGCCGCGGCTACCTCTCGAAGATCTTCAACGACGACTGGATGGCCGACTACGGCTTCCTGCCGTCCGCCACCGACGAGGCGCACATCTCCGAGGTGCTGGCCCGCAAGGACGCCATCGAGCACGAGGGCATCCCGCAGTTCGTCCACATGCACCCGACCGAGACGGTCGCCGAGGCCGTCCGCGTGCTGCGCGACTTCGGCGTCTCCCAGATGCCGGTCGTCTCGGCGGGCGCCGCCCACCCGGACGTCATGGCGGGCGAGGTGATCGGCTCGGTGGTCGAGCGCGAGGTGCTGGACGGCCTGTTCGCGCAGCGCATCCAGCTCACCGACACGCTGGACAAGGTGATGTCCAAGCCGCTGCCGGTGGTCGGCTCGGGCGAGACCGTGACCAGCCTGATGAACGTCCTGGAGAAGGCGGACGCGGCCGTGGTGCTGGTGGAGGGCAAGCCGCAGGGCATCGTCACCCGCCAGGACCTGCTGGCCTTCCTGGCCGGCCGCGCGGGGCACTGACTCCGTCAGTAGCACCAGGACCAGGGGTGCGGGGAACTGCGCGACGTCGGGAGGCGAGGACCGTTGCCTACCGCTTCGCGCAGTGCCCCGCGCCCCTGCCAGTGCTCCGGTCACCCGGTGAGCATCCGTCGGGCGCCCCACGCGAAGTGGTACGCAGACGACATGTCCACGCATCACGCGGTTAACAACCGTCCGGCAATGTGGTGGTCACGGCAAGACGCCGAGCACGGCGGCAGCGCAGGACGGGAGCGGCTCCCCGGCCTCGCCGCCGCCACGGACACGTCGGTCGGCCCTGACCGGCCCTCCGTGTCCTCCCTCCCGGCCCGCCACGGGCCGGAGGGGACCTTCGTGGGGGCTGCCGTCGTCCCGCCCCTGTGGCCGGCTCCGGTCGGCGCACAGGGTGCGGCGGCCCCCGCGGCACCCACCGCGCCGCAAGGCGCGGGACT